>CAIYYW010000268.1 GCA_903930515.1 uncultured delta proteobacterium | reverse complement strand
CCTGGAGCAAAACCCGGCCGGCTCAAAACTTGGCCGAGAGCGCCAATCTGGAGCTTTATTCCATCCTGGAACGATGAGGGATTGAGGCCGGATTTCTGATCCTAATGATCTGAACCGTTATTTGCCCCTGACATCGGAGCCGTCCGCGCCCCAACTTGAACTGTCAACCTGCTGGTTGCGGATATCCGGATTCTCGTTGACGGCCCAAAAATCCAGGAAAGGGTCATTATCCAAGTTGCTCACCGCAATCGCGGTAAAGCCATTTTGGCTCAAGGAGATACCCTCGGGCAGCGGATTGACCGGAATGGTCCCGGGCAGAACCGATTGGTCAATAATATATGTGTAACGATTCCGGCCGCTGATCGGGATAAATTGCAGTTGCTCAAAAGCTTATGTGCCCCCGGAATAACAATCATATTCGCTGAAACAGGCGACCTGGCTGGTATGAACCGCGCCTAAATTCGCCCGAGCTTCCGTCTGGGCGGCCCTGGCGCGAAAGTTGAGAAAGTTTGGAATGGCCAGGGCGGATAGGATCCCTATGATTGACACCACGATCATCAACTCAATCAAGGTAAATCCTCATCTCCAAATATCTCCATATCAATATGGAGCAAAATCCATATCAATAATAGGACTCAACAATTTTGTCAATCATTCAATGGGATAGATAAAAATAACTGCCAAGCCGACTTAACCCCGCCATTTTTAACAGAGTAAGTGACAAAAAATGGCAGAATTGCTAACGGGTGTGTTTTTGCAGGTTTTCCAAGTCTTCGTTCCGCCCCATCATCACCAGGATATTATCGTTGTCAATCACGAAGTCCGGTTCCGGAAGAATGACCTTTTCTCCTTCTTTTTTCAGCCGGATGGCCACGATCTGGCAATGGTATTTCTTTCTGAAATCAAGTTCCCTGATGGTCTTTCCGATCATCTCTTTCAAGGGATTCATTTCCACCAAGCTCACCCCCTTGCCCAGGGGGATGTATTCCACGATCTCAGGCTGATTGAGCGAAATCGCCAGCCGGTATCCGGAATCCCGTTCCGGGAACGCAATCTGATCCACGCCGATCAGCTCCAAAATCCGGGCGTGATCCTCGCTTAAAGCCTTGGCCACGACCTTCTTCACGCCCAGCTCCTTCAGATAAAAAGCGGCCAGGATGGAACTCTCAATATCCTCTCCCAGGCTGATCACCACCGTATCCATCTCCTCCAGCTCCAGCCGCTCCAAAGCCTTCCGGTCCGTCGCGTCCGCGATCACGGCCTTGGCCACGAAATTCTTGATCTTGTCTATCCGCTCCCGGTTATTGTCCACCGCCAGCACTTCCGAACCCAGTTCGCTCAAACGCTGGGCCAGAAAATACCCAAAACTGCTCAATCCGATTATCGCTATCTGAGCCATCTTTCCTCCTAGCCGACCATAATCTCTTCTTCCGGATAAACTATTGAAACCTTTTCCCCGCGGTTTTGCAACAGATAAATCAGCGTCAGCGGGCCCACCCTGCCGATATACATCAAGGATGTGATCAGGAGCTTCCCGGTCACGGTGAGACTGGCCGTGATCCCGGTGCTCAGGCCCACGGTGCCGAAGGCGCTGGTGGCCTCAAAAATGATTTTCATAAACCGGCCCGGGTCGGTCTGAGGCGAGACCAGGCCGCCCTCGGTCCCGAGCAGGATCAGGGAGACGAAGTTGATCAAAAGGAATGAGCTGATCATCAGGATCAAGGCCCGTTCTATCGCTTCGCGCGGAAGGGTCCGCCCGAACAGGCTCGGATACTTCTCCTTCCGGAACGCATGCAGGGCCAGGCCCAAAAGCACGCCCGCGCTGGTCACCTTCACCCCCCCGGCGCACGACCCCGGCGCTCCGCCGATGAACATCAGCCCGATCAAAACCACCAGCGAGGCCTCGGTCATCCGGCCGATCTCCACCGTGTTGTATCCGCAGGTGCGGGCCGTGACCGATTGGAACAATCCCCGCAGGATTTTTCCTTTCAGGGATACCCCCGCAAACAGGTTATGGTTCTCCAGACCGATGATCAGGGCGGCGCCAACGACGATCAAGATCGCGCTCATCGTCAGCGCCAGCTTGCTATGAAGGGTCAGCCCCCGCCACTTCCGCCTTCCCCGCAGAACCTCGCCCATCTCCAAAAGCACGATGAAGCCGATCCCGCCGAGAATGATCAGGGTCATTATCACCAGGTTGACAAAGACATTGTCCGCGGACCCGATCAGGTTGTCGGTCTTAAGGGAAAAACCCGCGTTGCAAAAGGCGCTGATGGAATGAAACAGCGCCTGCCAGGCCCGCTCCTTCGCCGGATGCGAATGGCGGAAACCAAAGAAGAGCAAAACCGCGCCCGCGATCTCTATCGCGAACATTACCAGGAAGGCGTTTCGCACGATCCGCCTGAGCGATTTTCCAAACAGGTCGGGGAAGCTTTCCGAAACCGCGTCCCGGGTCATCAGGGAGGCCCTCCGGCCCAGGACAAAGACCATCACCGTGCCGAAGGAGACGATCCCGAACCCGCCCAGTTGGATCAGGACCAGGATCACGGCCTGGCCGAAGGAATTGAACACGGTCCCGATGTCATTCACGGCCAGGCCGGTCACGCACACCGCGCTGGTGGACGTGAACAGCGCGTCCACGAACCCCACCCGGCCCTTGGTCGCCGAGATTGGAAGCGTGAGCAGGACCGCCCCGGCCAGGACCAAATTGCCGAAACTGATCAAAAGCAACTCCGCCCAGCTCCGTCTCCGAACCCAGTTTCTCAGCCTACCCATTTTTGCTCAATCAGGTTATAACAACCGGACACGATGTCAAAAGGAAACCGTTGAATTCCGGCTCCGGTCAGGCCGCGGCTTCCAGGATCTTCCGAAAAGCCTTCACCATCCCGTCCTCCAAATCCACCAGGTAAACCAAGTCTATCTCTTTATCGGCGAAATTGTTAAGCGCGTCAATCATCGCTTTGGCCGCTTCTTCCGGAGCAACCTTGCCCACGCCGGCGCCCATTCCCGGAAAACCCAGGCTCCTAAGCTTCTTCTTTTTCGCCAGTTCAATCGCCGCGGTCACCGCCCGGAAAACCTTCTCGGAATTGGTCTTTGACCCCGGCTTTTCCATCGTGGGCGCGTGGATCACATGCTTGCAGAGCAACTTGCCGGCGCTGGTCAGGACCGCCTCGCCCACCGCGATCGGCGCCTGCGCCATCGCTTCCTTTTCAATCTGCTCCCCGCCCATTTTCTTGATCGCCCCGGCCACTCCCCCTCCCATCTTGCCCGAAGAGTTCGCCGGATTCACAATCGCGTCCACCTTTAGCTCCAGCAGGCTTTTCTTCTCAACCATAATCTTCATTCCATTCCCTCCTCAAGTTTTTATGCTCTTATTTAGAAATAAAAAGGCCCGAATGGTTTCCCGCAAAAGGATCTCTCCTTCACCCCAGCTCGCTTTCAATGGTTTTTAAAATCTCGTCCTTCACCAGTTCCTCCAAAATCACATACTTGGCCTCCAGGGCCTGGGCCAGCTTTTTGGACCTCCCGAAGCTCCCCAGCCGTTTCTCTTCCGCGTCAATCACCAATGACCGGAGCTTCTGCTTATTTTTGATCAAACCGCACAACTCGTAAATCTCCTGGTAGATTTCCCCGAACTGAGGACCCTCATAATATTTTCCCCGGTCCAGCCCCACATTGGCCCTCCCGTCCGTGACCACGATCAGCATCGGGAGCAAATCCGGCTCCCGTCTCAACTCCCGGTCCAGGGTCTGATACGCCGTGAGCAGGCCGTGCCCGAGCGGGGTCTTGCCCCCGGTCGGAAGTTCCTCCAGGCGCTTCTTGGCCAGCTCAATGGAATTAGTGGGCGGGAGCAGGAGCTCGGCCTTCATTCCCCGGAACGCGATCAGGCCCACCCGGTCCCGCTTTTGATATGCCTCCAAGAGCAGCGCGAAAATCGCGCCCTTGGTCTCGCTCATCAACTTGGTGCCCATTGAGCCGGAGGCGTCCACTACGAACAAGAGCAGGTTGGAAGTTTTTTTCATCCGGATTTTTTCCCTTATGTCCGGCTCCTGGATGTTCACCGCCAGATGGGTCTTGGGACGCCGCTTCTGATACGGGGCGCTGGCTCGCAGGGTGGCGTCCAGGGCCAGGTCGTTGTTGAGCCTTTGGCTGGTGGCGCGCACATATCTTCCGGTTCGGTTGGAGGTGCGGGTGCGGGTCCTTCTCCCGCTCTGGTTCCGCTTCAGGGTGTCGCGGGCGAAGCGGAGGTCGCGGGTGGTTACGGACAGGGGATGGCCGATCTTGAACACCTGGTCCTGGGAGGGGGCCTGGCCTTTGCCGGAAAAATCCTCGGCATTCCCCGGATAGGATTGAGGAGACCGCTCGGTGGAGCTTTGATCCCCGCTCTCCCCCTGTTCCCCGGCGCCGGATGATTTTTCCCGGCCGGTTTCCTCAGCCGCGTTTTTCCCTTCCTCGCTCGGATTCTTCTCGGCGGAACCTTCGCTCTGCTCTTGGGGCCTTTTCTCCAGCGATGGCTCCGCGATGTTCCTTGCCCGATGCGCCAAAACCAGCTCCGCGGCCAATTCCATATCCCTTGCCATAACCTGGCTCCGTCCTTCCAAGGCGGCAATGGTTCGGCTGGCTTTTTCCATCAACAGGTCCGAGCGATGCCCGGCCACAAAATGGTGGAGGGAAATCTTGCTGATCTGATGCAACTGGGCCGGGCTGATCCCGACCCGACCGAGCAATTCCCGCGCCCGAATAATCCTTTCCCGGAGCTTATCCTCGGACGGCTTCCAACTGTTCAGGAACAATTCCGGGTTCCGGTCAAATTCCTCCCGGAGCAAGGCGATCTCCACCCGGGAGGCCGGATCGTTCAAGCCGGCGATGGTCACGCACAGTCCGAACCGGTCCAAAAACTGAGGCCGGATGTCCCCCTCTTCCGGGTTCATCGTGGCGATCAAAATATATTCCGCGGGATGACAAAAGCTGATCCCCTCCCGCTCCGCCAGGTTCACCCCGGAAGCCGCGGTATCCAGCAGGATGTCCACCAGGTGGTCTTCCAGCAGGTTCACCTCGTCAATGTAAATAATACCCCGGTTGGCCTCGGCCAAAATCCCGGGCAGAAATTTTTTCCTGCCGGTCTTGAGCGCGTGCTCAAAATCTATGCTCCCAACCAGCCGGTCCTCGGTGGCGTTCAAGGGCAGGTCAACCACCCGCACCCGGCTGGTCCGGGTGGGAATTTTTTCCCCGGACGCGAACCGCTGTGCGCAGCGCTCGCACATTTGGGAAGGGTTGTAAGGATGGCAATGGAACGGGCAATCCGATACTTCTTCAATCTCGGGAAGGAGGTTGGCCAGACCGCGCACGGCTGTGCTCTTGGCCGTGCCCTTGTCTCCCCGGATCAGGACCCCGGCCAATTTGGGATTGACCGCGTTCAGGAGCAGGGCGATCTTGAGCAGGTCCTGCCCCACCAGGGCGCTGAAAGGAAATACCGGCGGCCGATATTTGCGATCCATAATGATCAATATCTGGAGCCGGCCCGCTCGCTTTCCTGCCGGGCGATCATCTCCCCAATCTTCTTGGAATCAAACGAAATTTCTTCAAAGGGCCTTCGCCGCATCCGGTGCGCGAACGCCGGCTCTATGCAGGCGTCCACATCCTCCTCCAGAACTTCCTTCCTGCCCATAAACGCCGCCCGAGTCTTGGCCGCTTTCATCAGCACCAAATCGGACCGGTGTCCGTCAACCGCGAGCAGGATGGAAATCCCGGCGATTCGGAACAGCATCTCCTTGCTGATTTCCACTTGCGGAAGAATTTTCTTGGCCGCTTCTATCCGCGCCCCCAATTTCCCGTCCTCTTCTTTCCACTTTTGCGAGAACTGCTCCGGATTATCCTCATACTCGGACCAGCGCCTGATGATCTCCACCCGCTGATCCTGGTCCCGGATGGTCTGGATATTCACGCACAACCCGAACCGGTCCAGAAGCTGCGGCCTCAGTTCCCCTTCCTCCGGGTTCATGGTGCCGACCAAAATGAATTCCGCCGGATGAGAATAGCTTACCCCTTCCCGCTCAACCGTGTTCACGCCCATCGCCGCGGAATCCAGAAGCACATCCACAATATGATCGTCCAACAAATTCACCTCGTCCACATACAAAATCCCCCGAGCCGCTTCCGCCAGCACGCCCGGCTCAAACCTCTTCTCGCCTTCTTTGAGCGCATGCTCCAAATCCAGCGTGCCCACCACCCGGTCTTCCGTGGCATTGATCGGGAGGTCCACCACCCGCATCTTCAAATTCTCGGTTTCCAGCTTCCCATCTTTTTCCAACCGGGCATTACATTCCGGGCAGAGCTTGCTCGCAAGCTTCGGGTCGCACCGGAACCGGCACCCCTTGACCACTTCTATCTCCGGGAGCAGGGCCGCGAGCGCGCGCACCGCGGTGCTCTTGGCCGTGCCTTTTTCTCCCCGGATCAGGATTCCGCCCAGCTTGGGGTTGATCGCGTTGAGCGCCAGGCCCAGCTTCATCTTGTCCTGGCCTACGATCGCGCTGAAGGGAAAGACTTTCCAATCTCTCATCTCCGACTCCTAAAACCGCGCTCTGATTTGTTCTTCACTACTTTATTTAAAAGGACCGGTCATCACGAAAAATCCCTTGATCTTCTCGTTGGTCTCCCGGAGCCGCGCCGAAAGGGTCCGGACAAAGCTCCAGAGCAATTTATACGCCAAATCCTTGTCCACCTCCAGGAGCTTGCCGAAATCGTCCTTGTCAATCACCATCAAATCAACCGCGGTGTTCGCGATCGCGTACGCGCTCCGGGGGGCAGAGTCAATCAGGCTCATCTCCCCGAAATAATGTCCTTTTTCCAAAATCGCCAGCGCTTCCTCGCCAACCCCCTGGATCTTCTTGCTGATCCGGACCTTGCCGTCCAAAATCAGGTAAAACTTTTCTCCCTTGTCGCCATCGGCGAAAATCTCCTTGCCCGGCTCAAAGGTTTCCTTCGCAGAAATCCCCGTGATCTTGCCCAGTTCCTCTTTGCTCAACCCTTTGAACAAGTCGGTTTTTTTTAACAAGTCAAAATCGATAGACATCTTATTATTATCTTATCAGGATTTGTCTGATTTACAATCTTTATGATCGCGACAACCCGACTTGCAATCCTCTCGCGCCATTCAAGGAATTCATCTCACTTGACAATTTCCTCAACTGAAAGTTTATTCTAAGCGATGCCTATTGATCTGCTCAAACGGAATTTGCTGGACCCTCCCCGGGAATACGGGCCGACGCCATTTTTCGCTTTGAATTCAGATTTGAAGCCGGAGGATTTGGAATGGGCTTTGGAGGAGATGGCGAAGGCGGGGATGGCCGGGGTATTCCTTCATCCCCGGACCGGGCTGGAAATAGAATACCTGAGCGAAGAGTTTTTCGGGAAAATCGGACTGGCGATAGAGACTTGCGCAAAGCTGGGCTTGAAGGCTTGGCTCTATGACGAATACAACTGGCCGAGCGGGGTTGCGGGCGGGAAGCTGTTGTCCGCTCATCCGGAATACCGGCAGAAGTATCTGGACTGGCTGATGGTAAAAAAACCGAGCAAAGGCCGATACTTGGAATTGCCGGGAGAGGCGGTGTCGGTTTTTTCAGTGGGGGAAGGGGTTGAACTGCTGGAAAACATTTCCGCCGGGAATCAGGTCCGGATTCCGCGTCTGACCACCCCCGTCCTGATCTTTTATCAGGCCGAGTGCCGGGACCGGATGTTTGTCAATTCCTGCGCGAACTGGGTCAACCCGGAGCCGGGCTACCTTGACCTGATGAACCCGGGGGCGACCAAGGCTTTTATTGAAATGACTTATGATCAATACGCGAAAAGATTCTCGGAGCATTTCGGCAGGACCATTCCGGGAATTTTTACGGACGAGCCGCAAAACTATAACGGCTTTCCCTGGAGCGCGGATTTCGCGCGCAGATTTGAAAAGGAATACGGTTATGACCCGATCCCGCATCTTTACCTCCTGACCCTGGATCGGGGAAATTACATCAAATTCCGGGTCCAGTTTTATGGGCTGGCGGAGCGACTGATGCGGGAGGGGTTTTATAGTCAGCTTTCGGGGTGGTGCGTTGCGCATAATTTGATCTTTACCGGCCATCTGGGGATGGAGGAACGGATCAGCCAGCTGGCGGTGAACCACGGCGGCATTGCTGATCATCTTTCCGCGATGGAGATGCCGGGGATGGACGCGCTCAATGTGGGAGACGGATTGAACGGGGGTCTCTCCAATATGGAGGCTCCGAATTTTTCGGCCAAGGCGGTGAGTTCCATCGCGCATCTTTCGGGCCGGAAACGGGTCTTATGCGAAACCGGGGGAGGGGCCGGCTGGCAGATGCCGTTATGGCGGTTCAAGCAAACGGTTGACTGGCTGTTCGGAATGGGGATCAATTTCATCAACCCGCATCAAAGCCTGCTTTCAATCAAGGGCCTGCGCAAGCGCGATTTTCCGCCCAGTCATTTCTGGCAGGAGCCTTGGTGGGAGTATTACCCGGAATTCTCAAGATATGTCGCGTGCGTCTCCTGGCTCCTTTCCCAGGGAGAGCATCAGCCGGAGCTGGCGGTTCTGATTCCCCGCTCGGAATTCCAGGCTTTATCCCGGGGAAGGGGATTCCAGGACGAAGAGCTTTTCCGACTTTCGGACCAGATTGAGAACCTGTGCCGGGATTTGCTGGAGGCGCAGCGGGATTTTGAGTTCATTTTTGAAGAGACGATCGGGGAGGGAAAAGTCCGGGCGGATCAGGGGAAAATTTTTGCCGGAGCCGAGGGTTTTGAATTGTTGATGGTCCCCTCAATCAAGGTGATCTCTAAAGCAGCGATGGAGTTGATTGAAAATTTGGTCCGCTCCGGGGGCAAGGCCATTTTCCTGGGGCCGCTCCCGCTTTTTGACCAGGGCGGAGCCGAGACCGGGGAATGGCGGGACCGGATTCTGGGGTTCAAGGATCAGGTGAAAATTTTTGCCGAGCCGGAGAATGCGGTAATTCCGGCGATTGAGGCGCTGGCCCGGGTCCTTCCCCCGGTCTTAAGCCTGAATACGACTGAGCCGCTCAAGGTGATCGCGCAGAAGCGAAAGATCGGAGAGGATGAGGCTTTCTTTCTCGCCAACCTGCAAATGGCGCGGTTCCGGGTGCGCGGGTTCCTGCGCACGGATAAGAAGGGGGTGGAAATTTTTTGCCCGTCCTCGGGTGGATTCAATAAATTGCCGTTCACGCGGGAAAGAAACGGGATTTCTTTTCAAATTGACCTGGAGCCGCTGGAATCGCTGATCCTGATCGCGTCCGACCGGATTGATCCGCCCTGGGTTTCCGAGACCGACCTGGTGATTACGGAATTTGACGATCAAAAGATTTCCGGTTTTTATCCGGAGGATAAGCCCCGGCTCAAGACCGGGGATCAAGAACTCAAGCTGGAATCCAAGTTGAGTCCGCTTCCCCCCATTCCCATTCCCGGACCGTTTTCCTTCCAGCCCCTCGGCCCCAACCTGTTCCGGCTCGGGCCTTTTTCCGTGCTGACCAAGCGCGCCGGGAGCCGACCCTGGTCAGAGATGAAGCAGGAATTCTTTTTTTCCGGACGCACCCGCGCTCTGATCTATTTTTTAAAGCCGCTGCTCGGGCTTTTGAATGTTTTCCTCCGGTCGGAATCCCGCTATCGCGGCCTGATCTATTCAGGTTTCGGGGAGTTGGAGCAAGAAATGGATCGGGTGTCCAGATTGCTGGGGATGCCGCTCCGCGAGCGGGGCCTGTATCAGGCAATTGATCTTCTGTTCCGGTTTGCGGACTATCTGCCCCTGCGGACCGAGTTCAAGGTCTATCCCCCGGCCGGGGCGTATTACGAGGCGCGCGCTAATTTCCGGCTGGAATCGGTCCCGGCCAAACTGGAGCTGGTGTGGGAGGATTTAGGAAAGCCGGTGGAGATTCTAATCAACGGCCGGAGAGTGGAGCTGGATCCTAAGCCGGTCCTGGTCTGGGATCGCGCCAACCTGGCGATGGAGATCGGGCAATATGTGAAGCTCGGGAAAAATCATCTGTCGTTCCGGAGCGAGATGCCGGATTTTGCCAGCCTGTATCCGAGCTTCCATAGCATTGAGCCGCTGGTGTTGCGGGGCGAATTTGAACTGGGTAAAAGGCAAATCCTGAAGTCGCGGGAAACCATCAAGCCGGCCGGAGACCTGCGGGAGCTGGGGTACCCGCATTATTCGGGCAAATTCAAATACCAGGCCGATCTGGAAATTCCCGGGGAATACCTGGACTTTTATCTCCTGCTGGATTGCGGGGAGGTCCGGGAGCAGGTGGAAGTTTTAGTGAACGGCAAAAGTGCGGGGAGGAGGTTCGGACCGCCCTACCAGTTCCCGATCCGGGATTTGGTTGAGGCGGGAAAGAATCGGATTGAGTGGATCGTTTCCAATACCGCGGCCAACCTGTTGAGCGCGCCCGAGCCGTCGGGGTTGTTCGGACCGGTGATGATTTTGCCCTTTTATCGGTTTTCCAAGAGCAGGAATGAATTATAAAAGCTGATAGTCGCGACTAAAGTCGCTCGCAGAGTGAAAGAAAAATCAGGCGAATTTGACGGTGAATTCTCCGGCTTTGATCGCCCGGAAGAGCCGGTCGGGATCGGAGAATGTTTCGGTTTCAATCCAGGCGCGGGCGATGTCATAGAGTTCGTGGGCGTCGTCGGTGGCGACCTTGGGGAGCTTGATCTCGGGGAGATTGTATTCCGGGGTGTAAAACCCGCGATGGGTGATTTCAATGGCGTCCACTACGAAAGGGACGCTTTCAATCCGGGCTTTCACTTGTTCGGGAGTGAGGCAATAGGCGCGGGGATGACAGAGGATATGGAGGGATTCTTTTCGGCCCTGGATCTTGAGCAGGTGATGATAGTTCCAGGGCTGGTAATCAATTTCGATCCCGGGCAGGACCATTATTTGTCCGGAGAAGCTTCGGGTCAATAGTTGCAGGCGATGATAGTAATCCGGCTTGGCCAGAAACTGATGATCGGTTACGGCGACGCAGGCGAATCCCTGCTCGAGATAGCTCTGAACCATCTCCTCGGGCGGATGGAATCCGTCGGACATATTGGTATGAATATGGAGCGCGCATTTCATTTTAGAGAATCGGCTCCGCTCAGAATGTTTTAGAAAATGCTGGTGGGGATGGTGAGCCGGTCCCCGGGCTGGAGCGGGACATCGGGCTTTTTGCCCTTGCGGATGTTTTTCAATTTGAGCTTGATGGTGGCAGTGGAACCGTCGGAATTTTTCCGGTGGATAACCGCCTTGTTGGGGGAGGCATAATCGGTGAAATCTCCGGCCTGGATCACCGCGGAGAGAGCGGTCAATCCGGGCTGATAAGGAATTTTCCCCGGGGCTTTCACCGCGCCTTCCAACCAGACATAATTCAGGCTCAATTCCTCGGAACCGATGCTGGCAATGAAAACGAAATCGCCCCCGTAAACCGGCCGGTCCTCCTGCAAGTCTCCGTCCAGGAGCAATTTCTTCAGATTGATTTCAATCCGGTTGGGATCATTGGGGAGCTGGGCGCCGACCTCCTTGATATTTTTCACGGTATTCAGGTATCCCGGGATGATATAGGCGACGGTCCCGGCATCCGCAGAAACCGATCCGGCGCGGGAGATCAGTTTCAACAAGGTGGTCCAGTTGGTATCAAGGAAATAATTCCCGGGCAGCTTGATCGCCCCTTGAATCACCACTTCCTTGGAATGGTAATCCAGGATTTCCAGCTTCACCACCGGGTTTTGAAAATATTTTTCCGATAAAATCCTGGTCAGCTCGCTCTTGAACTCGCTTACGCTTTTTCCCGCGACCTGGAGGTCGCCCAGAACCCAGAAAGTGACAGTCCCTCCCGGGGAGATGATGGTTTCGGTGGTCGGGTCGTTTTCGCCCACCAGTGAGATTTTGATTCTATCCCCCGCGCCCAGCACATAATCTTCCTGGCCGCGGGCCAGGCCGAGGGCGAGGCTGATTCCGATCAGAGCGGGCAGGACGAATTTAAAGCGCGATAAACTCATTTGGAAGAACCGATCAAAATGGTGGGACTGAACCGGACCTGGAGCAGAACGGTGTTGATTTCGGTGGCGTAGGAATATATAACCCCTGGGTAGTTATCCACATAGTCGCTGACCTGTCCGTCAATATTGGAATCCCGGAAATCATATTGATAGTCCAGAACAAAGGAAAGATAGGGGGTATCATATTTCTTCAGCGCATCCCAGCAAAGTTCGGCCTTTCCAATATAAATGGTATCCTGCCGATCATCCTTCCAGATATTTTCCAGGTCCAGAGCCTTGCGGCTGAAAGTGTCTTGCTTGTAAATACCGGTGACGGTGGCATACAGGGTTTTGCCGAAATAGTAGGTGAAAGCCGCGTTTCCCTGCCAGTATGTGAAAAATAAATTCTGGCCGTACATACTTTGCGCATATTCCGCGCCCGCAAATAGTCTATGGTGATAGGCTTGCTCGGAGGTAAAGGAGATCCGGCCGATTGGAAGCAGACTGTCCCTCAGGTCTCTCCCTTCCGGCTCCCCGAAATACTCCCGCTGTTCCGCTCCGCCGCTGACCTGGATGGAGGTCCTGGGGGTGATTTTATAGAGTATTCCCAACAGGGCCTGATAATAATTAAAATCAGCCACTGCCAGCCGAATATCATCTCCGCTGGGGTCTTTGTAGATAACATCGCCATATCTCCACTGGCCGCCCTGAAGGTCAAGGGTTAGTATGGCCTTGGGATTGAACTGGTAAGCGATCTTGGCGAATCCCGAGTTCCTGGTCACATTCGCGTTTGTCGGCACCAAATCGCTCTCCGGCGTCTCAAAAATAATGGTCTCGTATTCATACCGGAACAGGAAGCTGAGGGGTTGGTTCACCCGAAACCGGACCTGGGCCGAGGCCACATTGTCGGTGTAAAGGTAAATATCCGACAATTCGCTGATCTGGGTTTGAAAGATATCTGAAATCTTCCGACTCCGCTTGATTTCATCGGCGAGGTCAAAGGTGAAATTAGGCCGCAGATACTGAAACCCGGAGTTGAGGGCGAGGTTATAATAATTAAATCTCGCCAGGTTGATGTCCAGTACATCCTTCAAACTAGTGGAAGCGTCAATATACTGGCTATATCCCGCAGATCCTCCCAGGGTGAAAGAATAATACTGGGACTTGTAATTGGCATCCAATCCGACCAGGTAATCTATCCATTGCATAGTGATCGGGTCAACAAACTCCGGATCCGTCCCCCAAACATTGTCGTTATAATTGTAGCCGACAAACAATTTCGGGACGAATTTCGCGCTGGCGGCTTGCGCCGGGTTGCTCCGTCCCAGAACCAATCCGATCAGAAGAAGGGAAAATATCCCTGCTTTAATGACACTTTTATGCGATTGCATTACTTTACCCCCATAGCGTCTAATTCCCTTCAGGCCTTATTCCGTCGGGGTTGCGGGTGTCTCCAGAACTCCCTCTTTGAACTCTTCCGGATAAATATCCGGGGGCAAAATCACCGGGGTAGGCAATAAAGTAATGATCTTGTCTTTCTTCTCGCAGAGGATGGATAAAATCTCCTCTCGATAAATTTTGCCCGCTTTGGAATAAAGCCAATCGTGCTGGACCAGACATTCCAACTGTTCGGTTTCGGTGGTCGCGGCCTTGCAATCGGCCTGAACCTTCGGATCCGCTTCCATCGCGATCTGGAACATCAGGGAGGCGAAAAATCTCCGGTTGACCAGCCGCTCCGGTTCAATTTCCAGAAAGATAGGAGGAAACCCATTATCAACCAACATTTTAACTTCCATTTGATAGTATTCTTGCGGGGTCATCTTGGAAACATCGGAAGGCCAGATGTCCAATTTTTTGATCCCGGCGATCTCGCTGATGAAATCCACCAACTCCACCATCCGAATCTGCTCCAGGCTGAGCACCGGCTTCATATCCACCCGCATACACAAATCCGGGGTCTGACCGTTGCCGGTTAAAAAAGCCAGAAAAAATAGCCCTAAAATTATGACTTTATAATATTTAGTCATTACCGTCCTCCCAAGATTATGCTTATAATAAGTGTAGCCCACTCAGAAACCCTTGTCAAGTCCAATCTCCTGCCTCAAGCCATTTTCGCTTTTTTGCCGATTCTCTCATTTTTTCACCCGATCAAACTATTCCATCCTTGTCAAGTTTTCCATCAAAAATGCATTGGAGCCGAGAAGAGCCCTTAGCATAATAGAGAACTCAAACCATCGGTGCAATTTCAGGTCTGACCTGATCCCCTCGGGCCCGGACAATTCCAGGAGCCGGGAAAATAGTTTCGGGGCCAGTTCGGTCAGAAAAATCTTGCCGGCGACTGCCATTCTTTCCGCGCCGGGGAACTCCTTGTCCAGGCTGAAACCGGCCTGATAACAGAGCGCCCTCCCCGCTTCGGCCTCCACCCGGGCTTCCCCCCACAGCCGTTCCCAGCCGGGGGTCTGAATAAAAAACCTCAAGCCATCCTTTCCCAAACTATTCATTCCAGCCTCAATCAATCCCAATGCCATCGCCGCAACCAACACCCCGGCCCGGGCCAGCGCCAATTCGGTTATTTTTTGGCCGGCCTCCGGTTCAACCACCAGGTTTTCCGCGTCCGTCCGGACTTCATTGAAAAGGACTTCCACCCAGCTTAACCCCGCAGCCGTGGGTCTCAATAGCTCCTTGGCAATTAATATGCCCGCGTCCCCCTTCCTTGTCAACCAAATCCCGGACCCGGCCTTGGTCTTGGCCAAAACCAGGATCCAGTCCGCCTCCCGACCCTGGTTGACATAAACCTTCCGGCCCTTAAGGCAATAGCCCCCCTCCGACTCCACCGCCCGGGTCTCAGCCGATTCTTTCCCCTGCTCGCTTAGCGCGAACGCCAACAGCTTCCGCTCGTTTACCACCTGCGCCAGCCGGCCGGCCTTCCGCCCCGCCTCCCGGTCCTGGCTGAGCAAGATGATCCCCAGCGCCTGGATCAGGATGGAAAGGGAGACCGAGCCGCTCCGGGGAGCCAATTCCTCCAGGATCAAGGCCAGTTCCAATAAATTCCCTCCCTGTCCTCCGAACTCTTTGGGGATCAAATAGGAATAATAGCCCTTTTCCCAAAGCGCGGCCAGAACTTCCGCGCTGATCTCCTGGTTGGACTCGATCGCGCGATCCCGGGGTTCAAGCCATTCCCCGAACTCCTTCGCCTGTTTCCTGGCTCGGTCCGCTTTTTCCGTATAGAATGGGATCATCGCTTCCTGCTCTCGGACTAATCTATCGCAAATTCGGCTCCAATAGCAAATCCGGGATGGACCGGCCCGCCTTTTCTTCCAGGATCAGCAGCGGCCTGGAGACCGGGTTCGGAAGAAAAACATCTACCGGAATCAGGCGGCAACTTTTCAGGCCTTTGCCGCGTTAAATGTTCAATCGGCGGACAGATCCGCCTGGTTCTTGACAAATCTTGATTTCAATGCAATGATCCTTTCAGTTAAATTTAACTTGGAGGTGGCAGAATGAAAAAATGGGGATTATGGGTTGGAATGGTTTTCTTGGGAATCGGCCTGATCGTTTCCGGTTGCGCGCCCAAGCCGACCGCGGAGCTGGAAAAAGCGCAAAAGGCTTTGCAGGAAGCCAAGGATGTCGGAGCGCCCCAATTGGCCCCGGCTGATTACAGCGCGGCTGAAAACAAACTGAACGAGGGAAAGAAATTGATGGACGAAGTCCAATATAGCAAGGCCAAGACCGCCCTGGACGAATCCGCGCAGTTATCGGCTCTGGCCAAGCAAAAGGCACTGGCGTCCAAGCAAACCCCGGCTTCGGCGCATGCGCCTGCGGCTGCGGTTTCTGCACCGGTGGCGGAGAAAAAGGTGGTGACTCCTGCTCCGGCGCCTAAGTCCGATTCCATGGAATACACGGTTGTGAAGGGGGATTGCCTCTGGAATATTTCCAAGATGACCGATGTTTACGGGAATGCCCATAGGTGGCCGTTGCTCTATGATAACAACAAGGACCAGATCAAGAATCCGAACCTGATTTATCCCAAGCAGGTGCTGAAGGTCAAAAAAGATGTGAGCGAGGATGAAATCAAGGCGGCGGAGAAAAAGGCGAATAAATAAGCATAGTCGAATCAGAACCGGGCCTGACCGCATCAGGCCCGGTTTTTTATTTCTTCCGCCAAAGACATTGATAAACCACCATCTCGTCCCCGGCGCAAATAATATTGTCGCTCAACCGGGCGGAGAAAGCCCTCCGGCAATCTCCCAAGTCGTCCGCGATCCGCGGATACCAATTGGGAAAAATCACCAGGTAGGCCGGTTTTTTTTCCAGCAGGTATTGGAGCGTGATCCGGTCGCGCGCCGGGCTGGGGATTCTCAGTCCCTGAACCTTTTCCAACAACTCCGGGTTGACCAGGCCCACCAGGTCCAGGACCGGCCTTTGGGAGAGGTAAAAGATCGCGCCGATGTCATTGGCCGCGATCAGGTCATCGGGCCGGGTATTGTCCCGGATCCAGTATCCCAGCTTGACCTGCATCTCTTCTATGTTCTTGACGCAGAGCGCGGTGATCCCGGGCCAGTAAGACAGGGACATCGCCCCGGACCAGATCACCAGGACCGCGGCCCAGGCCGGGCCCAGGCGAGACCATCTTTTCCCCTTCAGCCGGCCCGGGAGGTTCTGGAAAATCCAGCCCCATCCGTAAAAACTTATCAGGATGAAAAAGGGCAGCACCGGGATCAGGTAACGCTGGAAATGATACTTGATCGGCGCCTCGAAAAAGCTGGCCAGCAAATACCCGATCGGCCAGAGCCAGATCAAAAAATCGTCCCGCTCCTTGCCCGATCCTTTAATCCCTTTGAAAAGAAACACCCCGGCTCCCACCGGAAGCATCAGGTTCAGCAGGGGATGTTCGCGGTAAAAAAAAACCAGCACCAGCCATAAATATTCCAGGCTCCGGCTCCAGTTGAACGGAAGCTTGGTCGCATAAAAAGTATTGGGCGCCGGATGGCCCGCGCTCCAGAGCGAAAACAGGACATAGGGAGTGACCAGCAGGAAATAAATAAATCCCGCGGACCAGGGGATATCTGACAGCCGGAATTTCTTCTCCGACATCACTTTTTTAAACACGACCCAGTCCAGGAGCATAAAGATAAACAGCAGGTTCCCCTCCGGACGAGCGTTCGCGGCCAGGCCCATTGCCAATCCGGCCGCAAGGCTGAACCGGCCCCGGTCCTTCCCGCGCAAATAAAGCCAGACCCCGAGCAGGGAACAGAAGCTGAACAGCGTGATCTCCATCCCGCTCGCCGCCCCCCAGAGAATCCGGCCGGTGAACATCACCACCAGGCCCCCAGCCAGGGCCGTCCATTTCGGGCCGGGAAGCCGCTCCCCCATCCGGTAAGCCACGATCCCGGTCAGGAGATAAAAAATCCCGCCCAAGATCAGGCTGACCGCGAGCAGGTTTTGGGAAAACAATCCCCCGGCCGCGAGCAACAGCACCCAGAGCGGGGAGGTGTCTCCGGGAGTGGGATGATCTCCCGGGTTGTAAACAAACCATTCCCCGTGCAGCAGGTTCCGCGCGTATTGAAGATGAATATAGGAATCGTCCAGGGGAAGACCGACCGTTAACAGCCAACGCCATTGATGCCAGTAAACCGCGGCCAGCGCGATCAGGCCCGCGAGAACGATTAAAGGGATGGAAGCTTTGCGCATTTGCCTGCTGATTATATCATAAATGAATGAGCGGCTAAATGGAGGATCTGAAAAACAAACGGCAAAACCTCCCGGCCCGGCCCGGGGTATATCTGTTCAAGGACCAGAAAGGCGCCGTGCTCTATGTGGGCAAGGCCCTCAACCTGAAAAACCGCGTCCGCGCCTATTTCAATGAAACCGACACCAGGTTCCAACTCCAATTCCTCCTCCCCAAAATCGCCGACCTGGATTTTATGATTACCGACACGGAAAAGGAAGCCCTGATCCTGGAGAACAACCTGAT
>CAIYYW010000267.1 GCA_903930515.1 uncultured delta proteobacterium | reverse complement strand
GGAAGTTTGAGCAAGATGGAGATCGGGAAATTAGTCAGCGCCATCAAACGGGTTTTAAGAAAATCCATTCAAAAACAGGGAACCACTTTCAGCGATTACAAAACCAGCTTCGGAAAATCCGGCGACTATCAGCCCAAGGTTTACGGAAGGGAAGGGGAGCCATGCCTTCGGTGCGGATCTAAAATACTCAGAACCACCATCGGTAACCGCAGCAGTTTTTTTTGTCCCAAATGCCAGAATTGATTGTCTAGAATGGCGGTTGAGGCGATTCCAGAGATGCCGAAACCACGGATCGTTTACCGTATTTAGTTAGTGTCCCCAGCGGGATTTGAACCCGCGTTACCGGATTGAAAGCCCGATGTCCTAGACCAGGCTAGACGATGGGGACATTCAGGTTTCAATCAAGTATAAAAAGATCCTCCCGCTTGTCAACCTGGGCCCGGCAAGGCAACGATTATTGACCATTCAAAATCAAATGGTTATAATCATACGATGATGAACAGTAAAAAAATATACGCGGGAATCGGGCTGGCCTTGGTCCTGGGAATAACCATTTCGGGATGCGCCCCCAAGGTCACGGTCACGCCGGATCAGGAGCAGGCGGAATTTTCCAAAGCCCGGTCCACCTACAACGAGTTGATGGGCTACAACCCTCCGGAAACTTTGACTTATCATTACCGCACCCTGATCAGCCAGGCCGAATCTTTCAAAGCCAAGGGCGACACCGTCCAGGCCATTGCCCTGGCGGAACAGGCCGGGGAGCAGGCCGCGATGTCGCTGCAGGTCTGGAAAGAACAGATCGCCAAAATCCGCGTTTCCCGTGACCAGGCCAGGACGGATCTGCAAACCCTGTATCCGGTGAATTATCCCTTGATCAAGCGCTACTGGGAGGACGAGGCGCGCTATCAAAGGAAAGATTTCCAGACCCTGCCCAAGGAAGCGGATCAACTGGTCAAAGACATCAGCCAGACCCGCAATACCAGTATTGTCGCCGACCGTTACATTATGGTGGACGCCCCGGATAATTACATCAAGCAATGGGGGGACGCCCGGATTTATCAGGAGGTCACTCCGGAGGGCAAATATAAAACCGTGGTGGACACGGTCCCGAATGGAACCCGGGTGAAATTTATCCGGATTTTGCTTTTCTCCCCGGAACAGACCATCTATTTCGTGGAATCGCCTTCCACCGAAAAACAGGGATGGATTTCCGAAAAATATTTGAATGTGGGAGAGATCAAATATTGAGCCATCTCGGCAATGAACCAAAAACCGAGATGTCGGATTTATCCGACCAGGAGTTGGTGGCGCTTTTTCACCAGGGAAACCAGGAGGTGATTGACCAATTTCTGCAAAGGTATCAAACCCGCGTGTATCGGCTCGCCTTCGGGATCCTGAGAAACCCCCAGGACGCCGAGGAAGTGATCCAGGAAGTGTTCCTCCGAATCTTCCGGAAGCTCCACACCTTCAAGGGCGAATCATCTTTTTCCTCCTGGCTCTACCGGGTCGCGATCAACACCACCTTTATGAAAATCCGGGAGAAGAAGGGCACCGAGGTGATGTCCTTGGAGGAAGTGGAAAGGTTGCTTGACCAGGAAAGCGCAAAGGCCGGCGCCACGGACTGGGCCCGGCGTCCGGATGACGAGTTGTTGAGCGAGGAAGCGATCGGGGTTATTACGGATGCGATGGAAAAATTGCCGGATGAGTTTAAAATAGTGGTTACTTTGCGGGACATTGACGGCTTGAGCACGGAGGAAGTGGGGAAACTGTTGGAGTTGAGTCCGGCCGCGGTCAAGAGCCGGCTGCATCGGGCGCGGCTATTTTTGCGGAAGCGCCTGGAGGAATTCTATCGGCAACTATATGAAGGGGAATAAAGATGGCTGAAATCGGCTGCGATCAATTTTCCAACTGCCTGATTGATTTTGTGGACGGAGACCTGGACCAGGTCCAGCATGCCCTGGTCAAGGATCATCTGGAAAAATGCCCGTTGTGCGAGGCCTTGATGGAAAGCTATGTCAAGACCATTTTTATTTTACAAAAGGTCAACCAGGTGGCCCCCCCCAAGGATATGGCGATCCGGCTCCGGCAATATCTGCAATCCAAATTACCATCCAGCCTATGAGCAAATCCGATTCCAAAATCATTGAACTGCGCGGCTTGATTGAATCCCGGATCTCCCGGGACCGGATGGATTTTACGGAGATGGAAAACCTTCCCTTTGAGCAGGTCCCATTCTGGGTGGTGGATGTTGAAACCACCGGCGGGAACGCCAGCGATCATCGGATCATAGAAATCGCCGCGATCAAGGTTCGGGAAGGGGAGATGCGGCGGGTGATCCATACCCTGGTCAACCCGGAATGTTCGATCCCCTATTGGATCCAGAAGCTCACCGGGATCAGCAACCAGATGATTTACGCGGCGCCCAAATCCGCGGAAGTTTTTCCCTGGCTCTTCTCTCATCTCAAGAGCGGGATCTTTGTGGCACATTCCGCGGCCTTTGACCGCGCGTTCGTGGACTGGGAAGCCAAACGGCTGGGGATCAAGACCTTGGAAATGCCCAGCCTCTGCACCGTCCGGCTCAGCCGCCGGTTGGTCTTTGATTCGCCCGGCCATTCCCTGGACCACCTCGCCTGGTATTTCGAGCAGGAGTTCGGACGAGCCACCGGACCCTCCAGCCGGCACCGCGCCCTGGGGGACGCCTGGGTGTGCGGCAAGGTTTTTCTCTCGCTCTTGGAGTTGGCGCAAAAAATCGGGGTTCGCACCCTGGCCGAACTCAAGCAACTGGAGTATATGCCGATCAAGAAAGCCAGGCGCTTATGGAAACCCTGACCCGCTCCGGGATCATCACCCTCACCTCCGACTTCGGACTGGCCGACGCCTATATCGGGATTATCAAGGGAGTAATCCTTTCCCTTTTCCCAAAGGCACGGCTGGTGGACATCTCGCACAACCTGGACCCGCAGGATATCCAGCAGGCCGGATACCTGCTGAAGACCTCGGTCCCGTATTTCCCGGAAGGAACCGTGCATCTGGCCGTGGTGGACCCGGGGGTGGGAACCTCCCGAAGGCCGATCCTGGTTCAGGCCCGCGAACAATTCCTGATCGCGCCGGACAACGGTCTGCTCACCGATTTCATCTCCCCGGAGGCAAAAATATTCCATCTCAACCGGCCGGGATTTTTTCTCAACCACATCAGCCAGACCTTTCACGGAAGAGACATCTTCGCCCCCTGCGCGGCGCACTTGGCCAAGGGGAAGCGCCCGGAACAGTTGGGAGAGGCGATCCCGGATGCCGTCCGGCTCCCGCGTCCCCAACCGGAAATACAACCCGGCCGCATCCTCGGCCAGGTCATCCATATTGACCGGTTCGGGAATCTGATCACCAACATCTCAAAGGAACAGCTTCCGGAAAAACCCCTGATCCGGATTATGGGAAAGGCGATCTCGGGAATTTCCAACTCCTATGACGCCCCGGCCGGGACCTTGCTCGCCATCATCGGCAGCGCCGGCCACCTGGAAATATCCCTGGCAAGGGACAGCGCCGCTCACCGGCTCAAGGCCGGGGTGGGGCAGGCGGTGGAATTGTCAAACGCGGACGGATGAGTCAGCGGCCCAGAACCTTTTCCCGGAAAAATTTCTTCAGCTTCTGATATGGCCCCTTGTTCAGCCAATTATCAGAGGCGGCCATGATTTTTTCCATTGTGATAAATAAATTCTGCTCCGCCGGCCAATGCTCCAAAAGCACTTCCCGGTCCACCGAGCGCATCAGGCTATTGATGGTCCAGACCGCCAGCACCAGGTCGTCGGCGAACCCGATCGGGCCGAGCAGGGCCTCCGGGATGATGTCAAAGGGGGAAAGGAAGTAGATCACCACGATCCCGATCTTGGCCTTGGCCTTGATCGGCACCCGCTTATCCAGCATCAGCCGGACCAGCAGATAAAAAAAGTCCGGCGCCAGCAAAAGGTATTCCAGGTATTGATAGCCCTTGCCCTTCTGCTTCGCAAAGCTATGGATGCGGTCCCGCAGATTCCGGTAAAAATCTATATGCTCCACTCCCCCGATTTCCTCTTTTTTCATTTGCCGCTCCTTATCCGAGACCGGGGATGCTTCTCGTCATATTCCTTCCGCAAACGCACCCGGTCCAGGTGGGTGTAAATTTCCGTGGTGGAAATATCGGAATGACCGAGCATCAGTTGCACCGCCCGCAGATTGGCGCCCCCCTCCAGCAAATGGGTGGCAAAGGAATGGCGGAAGGTATGCGGAGAGATTGTGCCCCTGAACCCCGCCTGGAGCGCGGTCCTCTTGACCAGATTGAAAACCGATTGCCGGCTCAATCGCTTGCCCTGGCGGTTGAGGAACAAATACAGACTGCTCCGGCTCTTGTCGTAAAAGCCTCTGCTCTCATGCAGGTATTTTTGCAAAGCCGCTTTCGCCAGATCGTTGATCGGAATGGCCCGCTCCTTTTTGCCCTTGCCCAGGGCGACGATATACCCCAACTCAAAATGCAGATGGTCCAGCCGCAGACCGGTCAGTTCGCTCACCCGTAAGCCGCATCCGTAAAGCAGTTCCAGGATCGCCCGATTCCGGATCCCTTCCCGAGTGTCGTCCTTGACCGCGTTCAGCATTTTTTTCGCGTCGTCCCGGCTCAGCCATTCCGGGAGCGGCTCATCTAATTTGGGGAACTCCACCAGCTCCGATGGGTTCGCATCCACCAACTCCTCCTCCAATAAAAAACGGTAGAAGCGACGGATCACCGCCAGGTTATGGTATGCCGAGCGCGCCCCGATTCCCTCCCGACGCAACCCCGCCAGGTATTCCCGGATCTCGTCGGGCTTGACCGCGGCCCAATCTTTATTCGGGAGCCATTCCTGGAAACGGCAAAGCTCGCGTTGATAAGAAGAGAGGGTGTTACGGCTCATCCCCTGTTCCACCCGAAGATGTTCCCAAAATCGCGCCACCGCGTCCATCACCATTATTATAAACCAGGTTCGGGAATGATTGAAAGAAGCAGGGGATTGGGAGTTGCGGGTTTGAAATTGGGAATTGGCGAATCCCGAATCCCCAATTTATTCCGCGCGTTTCCGGAGCGCCTTCAAATCCGGGATCACCAGCCAGCGCATATTGGACTGGAGCAATTTTTTCTTTTTCAAATCCCCGAGCGCCAGGCTCACAGTCTCGCGGCTGGCCGCGATATACTCGGATAGATCCTGGTGGGTGACCTTCACCGCGATCATCGTTCCCTTTTGATCCTTCTTGCCGAACTTGCGGCAGAGCGAAAGCAGCGCCCCTGCCAACCTCTTCTCCACATCCAGGAACACCATTGACGCCAGCCGTCCCTGGTAATAGTCAAGCCATTTCGCGATCATTTCCATCCAGGAGAGCAAAAACTTGCTGTTGGAATCGAAAATCTTGTTCATAACCTTGTGGCTGATCTTGAGGACTTTCACCGCGCCGATCGGAGCCGCCTCAGAAGAGTGGGAGGTGTTCCGGGAAAAACCGTCTTCCACCACCAGTTCGCCCGGGCCGAAAATTTCCAGGATCAGCCTCCCCTTGCCCGGGTTGTTACGGATCAATTTGAGACCGCCGGAAAGCACCAGGTAATAGGCGTCGCTTGGGCTGCCGACCTGGAACAAGCTCTCGCTGTTGGAAAGGTCCAGTTCGCCGGCATCCTCGGCGATGATTTCCAGTTCGCGCTTGGACAGGACGGAAAAAGGAAAAGTATCGCTCAGTTGCTCAAGAATCTCTTTCATCAACCAACCTCAAATCCCCTTGCTTTTTATTTTATGCCCAAGCCGCAAAATGCGCTGCCTGCTACCTAATAGATAGACAATTTTTAAAAACAAGTCAAATCCTTGTCCCGCGAAAAACCGCGCCCAGCCTTTTTTCCGGAGCCGGTTTTGGGCGGGCCGAAAATTTCTGCTAAAATCATCGGAAATGATCCCCGAGCCAACCCTTCCGTCCCCTAAATCCGCGGATAAATATCAGCCGGGCTTGAAGGATTCCGCTCGTTATTTGAAAGGGGTCGGGCCCCGCTTGGGCGAAAGGCTCCTGCAAAAAGGGATCGGCTCCATCCAGGACTTGATCTACCATCTGCCCTTCCGCTATGAGGATCGGCGCGAGACCACCCAGATCTCCAGGCTCCGGCCCGGAATCAAAGCCGTGACCACCGGCAAGGTGATCGCGGTTTCCAAAAGCGGGAGATGGCGGAGACAGGCTTTTCAGGCCGTGATTGACGACGGCACCGGCGCGCTCACCTTGAAATGGTTTCATCTGCCCGGGAATTATCTGCAACAAAAAATCCAGAAGGGCAGGGTGGTGGTTGCGAGCCAGACCGTCCGCGAATACGGAGACCTTCTGGAAATGGATCATCCGGAGCTGGAAGTATTGGAAGAGGGGGAAGAGCTGGATTCCCTCAGCTTCGGACGGATCGTGCCGATCTATTCTTTGCCCGAGGGATTTTCACAAAAAACTTTCCGGGCGCTCACCAACCAGGCGCTTTCGCTCAACCTGGACCAGCTCCTTGATTTTGTCCCGGCCGAGCTTTTGGAACAGCGGCATTGGCTTGATCTCAAGGGCGCGCTCCACAACCTTCATTTCCCGGGGATGGACGCGGATCTCCACGCCCTCAACGAGCATAGGACACTTGCGCATCGCTCGCTCTATTACCAGGAATTTTTTGTGCTGGAGATGGCTTTGGCCCTGAGCCGGAGGGGATTGTCGGAAAGCCCGGCAAAACCGATTTCAGGAGGCGATGCTCAAATCCAAAAATTCAGGTCGCTCCTGCATTTCCAATTGACCGCTGCCCAGGAGCGGGTGCTCCTTGAGATTGAGGATGACCTGGCCCGGCCGCGGCCCATGCACCGATTGCTCCAAGGCGATGTCGGCTCGGGCAAGACCGTGATCGCGCTGTTTTGCGCGCTCCGGGCCATTGCCGGCGGCTTGCAGGCCGCGATGATGGCTCCCAGCGAGGTGCTGGCGGAACAGCATTGGCTCAATATCCATCGCGGGCTGGACCAGATGGGCATCTCCTCCGCCCTGCTCACTTCGGGCGTGCGCGGGCCAGAGCGGGAAAAAGTTCTGAACCAGGCAAGGACCGGCGAGCTTTCTTTTCTGGTCGGGACCCAGGCCCTGATCCAGGAAAAGGTGGAGTTTGCCAAACTAGGTCTTGCCATCATTGACGAGCAGCATCGCTTCGGAGTGGCCGAGCGTTCCCGTCTCAAAGCCAAGGGCAAGGGTGAGACCCCGCATATTTTGGTGATGACCGCAACCCCGATTCCGAGAAGTCTGGCAATGACCGCGTTCGGAGATTTGGACATCTCCATCCTGGACCAGTTGCCCCCGGGAAGAAAACCGGTTGAGACCAAACTGCTTAAGGCCCGCGAAGTCAACGCGGCCTGGCGCGAACTGAAAAAGCGGGTCGGACAGGGCGAGCAGGCCTATGTGGTGTATCCGCTGGTGGAGGAGTCGGAACGGATGGAGCTGCAGGACGCCACCCAAAAATTCCAGGAGCTTTCCCGACAAGTCTTTCCGGAATATCGGCTCGGGCTTTTGCACGGAAGGCTCAAGCCCGAGGAAAAGGAAGCGGTGATGGAAAAATTCCGAGTCTGCGAAATCCAAATCCTGATCGCGACTACCGTGATTGAAGTCGGGATTGATGTCGCCAACGCCACGGCGATGGTGATTGAACACGCGGAGAGGTTTGGCTTGAGCCAACTTCATCAACTCCGGGGACGGGTGGCCCGAAGCGACAAATCCGCGATCTGCTTTTTGGTCGCGCATCCCCCCCTCACCGACCCGGCCCGGGAGCGGCTTAAGGTGATGACCGAAACCACCGACGGTTTCAAAATCTCGGAAACCGACCTGCGCCTGCGCGGGCCCGGAGAATTCCTCGGAACCGCGCAGAGCGGGATGCCCCCGTTCAGATTCGCGGACCTGATCCGGGACCTCAAGGAACTATCCGCGGCACGGAACGACGCCTTCCAATGGATCGAAACCGGAAACATCAACCGGCCCGACCTGGCCCCGCTCCGGAAAGAGATCCGCCAAAAATACGGAAAGTTCCTGCACCTGGCAAGGGCGGGATGAATTATTGTTTTTGGTTTGCCGTTTCCGGTTATAAACTCAAAATGCGGCAATTCCGCTCAAGGGTCAAGCTCAAAGGCTTTGGTTGAAAAGCGCTGAACAAATAGCCATAATTACATTATAGATTAGCAAACCGTAAGGAGGCTGGAGATGAAAGTAAAGGTGATTCTGGAGCCGAGCGAGGAAGGCGGATTCACGGTCTATGTGCCCTCGCTTCCCGGCTGCATCAGTGAAGGGGAAACCGAGAAAGAGGCTCTGGCTAATATCCGGGAGGCCATTGAGCTTTACCTGGAAAATATTGAAGATGACGCCCAGCCGAGCGAAAAGGCCACGGTCAAGGAACTGATCTTGTGAGCAAAGTCCCCAGCCTTTCTTACCGGCAAATCATCTATGCCCTTCGCCGAGATGGATGGGTGGTTGTGCGTCAGAAAGGGAGTCATATCCGGCTTCAAAAAAATATGGGTGAAAAAACTCTCAAACTGACCGTTCCCGCTCACACTCCGGTCAAGCGTTCCACCCTCGCGCACATCCTCAAACAAGCCCAAATAGACCTGGATCAGTTCCTCAAATTGCTTTGAGAAACCCTCGCGGACCTGATCCGGGACCTCAAGGAACTATCCGCGGCAAGGAACGACTTGATATTTTTAGAACGCACCACGATTACGCCGACAAGGGAGGCTGTTCCGATGCCTTCTTTAACCGATCATCCTTTCAACTTATCAACCGGACGGTCGCGGGAATTTCTGGACGAGGTCTTTGCAGGGACTTTGGTAGAAGAATTGGAATTCGGTTTTGGCGCTGTCAAAGATAAAAGTTCCCAGGGTAGCTCCGGGGACGGCCTTGTTTTTATGACGGCAGGGGGAGATCGGGCTGTTTTTGTGAGAGCTGAGCGATTTGAGGATGAGCTCGGCGTTGATCTGTTCCGGGCTGATCCCGGCCAACTCTGCTTCCAGGGCTTTCAAGCGCGGGAGCGAATTCATTTGGTAGGAAGCGAATTCCGGCTCGTCCCGCATTTCCGGAAGGATGTAATGATTGGTTCGGGGAAGAATCCCGTTCACCTCCTTGACCGCGACCTTGCTTACCGAGCTTTCCAGCATTACGGCGCGTTTTTCCGAAATGGACACCAAATTATGGGCCTGGGAATAGGCCCGGGCCGGATGGGATCCGAAGGAAATAGCCTGGTCCATTGAATCCGCTTCCAGCATCGCCCGGTCAATAAAATACCTGGGGATGCCTTCTTGAAATTTTTTGCCGCCGATGTAATTGCAGGTATGGATGATCCCCTGGTTGTTGATCCCAGGCCCGTTTCCGGGGATGATTCCGGGATAGGTCAGGGCGAAGAATATTTTCCCGGCCGGAGTTTTGGCTTTGAGCAGAAACATCAAGTCCAGGTATTGCTCGGAGCCGTCTTCATTATGACCGAGCAAAATCTTGTCGCCGGTTTTCGCGATCACGGTTGAGCAGTCCTCTTCCCGGCCCGCCCTCATCATCGCGCTCAATTCCGGGTTCAAGTTGAGCGTAAAGATCAGATCAAAATCAACCTCCGCGCCTTGGGCAATGCCTTTAAGCTCGTCCAGGTAATCGGGAAAGTTCCGCTTGAGCGCAGCCAGGAAGGGATCAAAGCGTTTCCGGCGGTCCGCGTCCGCGAATTTTTTCAAATCCGCCATCCATTTTTTTCTTCGCTTCAGCCCGGAATGAACCCGGGCTTTTGCCCGGGCGCCGATTTTCTGACCCAGCTCAAAATAATCCTGGGCGCCGATCTCAAAGACCGGGAAGAATCTTTCCGTTCCGAAAATTCCGGCCAATATTTTTTTAGATAAAACAGTCATTGCCATTAAACCGCCGATCTTGATGGACTCCCGCCTGGAGAGTTTCATTGCTTGATCTGGTAAGACCCGTCCGGGTTGGTCTTGATTTCCGGGACGGTCTGGTTGGCTTCAAAATAATCATAGCCCGGCTTGAGGGAATCCCAGAAGGTTTTCAGGCCTTCCTTGTCCATGGAGAAAAAACCCAGCGTGCTTTCGCAATAGGACTTGTCCATCCGGCAGGGGAAAATATGGACCGGGATATTCTTCTGGCCCGCGGCTTTGGCGTCCAGGATGATCAGATACACCTGCTCAATCGGCTGGTCCCGGATAGAGACGCAGCCGTCGGAAACGCAGGAGCCGTGAATGAAAATATCTCCGCCGGGCAAAAGCTTGTTTCCCAGGATCAGATCGGACTGGTTGGGATAGTTCACCCGGGCTGATAAATGGAAACGGCTGGCCGGGTTTAAATCCGTGATGTTATAGAACCCCTCGGGGACCTGGTGGTCTCCCTGTTTGCGCTTGGGTCCAAGGTTCCCGCTTAAGGCGCAGGCGTGATATTCCTGGATCAATTTATATTTGCCGCCTTCCGGGTGAAAAGCCCAAAGCTCCACTGAGCGCTCCAGCTTGAACACGCGGATGAATATTTTATCGGAGGGGCGGGTCAGTCCGGCTTTTTCAAACAATTTAATTATTTCCTGCGTCTGGCTTTTCCGCGCGGCTTCCACCCGGGGACCGCTATATTTCCCCAGGTCTTCCCGGCTGCCTTTTTTAGCGCCGGCGGTTTTTAAGCAAAGGATCAGCATAGTCAAAGCAAGCGAGATAAGGCCGATTTTGCCGCAGCTTATTTTCATCCGCATTTCCGGATTTATTTTATCATCAATTTTCTTGGCTGTCTTCCGGTCGGTCCGGGGGAATGGTCAAGTCCCTCTCCGACCCGATCCCGGGATCAAGGTCGGGGATGATCCCGGCCCGGGCGTAAATGGGACGGACAAAATTTCGGAAGGCAGGCAGTTTCCGATAAAACCAGAGCGCAGCCATCAGGCAGAAGATTCCGCCGATCTGGATGGTGTGGGGGGCGCCTATTTTGGAGGCCAGGCTTCCGGCCAGGAGACTGCCAAAGGGGGAGATCCCCCGGAAGGACATCGCGTATATCCCCATGGTCCGTCCCCGTTTATCTTCTTCCACCATCGTCTGGATCAGGGTGTTGCAGGAGGCGATCTGGGTCATCACCCCGAAGCCGGCCGCCAGCATAATCACCAGGGAAAGGCCCAGGTTGTGGGAAAGGGACAGGGCGATGATGGATAAACTGAAGAGCGCAAGGGATAAAGGGATCAGCCTTCCCAGTCCGAGCACTGATTTCCTGGAGGCCAGGTGAATCCCGGCGATCAGCGCTCCCAGTCCGCCGGCTCCCATCAAGAATCCGAAGGTGTGCGAGCCTCCGGCCAGGACCTCCCGGGCCAGCACCGGCATCAATACCGCATAGGACATCCCCATCAGACTGACGATGGCCACCAGGAACAACAGCGACCGGATCGGCATAAAACCGAGCGCGTAGGAAAACCCTTCTTTCAGCCCCTGGAGGGTGCCGCCGATCTTGGCCCGGCCGCGATGGGGCTTGATTTGCATAGACAGCAGGGCCGCGATCACGGCGAGAAAGCTGAAGCCGTTGATCAGGAAACAATAACCCTCTCCCAAAACGGCGATCAGGATTCCGGCGACGGCCGGCCCGATCAGGCGGGCGGAGTTGAAGATGGATGAGTTGAGGGCGATGGCGTTGGGCAAATCTTTTTTGTCCTCCACCATCTCAATCACAAAGGACTGGCGGGCGGGCATATCAAAGGCGTTGATCAGGCCGAGGGAAACGGCGAGAACGATCAGGTGCCATACCTGGACCGAGCCGGTGAGGACCAGGATCGCCAAAACAAAAGCCTGGATCATCGCCAGGGTTTGGGTGATGACCAGGATTTTCCTGCGGTTGATCCGGTCGGCCCATACCCCGGCCAGGGGCATCAATATAAATGAGGGCAGGTCCCCGGCAAAACCGACGATTCCGAGGATGAAGGCGGAATTGCTCAACCGGTAAACCAGCCAGCTCATCGCCAAGGTCTGCATCCAGGTGCCGATCAGGGAGACGCCCTGGCCGAGAAAAAACAGGCGGTAGTTGCGGGAGCGCAAGGCGCGCAAGATGTTCTTCCATCCGGAAATCTGAAGGGATGGGTCTTTCATATCCCCTGGTTGAAGTGCGGCTTTCATCCCGAGATCCTGAATTGTCCGCAGCCAAGGATTTCGGTCAGGAAAGGTCTTCTTTGATTATTTTCAAATGCAGCTCCTTAAGCTGATCCTCGCTCACCTCGTTCGGGGCGTTCACCATCAAGTCGGACCCGGCCTGGGTTTTGGGGAAGGCGATACAATCGCGGATGGAGTTGCCGCCCGCCAGAATCTGCATCAGGCGATCAATGCCCAAAGCGATCCCGCCGTGGGGGGGCGCTCCGAAGCGGAAGGCGTCAAGCAAAAAGCCGAACTTGATTTTGGCCTCTTCGTCGCTGATCCCCAGCATATGGAAGACCCGCTCCTGGATCTCCGGCCGATGGATCCTGATGGAGCCTCCGCCGATCTCCACGCCGTTGAGCACCACATCATAAGCCACGGCCTTGACCGATCCCGGCTCGGACTCAAGCTTTTCCAGGTCCTCGGGCCTGGGGCTGGTAAAGGGGTGATGGGTTGATTTCCATCTTTTATCCGTCTCGCTCCATTCCACGAGCGGGAAGTCGGTCACCCAGAGGAAGTTGAATTTATTTTCCGGAACCAATTTCATTTTTTTCGCGATCATCTGGCGGAGCTGGTTCATCGCCTCGTTGGTTACGGATACTTTGTCTCCCATCAGCATCATCACATCCCCGACCTTGGCGTCCAGCCGCTCAATCATCAGCTTCTGCTCGTCCGCGTTCAGGTATTTTGCCACCGGCCCGGCCAACCCCTCTTCCTGATAGCGGATCACGGTCAGGCCCTTGGCGCCGTATGCCTTGAGCGCATAGGTCAGGTCATCGGTGTCTTTGCGGCTCCAGGACGCGCATCCGGGCGCGTTCAATCCCTTGATGATCCCGCCCTCGGAAATCGCCTGCTTGAAAAAGCGGTATTCCGTGTTGGGGAAAATGTCGGATAGGTTTTTCAGCAATAGACCGTATCTGGTGTCGGGCCGGTCGCAGCCGTATTTATCCATTGCCTCGTCCCAGGTCATTTTCGGAAACGGCCGGGGAATTTCCAGCCCCATGATTTCCTTCCAGACCTTTGCCAGCATCTCTTCCATCAGTTCGTAAATATCCTCCGGACGCGGGAAACTCATCTCCACATCCAACTGGGTGAACTCGGGCTGTCGGTCCGCGCGCAAGTCCTCGTCGCGCATACAGCGCACAACCTGGAAATATCGGTCGTATCCGGCAACCATCAGGAGCTGCTTGAACAATTGAGGGCTTTGGGGAAGGGCGTAAAATTTTCCCGGATTGAGCCGGGAGGGGACCAGGTAATCGCGCGCTCCTTCCGGGGTGCTCTTGGTGAGGAAGGGCGTTTCTATTTCATAGAAGCCGTGTTGGTCAAAGTAATCCCGGATCAGCTTGACCACCCGGTGCCGGGTAATGATTTTCTTCTGCATCTCCGGGCGGCGCAGGTCAAGGTAACGGTAGGTCAGGCGCAACTCCTCATTGATCTTGATCTCGTCCTCAATCGCGAACGGGACCGCGAGGGATCGGTTCAAAATCCGGAGTTCCTTCACCCAGACTTCAATCCCGCCGGTCGGTAGTTTGGTATTGATCATATCCTGCGGTCTGGCCCTCACCTCTCCCTGAACCGCAATCACCCATTCGTTCCTGAGCATATTCGCCTTATCGTGCGCCGTGCCCGCAAAAACGGGATTGAACACCACCTGGATCAAACCGGTCCGGTCGCGCAGATCAATGAAGATCACGCCGCCGTGGTCCCGGTAAGAATTGACCCAACCCATCAGGTAGACCTCTTTCCCCAGGTCCTGCTTGCCCACCTCCGTGCAATAGCAAGTCCGCTTCCAGCTTCCCAATTCCTCCATTTATGCCTCCAGCTTGTTTAACTCGTTAAAATATATCTTCAACAATTTCAACAGGTCCCGGTTCTGGACCAGGGTCTGCTCGTATTCCCGGCCGGCATACGCAAAGCCCGGGGTTTGAAGATGACTCTTCAACTCCTCCCAGTCAATATTGGCCAGGTTTTTCAGGCCCTGATACTCCAATTTCAATTCCTTGCCGCTCTCCATCAGCTTCAGGTTAAGCAGTTTATTCTTAAGTTCATCCTCGCCGATAATCAGCGCGGACTTGGACTTGATCCGGTCGGAAAATTTCAACTGGCTCCGGAGCGAGCGGGAAGGCTCGTCAATGGCCATCTCGGCGTAAAGGCCGGAGGCCCGGAGCAGGAACAGGAGCTGAAAGGCGAACCGATAGGCTTCTTCCCCGGAAAAGATCAGGAACACCTCCGGCCCGGCCACCAGCTCGGATCGGGAAATCTTCTGCTCCAGCAAAAGAGCCAGCCGCTCCACCCCGAGCGCGAAACCGATCGCGGGAGCGGGGTTGCCTCCCATCTCTTCCACCAAACCGTCATACCGGCCCCCGCCCACCACCGCGTTCTGCGCCCCCAGGCCGGTCTGGGCCTGGAATTCAAACACGGTCCGGGTGTAATAATCCAAGCCGCGCACCAGCCTCGGGTCCACCTGGAAGGAAACCTTTTGCAGGTTGAGCAGTCGCTGGAGCCCTTCAAAATGAGAGGCGCAATCAACGCACAAAAATTCACCGGGGCAGGGCGCGCTTTGAGCGATGGTCTTGCAGGCCTCGTTCTTGCAGTCCAAAACCCGAAGCGGGTTGGTTGAAAGCCTTCTCCGGCAATCCTCGCACAGGCCGGCTTCATTGTCCGTCAGGTATTTTACCAGGGCTTCCCGGTAAGAAGGCCGGCAGATTTTGCAACCGAGGTTATTGATCCGGATTTGAATCTCAGCCAATCCCAGGTCCTTGAAGTAAAGGTCCAGCAACAAAATCAGTTCCGCGTCAACCCCCGGACCGCCATATCCGATGGCCTCTGCGCCGATCTGCCAGAACTGACGATAGCGCCCTTTTTGCGGACGCTCGTAGCGGAACATCGGCCCGAAGTAAAAGAGCTTGGCCGGGCCTTGGCTGGCCAGGCCCTCTACATATGCCCTCACCACGCTCGCGGTGGCCTCGGGCCGGAGCACCAGGTTCTGCCCCTTCTTGTCGGGGACGATGAACATTTCTTTTTCCACTATGTCCGTGCCGGTCCCGATGCTGCAGGCGAACAGATCGTAGGATTCGAGCACGGGCAAAAGTATTTCCTGGTACCCGAACCGGGCGAAAAGATCGCGGGCCAGCTTTTCGGCCAGCCAGAACAATTTGCTTTCCGGGGGCAGAATGTCCCGGAAGCCTTTGACAACCTGATATTTTTTGCTCATAATTATTCCATAAGAGTCCCGCGTCTGCCGCGGGATTAGCTGATTATTTAAACACAGGAAAGGAGACAGGTCAATTGAAGAAGAAAATTCTCGCGTTGTTGGTTTTGCTTCCCGGCCTTTGCCTGGCCACGGTGATGATCCCGCTGGACCTGAACCGGCTCACCGATCAGTCGGACAAGATCATCCTCGGCAATTGCACGGGCAAGCGGGTATATCAGACCGGGAATATGATCTGGACGGAATACACCTTCCAGGTTTTTGAAGTGTTGAAAGGGCAGGGGGTGAAGGAGATCGTCATCCGCCAGCCGGGCGGGGAGCTGGACGGCAAGGGGATTATGGTCCCGGGAGCGGCCTCCTTCCTTCCTTTTGAAGAAGATGTG
>CAIYYW010000266.1 GCA_903930515.1 uncultured delta proteobacterium | reverse complement strand
TCTTTTTTTACAATCTCAATCGTTTTCCCGGCGATTCCTGAATAATATAGATCGCGCGAGCAGGCTGATTTTCGGCTTGACATCGGGACCGACAAGGAGAATAATAGGAATGGAATCAAGGGTAAGGAGAAAATGGCCGGAAGGACCATAGAGGGAAAGACGATCAAGGGGAGTGTGCGGGAGCAGGCGGATGTGTGCGTGATCGGTTCGGGCGCGGGCGGGGCGGTGGTTGCCAAGGAGCTGGCGGAGAAGGGCCTGAAGGTGGTGGTTTTGGAGGAAGGCGGCAATTACGGGAGCAAGGATTTTCCGCGTTCCATTCTGGATTCTTTTAACAAGCTCTACCGCAACCAGGGTCTGGATACCACGCTGGGGGTTCCGGCGATTGTGCTTCCGACCGGGAAATGCCTGGGCGGGACCACCGTGATCAATATGGGCACCTGCTTCCGATTGCCGGAATATACTCATAAAAAATGGGATGATCTGGGGATTAAGGGATATTCCGCCAAGGATTTGGCGCCGTATTACGATCAGGTGGAAAAGATTATGAATGTTGGGCCGGTCTCTCCGGAGGTGATGGGCCGGAACGGGGAGATCATCGCGGAGGGCGCGAATAAGCTGGGGCTGCATCCGACGCCGATTCTTCGGAATGTGAACGAGCGGTGCAAGGGCTGCTGCAATTGCTCTTACGGCTGTCGGGAGGACGCCAAGGGATCAATGATTTTGAATTATCTCCCGCGGGCGGTTGAGCTGGGCGCGCAAATATATTGCGACGCCAAGGCAGAGTTTATCGTGCACGACAAGGAAAAGGTGATGGGGGTGACCGGTTCCATCCGGGACCGCGAGAGCGGGGCCTTCCGTCATTTTATTGAAGTGGCCGCGGATGTGGTGGTGGTTTGCGCGGGCGCGTTAAATTCTCCGCTGCTTCTGCTCAAGAGCGAGATTTGCAACAGCTCGGGCCAGGTGGGCAAGAATCTGAAACTGCATTTATGCGGGAGAGCGATCGGGGTGTTTGACCAGTTTATTGACGGGCATCACGGGGTGGGGCAGAGTCTTTATATAGACGACTACTCGGAACTGGGGATTATGCTGGAGGCCACTTTCACCGGGCCGGCCTCGGAGTTTCCTGGCCTCAACGGGTTCGGCAAGGAGTTCTGGGATCATTTGAAGGAATACCGGCGCCTGGCCAGCATCGGGGTGATGGTGAGCGACACTTCCATCGGCAAAGTCAGCGTGGGCTTGGACAGCGAGCCGATGGTCACCTACAATATGAACCAGCGCGACGCGGAGGCCTTGAAGAAAGGGATGCTGATCTCGGCTCGAATCATGTTCGCGGTTGGCGCCAAACAGGTCTTGACCACCACCAGTTGCTTCCCGCGGATAAACAACCTGGTGGAAGTGGAGAAGTTCCAGGATGTAAAAGTGGAGCCGGGCAATTTTCTAGTGATGGCCTTTCACCCGATGGGGACCTGCCGGATGGGGGTTGACCCGAAGAAATCGGTGGTCAGCCCGGACCTGGAAACCTGGGATATGAAGAATCTGTATCTGGCGGACGCGAGCGTGTTTCCGGGCTCGCTGGGGGTTAACCCGCAGGAAACCATCTGGGCCTTCGCGACCCGTTGCGCGGAAAACATTGTAAAAAATGTCCGGAGTTGATCTATCCCGCCTGATCTCCGGTATTTATGTAATCGCGGATAATTCGCTGGTTCCGAACAAGAGCCATCTCGAACTCGCCCGGTCCGCCCTGGAAGGAGGAGTCAAGTTGATCCAGTTCCGGGCGAAAAATTTAGACCGGCGCGAATTTTACCAGGCCGGTTTAAGCCTGTCGCGGCTTTGCCGGGAGTATGACGCGCTCCTGATCATCAATGACGACCTGGAAGTAGCGCTGGAAGTGGGAGCGGGAGGGGTTCATTTGGGAGCGGATGATTTGGCGATTCCCAAGGCCAGACAGTTGGCGCCCAGCCTGATCATCGGACGGAGCACACACAGTCTGGAGGAAGCGATGGATGTTGAAGAAGCGGGCGCGGATTATCTCGCGTTCGGCGCGATCTTTCCGACTCAGACCAAGGGCCGGCCCACGCCGATCCAGGGGATTGATAAACTCCGCGAGGTTTGCTCCAAGGTTCAAAAGCCGGTGGTGGCGATCGGCGGGATCAAGCGGGAGAACCTGGCCGCGGTCAAACAGGCCGGCGCGTCCGCGGCCGCCTTCATTTCCGAAATCGTTTGCGCGGATTCCATTTCCGAGCGGGCGCGGGAATTGATCAAGACCTGGGGATGAAATAAATAATTCACCTTTTCCAGGCGCTCATTCCATTCCCGATTTTGGCTGAAGCATCGGGTTAATTCAAGAGTAAGCAAAAACCTTGACCGGCTTGAGCAGCAATTCCCCCTGATTTTCAGAGAGTTCCGCGATGGCGAAGCAGGGCTTGGAAAAGACGCGAACCAGGGTGGAAGCCGGTTTGATCAGCTCGCGGTTTTTCAGGGGAATAATTCTTCCGTCCCTGATTCTATATCCGTCCAGGTCGGAAAGCTCAATCCGGTCCAGGGCCAGGATTTCTTCCAGCGGTATCAAATGGACATCGCGATTTTCAGCAGTCAGTTGGGAGAGGGGAACCGCCTGCTCAAGGGAAAATCTTCCGGCCCTGACCCTCCGGAGCGAAGCGAGATGCGCGCCGCATTTGAGGGCCTTGCCCAGATCATCAGCGAGTACGCGGATATATGTCCCCGGGCCGCAGCTG
>CAIYYW010000265.1 GCA_903930515.1 uncultured delta proteobacterium | reverse complement strand
TGATCTCCTGGCCTTTTTTTCCCTGGGCCAGGACTTCTTCTTTCAGCATCCGCAAATCAGCGATTTCCCTGACATCGCCGTTGGTCTGAAATTTATATGGAGGTTTCCCCACCTCCTGGTAGATCGCCTTGAGCTTTTTCAATTCCTGGAACTCGGGTGAGCGAACCAAGTCAAAATCCACTTCCAACTCCAGCCGGCTTCCGTTCTCCTGCGCCATAATCAGGGCATGCCAGCTATTGTGCTCCTCGTCCAGGAAGGGGCCGTCAAAGCCGATCCCGACCAGGCCGGGACAATTTTTTTCCGCTTTTCTCAGGATTTTGGACAGATCCTCTTCCATCTGCTTTTTGTCCTGGATGGATTTTTCAATGTCCACATACCTGAGCATGGTGTCAATCAGGTAGTCGTTGCGGGAGCCTCCGGATTTTCCCTTGCGCTTGGCCAAGTGCTCCAGTAACCGATAGTAGCGGATCGCCTGCTTGATCAGGGTGATCAGCTTGGAGCCGGAAAGGTTGCCCTCTTTCAGGATCAACTTGGAATCCTCCACCCCCAGCTCCAGCAAAAAATTCTCCAGCTCCGCCTCATCCTTGATGTAGCGGACGGCTTTTCCGCGCTTGGCCCGGAACAGGGGGGGCTGGGCAATGTAAAGATGTCCGGCTTCCACCAGCTTGTTCATCTGCCGGAAATAAAAAGTCAAAAGCAAGGTCCGAATATGGGCGCCGTCCACATCCGCGTCGGTCATGATGATGATCTTATGATAGCGGAGCTTGGCCAGGTCAAAATCCTGGTCAATGTTGGTCCCGAGCACCGTGATCAGGATCTGGATTTCCTGGTTGGAAAGCATCTTGTCCAGTCTGGCTTTTTCCACATTCAGGATTTTACCCTTTAAGGGCAGGATCGCCTGGTTCCGCCTGTCTCTTCCCTGCTTGGCCGATCCGCCGGCGCTCTCTCCTTCCACGATGAACAGCTCGGAGAACCTGGGATCCTCTTCCTGGCAGTCCGCCAGTTTCCCCGGCAGGGAACTCCCTTCCAAGGCGCTCTTGCGGCGGGTAAGGTCCCGGGCCTTCCGGGCCGCCTCTCTCGCCAGCAGGGCCTCCACGCTCTTGAGCACGATCTTTTTCGCGATGGGAGGGTTTTCCTCCAAAAACTGCGCCAGCTTCTCGTTGGCAATGCTCTCCACGATCCCCTTGAGATTGCTGTTGCCGAGCTTGGTCTTGGTCTGTCCCTCAAACTGCGGGTCGCGCAGCTTCAGGCTGATCACCGCGGTCAGACCCTCCCGCACATCCTCTCCGCTCAGGTTGGTCTTCAAAGTCTTCATCAAGTTGTTGGTCTGGGCGTAGCTGTTGAGGGTCCGGGTGAGCGCGCTCTTGAAGCCGATCTCGTGGGTGCCGCCCTCGGTGGTGTGGATGAAGTTGGCGTAGGAGAAGAATTGCTCGTTGTAACCGTCATTATACTGGAGCGCGATTTCCACAATAACATCGTCCTTGGAGTCTAAGAAATAGATCGGTTTTTTGTGGAGCACGGTTTTATTTCTATTCAGGTATTCCACGAACGCGCCGATCCCGCCCTTGTAAAGGAACTCCTCGGTCTTGGGCTCGCCGCGCTCGTCGGTGAGGATGATCCTGAGTTCGGCGTTGAGAAAGGCCAGCTCGCGCAGGCGCTGCGCCAGGATGTCGTAATGGTACTCAATGCTTTCAAAAATTTCCTTGTCCGGCATAAAGGTGACTTTGGTGCCGGTGGATTTGCTCTTGCCGATCTGCTTGACCGGCTCCTTGGGCTTGCCCCGGCCGTAAACCTGGCGGTAAACCCCGCCGTCCCGCTTGACCTCCACCTCCATCCACTCGCTCAGGGCGTTGACCACGCTCACGCCCACGCCGTGTAGCCCGCCGCTGATCTGGTAGGACTTGGCGTCAAACTTTCCGCCCGCGTGCAGGATGGTCATCACCACTTCCAGGCTGCTCTTCTTGGCCTGCGGATGCATCTCAACCGGAACGCCTCGGCCGTTGTCTTCCACGGTCACGGAATTATCCATATGGATGGTGATCTTGACCGTGTCGCAATATTTGTTGATCGCCTCGTCAACCGAGTTGTCCACCACCTCAAAAACCAGGTGGTGAAGACCCAGCACCCCGGTGGACCCGATATACATCGCCGGCCGCTTCCGGACCGCGCTCAAGCCCTCCAGAATTTTGATGCTGCTGGCATCGTATTTGGGCGAATCTTGCGACATAGTTTTCTCCTGTTCCGTTTCTTCTTTCGGCCGCTCTTCAACTCCCATTTTCATCGCCTCGGCCGCCGCCAAACCCCGGTCTTCAGAACTGTAAATTCAATCAATTTATATTACCATATTTCCACCGAAATGACAAGGAAAATCC
>CAIYYW010000264.1 GCA_903930515.1 uncultured delta proteobacterium | reverse complement strand
GGTCAAGGTCGTTGAGGGTCAGGTTGTTTTTCTTGAGCGCCTCGTCAATCACCCCGCAGAACTTGCCAATCGCCATCCGGAAAATAAACTTGCCGTCCATCTTCGCATAAATCAGTCCGTCATCAATCATCTGGTGAGTGATCCGGGGCTGGCGGCAGCTCGCCGGAGCATAGGACCAGAGCTTATTATGATGTTCTCCATTGGAGTGAAGATGCGTGCTCAATATTCCCTTGCCCGCCTCGCAAGGCGCAAGGATCACCGCGCCCGCGCCATCTCCGAACAGCACGGTTACATCCCTTCCCCGGTTGTTGAATTCCAGGCCGGTGGAATGAACCTCCGAGCCGATTACCAGGACCCGCTCGTACATCCCGGTCTTGATGAACTGGTCGGCAATGGAAAGCGAATAGATAAAGCCCGAGCATTGATTGCGAACATCTATCGCGCCTATATCACGACAGCCGAGTTTATGCTGGACCAAAACCCCGGAACCGGGAAAGCAATGATCGGGGCTGAGCGTGGCAAGGACAATCAGGTCCAAATCCTCCGGCTTCAATCCGGCCATCGCCAGCGCCTTCTTGCCCGCTTCCGCCCCCAGATCAGAAGCGCCCACACCGTCTTCCACATAATGCCGCTCCTTGATCCCGCTCCGCTCAACAATCCACGCATCCGAGGTTTCCATCAGCTTGCTCAAATCGTCATTGGTAACCACCCTGGGCGGAACATAAAATCCCGCGCCGATGATCCTGGAATTCCGCATCATCCTCCACCCCCTTATTTCCCAGAAGATACCTTCAAAACTTATCACGGTCAAACCTTTAATGCGGCGACCGGTTAATGGTTAAAGACAAACGGCTCACTCTAAATCGCGCGCCGCGAAAAAGCTTTTGACATCCCTTCCCGCATTTTATAAAATGCCTGCAAAGCAGCCTCCGAAAGGAATGAGTAGTTACCGAAAATGAGCATTTTATATTTAATCCGGCACGGACAGGCCTCGTTCGGACAGGCCGATTACGACCGGCTCTCGGAGCTGGGCGAGGTCCAGATGCATTCGCTGGGAAAATTCTGGGTCCAGCGGGGGATCCGGCCGGACGCGGTTTACGCCGGGGCATTGGTCCGACAGCAAAACAGCGCGCGATGGGTAAAGGAAGAGTTCTCCGCGGCGGGCGAAAAATTTCCCGACCCGATCATCCTGAACAACTTTGACGAATACGAGACCCGCCACCTCCTGACCGGTTCCCTTTCCACCGTGCTCACCCAGTATCCCGAGCTCGCGCAATTGGTCAAAGAGCCGGCATCGGGCGTCCCGCCCGACCTGGTCAATAATAAAAAGGCTTTCCAAAAAGTTTTCGCCCGGGCAATGGATATGTGGGTGGACGAAAAGTTAAAACTGCCCGGAATGGAAACCTGGAGGGAATTCACCGGCCGGGTGAACCAAGGCCTGGACCTGGTGATCGCGGAACAAGGCTCTGGGAAAACCGTGGCCGTGTTCACCTCCGGAGGCCCCATTTCCGCGGCGATCCAAAAAGCCCTGGGCCTCGGAGACAAAACCGCGCTGGAGCTGGGATGGGTGATTGCCAATGGATCCATCACCGAATTCCGATATAGCGAGGATAAATTTTCCCTGGCTTCATTCAACACAACCCCGCACTTGGACCGACCCGGTCTGATCTCATACCGATAATTCAAAACCTATGCCGCAAGAGGAATATTTAAACACTCCGGGAAAAGGCCTTTGGGCAATAGGCGCGCAATCTCCGACCTCGGCCACAAAGATCTGAACCTGATCCAGAGTTGACCTGAACTGAATTTTGGTAAATAATTCTAGAGTAATGAAAAAGGATGAGCCAGCCCAAAATTTATTTGAGCAAAAAGCGCCGAGCGGGAACAAGTACCTGACCATGAACCGGTCTCATTTGATGAACCGGCTGGCGGAATTGTCAAATGTTGATTCCATCAACCTCTTCCGCTCACAGCTCGGTAAATTGCGCGATAGCCTGATCCAGGAAAATTCGGATTCCTCTTTGATAACCTTGAACCCGGCTGAGATCGTGGAATATAAATCTTCTGTGCTCCTCGGCCAGATGGACCAGATGCTTTCAGCCCGGACTTTGGAGCGGGCAAGATATTATCTGAACCGGCTGATCAAAAGCATAACTGAGTCTAGAATCTCGCGCTACAATGATCTGGATTTGAACCGCTGGCAGGAATACGAAGAGATCATCACAGACAGCTTGTGGCTGATTGAAAAACGAGACAATTCCGGAGCGCATCTGGGATGGTATTGGGGGAATTTTATTCCCCAAATCCCCAGGCAGTTGATGTTGCGATACACCAAGCAGGGGGAATCGGTGCTGGATCCATTTCTTGGAAGCGGTACCACTTTGATTGAAGGCAAACGATTGGGAAGAAATGGAATCGGTATTGAAATTAACCCGGTCGTCGCGGAAAAAGCAAAAGCACTGATTGAAAAGGAGAGAAATTTAAAGGATGCAAAGACTGAGGTGATCGTCGGAGATTCAAGGAAGGTTGATTATAAGAAAATTCTATCCGAATCCGGTATCAAATCTTTTCAATTAGCCGTCCTGCATCCGCCTTATTTTGACATCATTAAATTCAGCGGCTTACAAGAAGACCTGTCCAATTCCCAAAGCCTGCAAGATTTTTTGAAAAACTTCGGCGAAGTGGTGGAAAATTTGACTCCCTATCTTGATCCCGGCAGATTCCTTGCCGTGGTGATCGGAGATAAATACCAGCAGGGAGAATGGCTTCCACTCGGATTTTATTGCATGGAAGAAGTCAAAAAGAGAGGTTATACCCTGAAGGGAATCATAGTTAAAAATTTCGATGAGACCCGTGCGAAAAGAAACCAGAAAGAACTCTGGAGATATCGCGCCCTGGTGGGAGGGTTTTATATTTTTAAGCACGAGTACATTCTTTTGTTTAAGAAAGGTAGGAAAGCAATATGATCACTGGACATGTTTTTATCGTCAATGAGCAAACCCTGCCCATTCACTTAAAAAACATGTTTGTGGGAACCAGTTCCAGAGAAAAAGACAACAACATCAGCCTGCTGGCGGATATGCTGAGAATTAAGACGGGAGATCTGATCTTTTTCTATATTGAAGGAACGAAAATAAGAAAAGGCCGCTTCTTCGGATTGTTTCAAGCTGTGGAAGATGTCGTTTATCACTTGACCGGGCCTTCGGCTCAAAATCCAGATTTGCCGCTAAAGCTCATTTATAGAAAGAAAATCAAGCCTTACCAAGTTTATTCCAAGGGGGTTTTGGAATGGGTGGCTTTAGATAAATTGCCAACCTATGCCAAAGAATTACTCTGGACTTTGATCTACCGAAAAATGAAAGGCGGTCGGGGCAACACCATGCTTTTGCCCTGGGAATTAGAGAGATTAATTTCTCTGATCAGGAGCGAAAATAATGGCGAATTTATGCAGGCGGAAAGTTTTTCTTTGGATTCCGAAAATTGCCAAATCATTCCAGGGGAGGAGACTAATGATCATAATATTGGCACGCCCATCAGGGTTAGCGAGCAGGAAATAAGAAAAAGAGAAGTTCATTTTCAGGCCTTCCTTCTCCAAAACCTAAAATTGGGAAATAATAACTTTTACCCTGAGATCTTCGGCAAAAATATCGTCTGGATCGGGAATGAATTGTTTGCCGGTTCCGGTATGCAAAAAATAGACATTTTTATCATTGAAAAATTGGATGAGACTAGATTTTTATACCGGCTGATTGAGTTAAAGCATCCCAAATCATCCACCAATGTAAATTTTTCTCCCGGGCAGTTGGACTACTATATAAATTGGTCCAGAGAAGATCTCGGCGGTCATATTATCGGTGGCCGTAATTTTAACCTCAAGCCAATATTGCTGGCCTTAACTCCCGAATTCAATGCCATTCCAATTGATATTGTCAGCCAGATTCGCGGTCTTGATAAGATCTCCTTTTCTCCTGAGATTTGGGAGATGAATTTGGATCTGATCATAAACCGAATTTTATGAATCTTTTGTAGTTTCTTGTTCGTCGTGTACCGCAGAAATAGTTAGCGGGAACCGGAAAAAATAAAGAGGAGGAATTTCAATGGAATTCTCTATTGACGAAAAGACCCAGGTCTGTCTGGAGATGGTGCGGGAGTTTATGAACAAGGAAGTGTATCCGCTGGAGCCGCATTTTTTATTCAAGAGCTTCAAGGCGATGAAGCCGAAGCTGGAGGAGGTCCGGGGCAAGGTGAAGCAGATGGAACTGTGGGCGCCGCAACTGCCCAAGGAGCTGGGCGGGGTCGGGATCGGCTTTATGGGATACGCGATCTTGTGCGAGGAGATCGGGAGGAGTCCGATCGGGCCTTATTGTTTCGGGAGCCAGGCCCCGGACGCGGGCAACATAGAAATCCTGGCCAAATACGCGACCGAGGAGCAGAAGGAAAAATATATGCGGCCCTTGATCCGGGGAGAAATCCGCAGTTGTTTCTCTATGACCGAGCCGGAATTCGCCGGGTCTAACCCGACCGAGATGGCCTGCACTGCGGTCAAGGACAAGGACGATTATGTGATCAACGGACATAAATGGTTCTCGTCTTCCGCGGACGGGTCTCGCTTCGCGATCGTGATGGCGATCACCAACCCGGAGGCTCCCTCTCCTTATTCGCGCGCGTCAATGATCATTGTCCCGACCGACACGCCCGGATTCAACCTGGTCCGGAACATTTCCGTGATGGGACACGCGGGCGAGGATTACGCCTCTCACGGCGAGATTATGTATCAGAATGTCCGGGTGCCGGGTAAAAATTTACTCGGGCCGGAGGGACAGGGGTTCGTGATCGCGCAGGAACGGCTGGGGCCGGGCCGGATTCATCATTGCATGCGCTACACCGGGATCGCCCAGAGAAGTTTTGAGATGATGTGCGAGTATGCCGCGAAAAGGGATGTGGGCGGCAACAAAACCCTGGCCACCAAGCAGATCGTCCAGGAATGGATCGCGGAATCGCGCGCGGAGATTCACGCGGCGCGGCTGATGGTCCTTCACGCGGCCTGGAAGATTGATACCCAGGGCGCGTACGCGGCTCGGGAGGAAATTTCTCTGATCAAGTTCTATACCGCCAATATAATGATGAAGGTGATTGACCGGGCGATCCAGGTCCACGGAGGGCTAGGCGTGTCCGACGACACCATCCTCTCCTTCTTCTACCGGATGGAGCGCGGGTCCCGGATTTATGACGGCGCGGATGAGGTGCACAAGGTGGTGGTGGCCAAGCGCATTCTCCGCAAATATCAAAAGCAGGAAAAAAAGTAAAACCGGAAGAGGGAGTTTGGGAATGGAGAATTTTATTGATCAGACCAAGCCGATCCGCAAGGGCGAGGAGCTGGACCTGGAAACAATAAAAAAATATTTGGCGGATAAAATCCCCGGCCTGACCGGAGAGATTTCGGTTTCGCAATTCCCCTCCGGATATTCCAACCTGACCTACCTGGTCAAGGTCGGGGACCGGGAGCTGGTTTTGCGCAGGCCCCCGTTCGGGAGCAAGGTCAAAACCGCGCACGATATGGAGAGGGAGTTCCGGATTTTCACCGCGCTCTTCCCGGTCTATCCCAAGGTTCCGAAGCCGCTGGTCTTTTGCCGGGACGAGACGGTCATCGGCGCGAATTTTTATGTGATGGACCGGATCAAGGGGGTGATCCTGCGCCGCCAAGTCCCGCCGGGATTGGATTTTCCAGCCCCGGTCGCGGCCGATCTTTGCGAATCCTTCATCAAAAACCTGGCCGAGATCCACGCGGTTGATTACAAAGCAATCGGCCTGGACCAGGGATCCAAGCCCGAGGGTTTCCTTTACCGCCAGGTTCACGGATGGGCCGACCGCTACACCGGCTCGCAGACCGACGACATTCCGGAAATCAACGCCGTGATTGACTGGCTGAAAAAAAATATGCCGCAATCCCCGGCGCCGACTTTGGTCCATAACGATTATAAGTATGACAACCTGGTGCTGGACCCCAACGACCTGGCCAAAATCATCGGAGTCCTGGACTGGGAGATGTCAACCATCGGAGACCCGCTGGTGGACCTGGGGGTCTCGCTCGGATACTGGGTCAACGCGGATGATCCGGATGAACTCAAGTTGGCCGCGTTCGGGCCGACTTATGCCCCGGGCAGTTATCCCCGCCGGAAGCTCGCCGACCGATACGCTGAAATCACCGGACGCGACATCGCCAACCTGCCTTACTATGTGATCTTCGCCCTGTTCAAGATCGGCGTGGTGGTGCAGCAGATTTATTACCGCTATGTCAAAGGCCATACCCGGGACGAGCGCTTCAAGCCCCTGATCCTGATGGTGGTCCTGCTCTCCCGCAACGCCCAAAGATTGATTGAGACCGGAAAAATTTAGTCAGTCGCGAGCTCATCATTTCGCATAATAAAATTCAATCCGGTCAATGATCGCCTTGAGGAAGCGGAGGATGAAGACCCAGTAGATGATGAGCCAAAGCGGCATTCCGAAAACCACCCCGGTCTGATAGACATAGAGGCCGGAACGGATCAGGAATATTTCGTAGAGCGGGCCGAGGATCAAGATGCAGAGCATAAGCTTGCGCTCGTTATTTTTAGGAGGCGCGAGCAGGAACCGCAGGATCAAAATACTCGCAAAGATCGCGTCCGGGAGCCAGGATCGGCTCGCCAGCCGGTAGATGGTCATCCGGTAAATTATTGCCACCATAAAATCAAGCGCGAGCGGAAGGTCAATCAATCTCTTGAAACCGGGCAGCTCGCCGATGAAAGGGCCGAACCGGGTGAGCTTCCGGAAAAAAATGAAAATCTCTCCCCAGAACAAAAGCATCCAGGCCGGGATCGGTAGGGAGAGGAAGGTTCCGGGCAGATAATAATAGACGCCCTTATACATTGAGAGGATGTCGTTTCCGCCGCCGAGCACGACTCCGAGCAGGAGAAAGATCCAATCGCCTTTTCGGTTCAGGAGGATGAAGCGGATGATAATGAGCAAGGGGATGATGATCGTCATCATCCTGTTTTTCTGGCCGAAAAAATGAATCACCCCCGCGGCGATAAGCAGCGCGACCACTTCTCCGATCAGGTCTTTGACCGAGGC
>CAIYYW010000263.1 GCA_903930515.1 uncultured delta proteobacterium | reverse complement strand
GAAAAAAATCGCCGACCAGGCCGAAAAATGCGGGGTGTTCCTCTGCCTGGAAAATTGCAATTTTATCGGCAGCAAAATAGAGCGATCCCTGGACGACCTGCTCGCGATAAAAAAAGAAGTCAATAACCCGAACCTCAAATTCACCCTGGACCTCGGGCACAGCCGGCTGGCCGAGGGAGTGGAGACCGCGATCAAGAAGCTCGGCCCGGACATCCGCCATATCCACTTCACGGACAACCTGGGAAAAAACGACGACCACCTGATCATCGGCGAAGGCAATTTTGATTACGCGCCATTTTTGGATTTCCTCAGGGTATTCCCTTTTGTGATCGTCCTGGAAGTGATCAAGGTGGGAATCTCGGTGGAGCCTGCCCGGAAAAGCCTGGAACATTTCCGGAAAGTTTCCGGGGTCCGCGGCGCTTGCGTAAAGAATGGGTAAAGCCGACTCCCGGTCATTTCTGATTTAAAAACGGTTTTCCCTTGACCCGGCTTTGACTGGATTGCCTGGACGCCGCAGGACCAGATCAGGCCAGGCCTTTGATCACTTTGGTGGCTTGAAGACCCTTGGGGGTGTCAATAAATTCAAATTCAACTTCCTGCCCATCCAGCAGGGTCTTGTAGCCCTCCCCCTCAATCACCGAGAAGTGAACAAAAACATCCCCCCCGGTGTCCTGCTCAATAAACCCGAACCCCTTCGCGTCGTTGAACCACTTGACCAACCCTTTTAACATCCGATCCCCCAATGTTTAGAGGCGTGTTGCTGCTATTGATATGGTAGCTGATTTAAAAAAGGTTGTCAAGTAAAAATTAAAGGATTTTAATCAAATCATAATTCCGGCTTGCGCGGATTTTTCAAGGCCTGCGCGAGACTGAAATCCAGATTGCCAAACCTGCTCAAACCGCCTTGAACCAGAGCATAATTCCCATCACGACGAATAATCCGGCCGCGATCTTTCTGATGTAAAGCTCGGGCACCACCCGGAACAATGCGTCCCCCACCATAACCCCGATCAATGTGGCCACGATCAATGCCGCGCTCGCGGCTAAAAACACCATCAGGGGTTTTTTGCTGCTGGCGGTCAGGGTCAGGGCGGAAAGCTGGGTCTTGTCGCCCAGCTCGGCCAGGAACACGATCCCGAAGGTGCTGAAAAAAAGTTTCCAGTCCATCCAAACTCTCCTTCTTTCAATTCCTCAAGCTTAAAATGCGGCGTTGACTCTGCGGTTCAATAAATATCCCGGCTTTATATTTCTTTTTTATTCCCAAAACTGTTCCAATGCACGAACTCGCCCAAGCTTTTCCTCCCCGGACCGGTCGGCTCTTCCAAGGGATACCCGAGCGGGATCAATTCATACACATCAATATCATCGGGCAGCTTGAGCGCCTCCTTGGCCTTTTTATGGTCAATCAACCCGACATGCACGGTCCCCAATCCCAGCGCCTTCGCGGCCAAACACAAATGCTCGCTGGCAATGCCGAGATCAAACGCGATCCAGTCCCCGTAAATGGTCATCGGCCCGCCCTTCTTGAACCCGCTCCTGCCCTTCTTCCCGCATACCGCGATCAGGTATGGCGCTTCCACCACCGCCTTTACCGAAGGATTGCCCAAAGGCAGACATCCCTGCAACTTTAACTTCATCTCCGGATCGTCCACCACCACCAGCTCCCAGCACTGGCTATTCGTCCAGCTCGGAGACCATTGAACCGCTTCCAAAACCTTCTTCAAATCCTGGATTGATACCGGATCCGGCTTATATTTGCGGATGCTCCGTCTGGCCCTGATCCCTTCCAAAATATCCATCCTAACACCTCCTTATCGCATCTCCTTATCTTTTTAGCAGATTCAGCCAAAAAAACCAAACCGGACGCGCCAATGGCCGTAATCGCATAGGTTGATAAAACAATACTGTGATAGGTTGATATGCCCGCGCGGCCCGTTTCCCGTGTCCCGTGTACCAAATTTATTGGTGGCGGCGAAGGGCTTTGAACCCCCGACCCTGCGGATATGAGCCGCATG
>CAIYYW010000262.1 GCA_903930515.1 uncultured delta proteobacterium | reverse complement strand
GTCCAGAAATATCCGGAATTGTTTTGCGCCTATATCGGGATCGGGCAGGTCGTGGATATTGAACGGAACGAGGCGATTTCTTACCGGTTTGTGATGGACGAGGCAAAAAATCGGAATAATAAAACCGCGATCCTTGAGTTGGAAAAAATCGGGCCGCCGCCTTATGAAAACCAGTCCGAGATGATGACTCAAAGAAACTGGCTGAACAAGTTCGGGGGCGCGGCTTATCAAAAGAGTTCCATGGGCTGGATGATCAAGATCGCCTTGGGCGCAAAGGAATACACGGCCGAGGATTTTGTCAAATTTCTGATCGGGGTGGAATATTCCGACAAACTAATGTGGGACCAGATCCTGAAGGTAAATTTTTTGAAAGACGCGCCCCGGCTGGAAGCGCCGGTTTACTTTTTTGAAGGCCGGCACGATTACAATACGCCCTGGGAATTGGTGCAGGAGTATTACGACAAACTGGACGCGCCCAAGGGTAAAACTTTGATCTGGTTTGAAAATTCGGCGCATTCTCCCAACCTGGAGGAACCGGAAAGATTTAGCCGGGTGATGATCAACCGGGTATTAAAGGAAACCTATCCGGGCCGCTGAATTATTGCCGGCAGAGCTGAGCCGGCGAGAAGCCTGCTCCAAAATGGAAATTTTAGACCTGACACGATAGAATGATGGGAACAAATCTCTATCAAGGGATAAACCCAAAAAAAATCAGGAGGCGGAGATGAATTTTGAAGAAGCGAAGCAGTTGGTTTTTTCCAAGCTGGAAAACCAGAATTTGCGGAAACATTCATTGGCGGTGGCCGCGGTGATGCGTCATCTGGCGCGTCGGTTCGGGGAGGACGAGGAGAAATGGGCTTTGGCCGGAATCCTTCATGACCTGGATTACCAAGAGACCCTGAACGCCCCGGACCGGCACGGGCTGGTAACGGAGGAATGGCTTAAGCCGCATAACCTGGCGCCGGAGGTGATCGGGGCGATCAAGGCTCATGCGGACAAGGCTGAGCGCAGCAGCCTGATCAACAAGGCGATCTGGGCCGCGGACCCGATCACGGGCTTTATCGTGGCCTGCGCCCTGATCCGTCCGGAGAAGAAAATCGCGTTGGTGGAAGTGGAATTTGCGATCAAGCGGATGAAGGAAAAGAGATTCGCGGCCGGGGCCAGCCGGGACCAGATCAACTCCTGCGCGGAAATGGGGTTGACGGTGGATGAATTCTTCAAGATTTCGCTCCAGGCAATGAAAGAGATCGCGGCTGACCTTGGGCTTTGAAAAGGAGGAGCGGATGACAGGTCTTTCCGATCAGTTCCACCAGGGCACGGTTTATTCCCGCGTTAGGCCGCTCGCGGGTTCGCGGCCCGAACGGCAAGCCGATCCGTTCAAGGAATATCCGGGGAGCAAGAAGGTCAAGCTGGAAACCCCTGCTTTTCCCGCAGGTTCGCTCTGGGGTTCTCTGAATAATCGGAGGTCTCGCCGCGAATTAAAAACGGAACCGATCAGCCGGGATCAGTTGTCGCTTTTGCTCTGGGCTTGCCAGGGGGTGACCGAAAAAATTTCCGGGTTCCAGCTCCGGACCGCTCCCAGCGCGGGCGCGCTCTACCCGATTGAAACCTATCTGGTAATCAACCGGGTGGAGGGAATAGACCCGGGGATTTATCACTGGAACATCCGGGAGCAGTCGCTGGAGCTGCTTACGCCCGGGGACTGCTCGCTGAAAATAGAAACCTCCGCCTTGAACCAGGATATGTGCCGGAACGGGGCGGCGGTGTTCGCCTTCAGCGCGCTCTTTTCCCGGTCCACTTTCAAATATTCCGACCGGGCCTTGCGCTATATTTATATGGACGCCGGCCACATCTGCCAGAACCTGTATCTGGCCTGCGAGGACCTGGGGCTGGGATGCTGCGGGATCGGCGCGTTCTTTGACGATGAGGTGGACGCCCTGCTCGGGCTGGATTCCAAGACCGAAGCCGCGGTATATCTGGCTGCGGTGGGCAAATATTAGGCGGGAACTATCGGCCCGGGCGCTTTTCCAAATATCCAGGGGAACCGGGTCGGAAAAAATAAATAAAATGAGCAGGCGGATAAAATTCGGGATGATCGGCGTTTTCTTCTTATACCTGATCCTCTCAATCATTCTGACCTGGCCGATGGCGGTCAGCCTGAGCCGCTACCCGCTCTTTGACCACCTGGATATCAATGTGGCCTTCTGCAATTTCTGGTGGCAGTACTACGGGATGTTTGTGCTCAAAGTGAACCCCTGGCTCCCCCGGATCATCAATTACCCGGACGGATACAGTCTGGTGTTCCTGCCGCTCTACCTTAGCTACGGAATGTTTTCCTATCCTTTCCAGGCCCTGTTCGGAACCCCACGGGCGCTCCCGGCCTTCTTCAACTGGATCAGCATCCTCTCCTTCGCCTTTACCGGATTCCTCGGATTCCTGATCTTTAGAAAATTCTCGGGGAGCAATTCCGGCGGAATCGTCTCCGGGATCCTGTTCACCTTTCTCCCGTTCCATTATTGGCATCTGCCCCGCTGTCATACTTCCTGCCTGGAGCTGGCCCTGCTTCCGATCTATTTTTATTTCCGGCTGCGGGAAGAGAAAAATTACAGGTATGGAATTTATTTCGGACTCGCCTTGGTTCCGCTCTTTTATCAATCCCCCAACTACCTGGTTTACCTGATGATTTTTTTCGGACTACATCTGCTTTATACCCTGGCCACCGACCGGAAAACCCTGGACAAAAAATGGCTGGGAGCCATCGCGCTCTCCTTCGCAATCGCGATCCTGCTCTCGCTTCCCTATCTCTGGGAGGCGGGCAAAGAGCTGGCCCGGCAAACCACCCCGGTCCGGAGCTCGCTGGAAGAGCAAACCCTTTATTCCGCGGACCTGATCGGCCTGGTCCTGCCCGGGTTTAATCAAAAAATATACGCGCCCCTGGGCCGGGCCGCGGAGGCAATGGTCGGAGCCTCCGGGGTTTCGGGCAAGGAAATCTTCCCCGGATATCTCCTGCTCCTTTCCGGCCTGGCCGGAATTTTTTTGGCGCGGAAAAAGATCAGGGATTACGGCTTCTGGCTGATGACGCTTCTGACCTGCCTGATTTTAAGCCTCGGGCCATATCTGAATTCAGCCGGTGATACTTTTTACCGGTTTCCGCTCCCTTATTATTATCTCCGAAAAATTATCCTTTTCTTTGAAATGGACCGCTCCCCGGTCCGGATCATTATTTTGTCGCTCTTCTGTTTGGCAGTCTTCTCCGCGGGGTTCTGGGGTTGGCTGGAAGAAAAAATCCCGGGCCGGAAAAAAACCCTGATCTTCATCATCATTGCCGCGGCCGGTCTGCTGGAATTAAACCAGGCTCCGATTAAGCTGGACCGGATTCGCCTGCCCAAGCTTTATCAGGAAATTGCGCAAGAGCCGGGTCAATTCACCCTGCTGGACCTTCCGCTCCTGCCCGATGTGTACCGCTATTCCGGGTTGTTCCAGATGGAGCATAAAAAATTCCTGGCCACCGCCATTACCGCGCGTCAGGCCGGCGCCTCCTTTTCCCAAGACCGGTTATTATTTTATCTGGACGATCCGGGGCGGTTCTTCAGCCTGGAGCCGGAGAAACAGGCGGAGGCGAAAACGCGGATCCTTTCCGAGCTGGGCCGCCGGAAGATCAAATATATTATTGTCTATCTCAGGTTTGTGGACGCGGATAAAAGGCGGGATTTGGACCGGATCATCCGCCTGCTCGGGCCGGGGAAAAATTTTGTCTCGGAAAATTTGTTCCAGGTTTATCAATTCGGGATTTAAGGTCTGCCGATAAAGAATGACGACCTGAAAAAGGATTCAGGAAAGGAAGCGATTGATGAAAGAGTTGACGATCAGGATTAAGCGGCTCCCGGGGGTTAATCAGGCCGGGAGCCTGCCCGCGCGGGCAACCGCGGGGAGCGCCGGGTTTGATCTGCTCGCGAGCAACGACCGGGAGATCAGCATCGCTCCGGGCGAGCGCGCCCTGGTTCCGACCGGGATCGCGATTGAGCTTCCAGCCGGGGTTGAGGCTCAGATCCGGCCCAGGAGCGGATTAGCCTGGAAGCACGGAGTCACTTTGCTCAATACCCCGGGAACCATTGATTCCGACTACCGCGGCGAAATCAAGGTAATTCTGATCAACCTCGGACAGGAAACCTTCTCGGTGAAAAAGGGAGACCGGGTCGCCCAGATGGTGATCGCGAAGTATCTTGCCTGCCGGCTGGAAGAGTCTGAGCAACTTTCCCAAACCAAACGCGAGGACGGCGGGTTCGGGCATACCGGGGTCTAATTAGGGTCAGAGCTTGGGGGCGTTTTGTCCAAAGGCTTAAGTCATAAATTCAGGCCTGGCCCCTTTGACAGGCTTCATCCAAAGGGCTATCATTTTAAAAGGAAAAGGGTCTATTAAAAACTTTAACAGGAGGGTTGGAAATGAAAAAGGTGCTATGCGCACTGGGAGTTCTGGCGGTTTTTGCGGCGGGTCTGGTGATCGCGCAGGAGGCCGGGAAGGAACAACCGGCTCCGGCGGCTCCCGAACTGAAGGTTGAGCAGGCCGTGATCGCCAAGGATGTTCAGAACCGCGAGCCGGTCGAGCCGGGCGAGAAATTCGCCGCGGATGTGGGGAAGGTTTATTGCTTCACCAAGATTTCCGGCGCCAAGGGCGAGACCGAGATCAAGCATGTCTGGTATCTGGGCGACAAGATGATGGGCGAGGTCCCGCTCAAGCTCAACGGTTCCCCCTGGAGGACCTGGAGCATTAAGACCATTGACAAGTCAATGACCGGCGCCTGGAAGGTGGAGGTCAAGGACGCGACCGGGAATCTGCTGAGCACGGTCAATTTCACCATAGAATAAGCGCGATCCATCCTGAATAATTTCCCTTAAAAAAAGGGGTCGGGGATTTTATTTCCCGGCCCTTTTTATTTTTTTCCGGAACCGCGTTTCAGATTTTAAAATAGAGCACGGCCCCCACGCTTAAAAGCCAGAGGATGATGTTGATCAGGAGCGGCTTGTCCCGGAGAAAAATCTGGGTCGGGTCCCCGCCTTCTCCCTTCTGGTGCACGAGATAGAGGTATCGGAAGATTCCGTAGCAGACAAAGGGGATGGTCCAGGGAAGGTGATTGGTATGGAATTTGGCCACTACGCTCGGCCACATGGTCCAGAGCGAATAGGCCATCACCGTGCTGGCGGTGGTCACCGCGATCATCTGGTCCAGGAAGTAAGGGCTGTATTCCGCCAGGCTCTTGCGGTGGTTTGCCGCGTTCTCCCCCTGCAGGTTCAGCTCGTGCCTTCTCTTGGCAAAGGAGAGGAATAATGAGCCGAGGATGGTGCAGAGGATGATCCAGGTGGAAATCTCCACCTGGATCGCTTCCCCGCCCGCGACCACCCGGAGCACGAACCCGAGGGAAACGAAAAACACATCCAGGATCGCCACATTCTTGAGCCGGAATGAATAAAGCAAATTGCTCAGGAAATAGACGGCGAAAATGATCGCCACCGCCTGTCCCAGGTCCAGCGCCAGGCTGAACCCGGCCAGGGACAGGGACAGCGCCAGCAACAACGCCTCCCAGGTTTTCACCCGGCCCGAGGCGATCGCGCGGTTTATTTTATCCGGATGCAGCCGGTCTTTTTCGCGGTCAAAAATATCGTTGATCAGATAGACCGCTCCGGACACCAGGCAAAAGCCGAGGAAGCACAGGGCGGATCGGTAGATCAGTTCGCGCGATAATAAATTTCCGCTGAAGGCGAGCGCGGCGAACACCAGCAGGTTCTTCACCCACTGCCTGACCCGGATCGCCTGGATAATATCTCTAAGCTTTTTCATCGGTCCGCTATGATCCCCTGAATTTTCCCCGCCGCCCGCGCCGGGTTTCCCGCGCTCAGGGTCCGGCCCGGCGCCGATTCCACCACCACCGCTCCCGCGCCGATCACCGCGTTCTCGCCGATCTCCACCCCGTCCAGAACCGTCGCGTTGGCTCCGATCCAGGCGCCGTCTTTGATCCTGATCCCCAGCGCCCGGATGCCCTGGTCCTTGATCGGCTTTCCCGGATCCAGATAGTTATGGTTCACCGGCATAATTTTCACCCCCGGCGCGATGATCACATCCTTCCCCAGTTCCACCTTGCCCTGGCCCGTGATCACCGCCCCGATCCCGATCACCGAGCCTGGCCCGATTTCAATCCCGCTTTGCAAGAGGCCCCGGTAATTATAAACATTCAAAACCGCGTTCGGCATCACCCGGACCCGGTCCTGAATTTTCAAACCCCCGGGACGGCCCTGCAGGAGCGCCTTCTCGCCCAGGTAAACCCCTTTCCCGATTTCCATCCAGGCGGTGCCGAAAATTTCCACGCCCCGCTCAATCGCGATCCATCCCGAACCTTTGATCAGCAGCCGCCAGCAGATCCATCTCAAAAGCAATCCCGGCGGTCCGGGGATTTGGCCGAGACAGGCATTACACAATTCCTCCGCCAGATTCCTGAGCCATCCCCCGCTCTTGAATTCAAAATATCCCTTTAGCTCTGACATTATTTTATATTCTATTCCAAATTGTCCCGGCCGAGAAGTTGCCTCAGTTCCTTCCGGCCCCGGAACATCCCTTCCCCCAATCCCGCGCTCAACCCCAGCAGGTAAACCGAATGATGCAGGAAATAAGCAAACGGAGCGGCCAGGCAAAGCCACCTTCTTTTCTTCAAGCGGAGCAGGCTTCCGGCTCCAAAAAATAAACCATAAAAAAGCACGCACCCCCAAGCCGCGATCGGACGGAACCACAAAACGATGAAAAATAAAATTACCACGATCGCTCCCATCAGAAGCGAAAAATTCCAGCGATACATATCCGGATGGAGCCAAATCATCCTGCCGTTCCGGCGGCGGAATCGGAAATTGCGTTGCCATAATTCCATCCCGAATTTTCTCCGCCGATGCCGGACGAAAACCTCCGGAACAAACTCCCAATCCCTTCCGGTCTTTTTCCTGATCTGATAGACCATCTCGCTGTCCTCGCCGCCGTAGCCCAGTTTTTCATTGAAGCCCCGGACCGCGTCAAAACATTCCCGGCGCAAAAAAAAGTTGGAAAGATGAAGCTCGCCCGGACGGGCGGGATGCGTTTTGCCCCCGGCTTGATAACTTCCTCCGCCGGACCCGAAATATTGATCGCTCAAAATCAGGTCCGTGAGCTGTTCCCTCCAGTCCATATTTTCCGGCGCCAGGTTCGGCCCCCCCAGCCCGGCCAAATCCGGGCGGGTTGCAAAAATGGCTTTCGCCTTCGCCAGCCAATCCTTGGGCGCAATCGCGTCATCGTCAATGAAGGCCAGGAATTCTCCGCGGGAAGCCGCGACCGCGAGGTTGCGCCGCCGGGCCGGGTTCGGATCCGGGACGATGATAAAATTACATCGGGAGTCTTTAACCGCGGGTTCGCTTTTGCCGGCCACGGCGATGATTTCAAAATTTGCGTTTTCCTGGCTGAGCAGGCTGGAGAGGCAAGGCTCCAACCGATCCCTTCCGAACAGGACGATGATGGAAAATTCCGGGTTTTGGCCGCTCATTTTTTCAGACCTGAAATGGACAGGCCCATCCGGGCCTGGGTTTTAAAACTGCGCCAGCTCCTGGTCCGGGCCAGGCGCGAAAATAAATATCCCGGCCTAAGATAAAATTTCCGGTATGCCTGCCGCAAGGCGGATTCCAGCTCCCGCCGTTTCAAGTTTTCCTCCCAGACCGGCGCCTGAAAATCCGGGCTTGGGTTTTGAGCGAATTTTTGCCAGACATCCTCCCGGAGCATTCCGCGCTCCAGAGCCATCTGATAAATGGGCGTTCCGGGAAAAAGCATCAGCATGGAAAAATGCACATAGCCGGGCTTAAGCTCTTGGGCCAGGGAGATGGCGCGGGAGATGGTCGCGGGGGTCTCGCCCGGAAGGCCGATCATAAAATAAGCCAGGGTCTCAATCCCGGCGGAATGCGCGGAGCGAAAGGCTTGTCGCGCCTGTTCAATGGTGATCCCCTTATTGATCCGTTCCAGCAAATCCGGGTCTCCGCTCTCCACCCCGAAATGAATCCGATCCAGGCCCGCCCGCCTGAGCAATGGATAGTCCCCTGAATTCAGGTCCCCCACCCGGGCGCGGATCTCCCAGGCGATTTTCAGCTTGCGCTCCAAAATCAATTCCGCGATGTTCAAAACCCGGTCCCGGCTGGTGGTGAAATTATCGTCGTAAAAAATCACCTCCCGGATCCCCAGCCCGGCGCACGATTCCATCTCCGCGACCACATTCCCCGCGCTCCGCGCCCGGAACTTTTTCCCCAGATGCGGCCGGTCGCAGAAGATGCACCGGTAGGGACAGCCCCGGCTGGAGATGGCGGTGGTGGCCGGACGGTTTTGGCTGAGCACGGAAAAATATGTCCCGACCGGCAGCAAGCCGCGGGCGGGGAATTTCAGCCGGTCCAAATCCTCAATCGCGCAGGTCTGGCTTTCTAAATTTTTAACGGAATCCTCTTGCGAAATAATACCGTCCACCCGCGGCGACTTTTCCCCCGCTTGAAGCCGGGCCAGCAATTTTTTTAAAATATCCTCCCCTTCCCCCATCGCCGCGTAATCAAACATTCCCAGCCCGAGGGTTTCCTTGGGATACAGATGCGGATGCGGGCCGCCCGCGATGATTTTGGCTTTGGGAAGGCGCTTCTTGATCTGTTCCGCCAGGTCCATCGCGTCCAAAAGATGGAAACTCAGGAGCGTGATCCCGACCAGGTCTATCCCTTTTTCCTCCGCTTCCTCCGCGATCCGCTCCGCGCTCAGGTTCTGATGGACGGCGTCCCGGACTTCCAATTCCATCCCCGGAACCCCTTGCAATTGCGCGGCCAAATAAAGGATGCCCAGGGGCGGAAACGCTCCCCGGCCGGACTCTACTTCCGCGGGAAGGATGCTCTGGAGGGATTTCCTGGTCGGGGGATATACCAGGAGTATTTTCATTTCTTGAGCCTCAGGATCAAATCCGCGAGCAGGCCGAGGATGAAGGTTTGAATTGAGGCGATGATCAGGACCACGGTGGTGACATCCATAAATTTATGGAGCGAGAAGATGCTGACCGCGGCTACCGAAATTGCGAGCAGGAACAGCAAAAGGCTGAGCGGGACAAAAAACTTCAGCGGATTGAAATACAACAGGGTCCGGAGCAGGAGCAGGGAAAGGGAATGGAGCTCAATCAGGCGGAACTTGGACTTGCCCCGCCGGGGCTGGTAATCAATCTCCAAATAATCCACCCGGAAGCCGTCGCTCAAAAAGATCAGGGTGAGGGTGGAGGTGAAGGAAAAACCTTCGGGAAGGAGCGAGAGATATTTGAGCGCGACCGATTTCCGGAACACCCTCAATCCGGAATTCAAGTCCTTGATCTCAAACCCGGACAGCCAGCGCGCCAGCTTCCCGATCATCCATTTCAGCGCCGTGCGCAAAACCGGCTCCTTGCCCAGACCGCCCTTCCTCGCCCCGACCACCATCTCCGCGTCCGGACTCCGGCTCAACAGCGCCGGCATTTTTTCCGGAGGATAACTCCCGTCCCCGTCAATGATCGCCACCTTTTCCGCCCGCGCCTGTCTCAGCCCGGTCTTGAGCGCGGACCCGTATCCCTGATTTCTTTCGTGCGAGAATACCCGAAGGTCTTCCTCGCCCTGGTAGATGCTCAGGACCGTGGGGGTCTGGTCGGTGGACCCGTCATCCACAACGATCACTTCCGCGTTTTTACCCTTGACCGCTTCCAAAAGCCGATCGAGGAAATCCCCGATCGCGGGCTCCTCGTTATGGACCGGGACAATGATGGAATACTCCGGATTTTCAGGGACCATCTTCTCCTCCTCCGCATTCCGCGCCGAAATTAGCCTCCAGCCAGTAGGAGTCGTCATAGCTGAAATTCCCTTTCGGGCCCGCGTCCACCACCAGGCGGATCCGCGAAAAATCCTTGACCCGAATCTTTTCTGAACCCGCCTCGGAATTTTTTACAAAGCGCGCGTAACTTAATTCCGGGTTTACCGCGCCCTCGGCCATTACCATAAAATTCACCCCGTCGCTTTTGCCGGACCCGGGCGGAAGGATGATCGCGGGCCGAAAGCAGAAAAAACCGTCGCCGGCCTGGAATTCCAAGCGGGATATTTTTCCCGGGCCGGGAACCTGCCGAAGCCCGTACCAGGCCCGGTGATCAAGATATACCGCCTCCGCGGAAGGTTTCCACCATTCACTACCCGGCTCCTGAGCCAGCTCATTCGCCAGGAATTCAACCCCGGGACTCTCTTTCAGATATACCGACATTCCCGGAAAAGCCCAGGCCTGACGATATTTTCCCAGGTCCAATGCCCGGGCCAAACCCTTGACCTCTTGGCTCTCCCGGTCCAGGATGATCGCGTCAAAATTTATCCCGGACGGGGCCTCGGTCGCTTTTTTACTCACCGGCGCCACGGTTTCAATTTTATCATAGAAATACAGGGCGCCTAACGCGGCGCTGGAAAAGCAGGTCCTGATTTTTCCGGAAGCCTGGAAGGCCTGCGCTAAATAATAACTCCGGGCGTCTTTGGTTTTCAGCCCGGCCTGGTCCGGGAGGATGAACGCGAGCAAGACCGCCAGGGCCGCGAGCTTCCGATGCCTGATCCGGCTGATGCTTTCGCTCAGGATCAAGCACGCGGGCAAGAAGAAATACAGCAGATACACATAATGCCGGCTCACCAGTTGACCGGCCGAGCCTACAAGCAAAACCAAAAACCAGCCCCAGAACCGGAGCGCGAATTTGTCCGGCCCATCCCGGCGCTCCAAAGCGATTTTCAGGGTCCCGAGCAGGACCAGGACCAATGCGGGGAGGCCGACGATCCATTTCAGATGCTCAAACAGTTCCATCCAGGTGGAGATCTGAAAAAGATAGAGCGGATTACTGCGGGTGCCGGAATGGGCGAAAAGCGCGAGCTCGCCCGCGACCCGATACATATATAGGATCAGGACCAGGAAAAAGCCGAGCTCAAATAAAAACAATCCCGCCAGCCATTTCCGCGGCTTGTCCTCCCGGATCCGGGCCAGCAACAGCGCGGGCGCCGCCAGGTATCCGGGCCAGTCGGAAAGCAGGAGCAGGATCAATATGGGGATCAACCACGCGAGCGATTTCGCGTTCAGGTTTGAATTCAGTCTCTCAAAGCTGAAGACAAAAAGCGCCACCAGGAAAATGGTGAGCGGCTCGTAATTGGTGGTGAGTCCGAGCCGGAAGGAAACGGGGAAAAATATGGCGATGATCCAGAATAAAACCCGCTGCTCCTTTCGGAGCAGCGCGCTCCACAACCCGATGGTCGCGATCAAGAGGATCAGGCTGAAGCAGCGGGTGACCCATTCCCCGACCCCGAAAATTTTATAAAGCAGGGCGTAAATAATATGCAGCAGGGGCGGGTGCGCGGTCTGATAAAATTTCTCCCCCTTGATCTCCGCGATCACGGGAAGGAAATGGTTGTTGACGATTCCGGATTGAAGATGATGCAGGGCGATCATCTCCTGGAAGCCGGCCTCGAACTCCCCCACCCAGGGTTGAGTCAGCTTCCCGCTTTGCAAGCCGATGAAAACCATCAGGCTGAGGACGGCCAGAATTTTTTCCGACCGTTTCATTTATTTTTTCCCAGGAAATATTCCCAGGTCTTTTCCAAACCGGCTTCCAGGCCGGTCTTCGGCTTCCAGCCCAGCCGCTTCAGGCGCGAGCCATCCAGCACATTATATTTCAAGTCCGTCCCCCGGATCGGGCGGAAATCCCGCTTCAGCTTTTGCCCGCTCACCCGCTCGCAGAGCCGGATCAATCTCAGCAAGCCGGTTCCCTTGCCCGTGCCGATGTTATAAATTTGATCCCAGGCTCCTTTTTCAATCAGCCGAGTCAGTCCCGCGCTTAAATCGTCCACATAAATATAATCCCGGACCGTATCGCCTTTGCCGAAGAGCGAGAATTTTTTATCGTCCGGCAAAGCCTGGAAAATCCTCCCGATCGCTCCGTGCCGGTTCAATTGTTCCTGCCAGGGGCCGTAGGGATTGGCCGGCCGCAGGATCAGATATTGGAACCAGCCCATCCTCCCCGCCATCATCACCGCGTCTTCAATCAGGAGCTTGCTCAGCCCGTAAAAAGAATTGGGCCGCCGGGGCGCGTCCTCCCGGATCGGCTTTCTCTTTTCCGGCTCCCCGTAAATGGTCCCGCCGGTGCTGAAATAGACCAGGCCGGAAATGTTCTTGTCCTTGAGCATTTCCATCAGCCGGACCGCAGGCTGGAAATTTTCCTTGAACTCCAGACCGGGCGCGTCCATGGAATCAGAGGGGATGGTGGTATGGACCAGGTGGATCACCAGGTCGTGGGGATTGATCAAGCGCTTCAGCTTTCCCAGATCGGCGATCCGGCCGCGAAGATATAAATCCGGCTGAAAAAACTTGGGAGGGTTTGGATCAAAGACCACCGTCCGATATTTTTTAGGGGCGCGGTTTTCATTGAGCCAGCGCAGCAGGCTCTGGCCGATGAACCCGGAGCCTCCCAAAAGAATGAGCCGTTGGCTCAACCTTTTCCTCCGTAAACCCGCTCCAGCGCCTCGGCGTGATCCTGCATCCGGCTCACCAATCCAGCCTTTGCTTCCAGCCGCTCCTGCCATTTGCCGGTCTTGAGCAAATCCTCTATTTTTTCCCGCAGCCGGGCCGCGTTGCCAACCCCGGAAAAATCAATCCCGTCGCCCTCCGCCCGGACCAGGATGCCGGGGGCGCTTGAAAGCAGGAGCCGGGTCCCGCTGAGCAGTCCGTATTTGGGGATGAGCGGGCAATTTTCCGGCCAGAGACTGGGCACGGAGAGCAGGTCAATCCCTTCCAGGATTTGGTTCATCCGGCTGTAGTCAAAGGTGCCGAGCCACTGCTGGTTTTTGATCCGGTCCAGACCGAGGCTGTCAAAATAAGTTTTTTCAGCCGGGTCGGAAAGACTGCCGTAAATCTTCAACTCAAACGGGTCCTGATCCGAAATCCCGGCCAGGGCGTCAACCAGAATGTGCAGGCCCTTGTGGGGAAGGATCTGGCCGATGAAGCCGATCCGCATCCGGTCGGAGGGAAATTTTCTATGCTCGCGGAAGGGGGCGTAATCCACTCCGAAATCCAGCACGGTCACGGGAGGGAGCTTGACCCGGTTATGATGGAACGCCAGCAGGGTCAGGGGATGCGCGAACACCGCGCCTTTGGCTGAAAGAATTATTTTTTGGATCGCCCGGTTGCGTTTCCGGACCAGGTCCAATTCCGGCTGATCCTTGAATTGACCGACCCAGGCCGGAAGATGATCGCGCGACCAGCGGTCCAGGCCGGTATTTTTAAACAGCCAGTTCCGGTCAAACAAACAGGATAGACATCTCACGCCCTCTCTCGGGCCGGAGCATAATTTCAAATCCCGGTCCAGGAGCTGGCCCCGGCTGCAGATCGCGGAATAGTCGGTGATGGTGATGAAAAAGGGGATCTTGCCGGATACCGATTTCAGCATCCCGAGCGAAAGCCCTCCCAGAAAATAAGTCGCGTGGACCAGGTCGGGCTTGAATTCTTTTACCAGGTCCGAAAATATCCGGTCCATCTTCGGGTCAAAAAAATAATCCGCAAACCGATCCGGCCGGAGACGCTTGCAAATCCGCGCAACTTCAACCCCCTGATACTGGTCCCGGACCAAACCGAGCGGGCCTTCTTCCTGCAACTCCCGGACCGCAACCGCCAGCACAGTATGGCCGCGCTTAAGCATCTCTTTGCCCAATTCCCAGGTGTAAACCTCGGTGCCCCGGAAATGGTCAGGCGGGAAGCGATGGGTGAGATACAAAATCCTCATCTGATTTTAGGAAACCCTTTTTTCTTCAAAAGTTCCTTGTTTTCAACCTCTTTCCAGTATAGAGCACTATCCGAAAGAGACAAAAGGCGGGGCAGGGCGCGAGTTTTCCAGGAGGACCTGGCACCGGCTTGCCCCTGGATCAATATGGATTACCTGCCGATGGAGGCCCTGCTCAATTACGGTTTTCAAGAAGAGCCGCGCGAACCCACCAGACGCACCGCGCGGATGATCCGGCGCCAAGGACTCTGGGAATTCTACGACTACCGAAACGACCGGGGCGCCCCGGTCGCCGACGCCCAGCCCACCCTCCGGATTCCGGAAATTATTGTGGGAGGAGAGTTGAGCTGATGTTCAGGAATGATTCCACCGCAAAGATCGCATCCTCCTACGCCAAGGCTACGAAGGACAGGGAGGCCGCGGAGAATTTAATTTATTATTCACCGCAAAGGCGCAAAGGACGCAAAGGAATTGAGGGTTCGGAGTTCGGAGTTAGGCCCCGGCTACTGGATGATGGCTGTTGGCTTCTTTCCTTGTGCTAATCGTTACCTTTTAATTAAAGGTCTGACCCCCTGAATTATTCCCGCTGCGCGATTCCATCCAGGCCATCCGCCGCGAAACCGACGCCCGCAAAAAGTAAGCATCCGCAGATGAACGGAGATAGGGGTCAAGGGTCTGGACCCTTGGGTGCAGGTCGCCGATGCGGGTCAGGGGATAAGTCCCTTCTCGCCCAATAGAGCCTTGTGGGCTTTTCCTTGCAAAGGCTCTCGATCCCTGCTAAAATTAACCAGGAGAGCGGAACCGAGGAGAAATATTATGAAACAATATAATTACACCATTATTTTGGAGCGGGAAGCGGATGGCGGCTATCACGCCTTCTGCCCGGCCCTGCCCGGCTGTCACACCCAAGGCGACAGTTACGATGAAACCCTGGAGAACATCAAGGACGCGATCAAGCTTTATCTGGAAAGCCTGAAAGCTCATCACGATCCGATCCCGCAGGAAGACCTCACCATCAAACCCTTGAGGGTGGTCGTGTGAGCACCCGCCTGCCCCGGATCAAAGCCAAAGACCTGATCAAAGTCGCGCAAAAACTGGGGTTCGAATTCGACCGCCAGTCCGGCAGTCACGCCGTTTATTACCGCAAATCGGATCACCGCAGGATCGTGGTCCCGATCCATCCCGGCAAAATCATCAAGCCCAAGACCCTCCTGGGAATCATCAAGGACCTGGGGCTGGAACCCGACGAGTTCCGCGATTTGCTTTGATCCGATCTAACCCGGCCTCGCCAAGGACCCGGGACGGTTCGACAAGCTCACCGCAGGCCCGGAATTCAATTTGATCCACCGAGGACACCGATGACACGGATTTTTGAGATCTGAAATTCAGCGCAAAGCGCTGAGCCGGTCCTGGAATGATCAAAATGACCCGCGAATGTCTAATGTCGAGGTTTGACCCCTCCGATCCTCGGCATTCCCTTCCGGCGTAGTGGCCGTCGTGCCGTAGTGTTTAAATCTTTCAATTGAAATTCTTTTTAAACACGACGACACCACGATCACAACGGAATTCGGGAACTCGGAAACCTGATCTCACCGCAAAGGCGCAAAGGACGCAAAGGAATTCGCGGTTCGGAATTCGGGAACTCGTAAACCTGATCTAACCGCAAAGGCGCAAAGGAATTCTGGGTTAGGGGTTCGGAGTTAGGCCCCGGATGCTGGATGCTGACTTTTCCGATTCCCTGTCCTATCCAAGAGCGGGACCTGATATTCTGATATGGGGATCAAGGGAGATACTGTCAACTCAAGTGCTGTTCAGGACAGTTCACTTTTGGCAAAGCCTCATATTATTATTCGCTTTCAGCAGACTGTCTCAATGCGAGGAAAGCTTCTTTAAGATTTTGACTAACCGCAGAATCAGGTTCCTCAAGAACAAGTTTTTGATAAGCATTAAGATATTCGGTCCTTAAGCGATGAAAGAGATGGAGGAAATGGCGAAGAAAGCCTATGCAATCAAGGATGGCTATTTCAGTGCCCCCAGTTTTTTCGTAAAAACTGGCAGCATATTCCGCAACCGCCTCGTCAATATCTTCAGTTGTGACAAATAAGTAACTATTTACCTGTGGTTTTGCTCCTACTATTTTGACCACTGCCGCGTCAATGTCGTCAATCGTAACCCGTTTCATTTTCATCTCGTAGGCCGCCACAACGTCATCATCGCCTACCAGACATATTTCCACGTCTCCCAATGCTCCGGTTTGCAAGTCCGCAGCATTGTGGGATTTGAGCGGCCTCGCTCTTTCGACTAGCCGCTCCCCCGCGGCCTGGTAAGCAGCGGCCACCGTAAGGACAGGAAGCCTGCTGGAATTCTTACAGGCAAGATGCTGGCTGATCAAATTAATAATCGCTTCCGATGATAAAGGTAATGAGCCTTCGGTTCTCTTTAAACTCTCAAGCAGCGAATCCATGCGCGAAAGCTTTTCATTTCGCATCTTGAGGAGCAACCTTATTGTTTCAGCAAGAAGCAAATCCGCTGAAATTTTCCCTTTTGCTACATCATCCAACAGTTGCAGAGAAGCGGCATAGAGTTCGCGGGGCCTTCCGACAAGTTCCCGGTCTTTGGTAAGAGGATGGTCAATGTTTCTCAGCGTTGGCGTAAGGAAAGCGGTGGTCGGGTTGCAGGGGAGCCGATTCCGGTTTATAAACAGTGTAAGGTAATGCTCATCGTAGGTTCGTCCTGAAAAACAATCCTTGGTTCCAATTTCGGTGTATGGCTTTCGCGGGTCAACATTTTTTAGGTGGATTTTTCCCAGCAGGCATGCCATTAGCAGACGCACACCAGCCCTATTGCTAGGGCAAAGACATACATATTCTGCAAGTTTACGAATTTTATTGTCTGCGACAAATGATTTGCCTAATTCTTTAGATGCGCTTTTATAAATATTTTGAAGAATCTCTTCAGGAGATTTTTGATTTTTCGCCATCAAACAATCCCCCTCGTTTTATGGATGCCGGCATGTAATTTGTCCACAATGTCTCCTGTCTCTTACCCTTGGTTGAATGGATGGTTCTTAATTCGCCCGGAATCTTATGCCAGCGTTTGGGTTTGAAAAGCTCATCCATCAACGGGTGTTCATAACCGGAAACCGCTACCAAGCCCCGGCATTCATTCACCACATTAGCGAATTCTTTATGCTGGCTTTCATCCATTTCAAAACCGTAAGCCTTGCTGTCTCCGCGTGTGGCGTGTAAATACGGTGGGTCGCAATAAAATAGCGTTCCCGGGCTATCGTAAAGTTTTATTACATCAATTGCCGGGCGATTTTCTATTTGCACTCGTATAATACGCTCTGCAATATTGAATAAAGCGTCGACACCGCCGAGCCAACGCGACACAACACCGGACATCCCGCCCCGACTAGTGTCCTTGCAATTGGCCCATCTGCCAAGTGAAGCAGTTTGAGCAAGCCCTGTGCGGGTCTGCCTGGCTTTAATATAAAAACGCCGCGCTCTTTCCACATCGCTTATATTCTCGGACGGTCCGTGAATTGCAATCAAATATTCCTCTCGGGAAAATGGCGTAAGTGAAATTGCCCGGATCAATTCTTCTTTATTATCCCGGATCACGCGGAAGAAATTGACAACTTCACCATCAATATCGTTGTATGTCTCCACCGGCGAGGGCTTGCGGTTAAGGAGGACAGCGGCAGACCCGGCAAATGGCTCGCAATAGTGATGGCATTCGGGCAGAAGCGGCAACAGCCAGTCAAGATGCGAGAATTTGCCTCCGTACCAGCCAAAGACAATGAGCCTTTTCCTGTTTCTTTTGATGTATGACATATCAGTTTTATCAGGCGCATCGCGCTCATCCAGATGGATGGGCGAGGCGCAACGTTTTAAGCCGTTTGTTTTTTCTTCTGCCATCTCTGAGTCTTTTTATCCTGAGCCATCCGAGGTTTTTTAACCATAAAAACCATCCCAAACAAGTTGTTGCTTTAAAGCTAACTTACGCCCCTAGGGGGCAAACCCCAACATTAGACAATTCCCGTAATTTTTGCGCCAATAGCCTGCATAAAATTCAATCTCCTCCTTTTCCCCTTATTTCCCTCTCCTCCCCCATTTAGGGGGTTTGAATTTGCTGCTTGATAAATTAACTGCTGGAAGAAATTATGGCGGAATTTGAAAAGGGTGTCAAATCGGAGCGGTTTGTGTGCGGACAAGAGTGTCCGCACCGCGAAGAATGTCCGTAGCACGAAGCCCAAGAATGTCTGCACCGCGAAGCCCGAGGGTTCAAATTTTAGGTCAGCTTTTGGTCCTTTCCGCCAACTGGATTTTTGCAGGCTGGCCCGTGTTCATTATTCATCCTTTTTTACCAGCTCCACCCCGAAGCAGGGGTCGTTGGCTTCGCGTTTATCCATCTCTTCAATCACTGCCTTCAAGTAAGCCTTGAAATCCCATTCCCGCTCCTCGTCCGCCTTCTTATTTATCCCAGGCGGAAACCCCTTGAGTCGGCATTGCTCCGGGCATTTCCAGTAGTCCGTCTCTATGTGCGCCACTGTCCATCCCACCTCGTAAGCCGACCATTCAAAAAAGGCGGCTACCGGCAGGGCGGCGATCAGTATTAAAATTCGTTTGATTTTTTTGCTCATCTTCCCCTCCCCTTTTCCTTCGGATGGTTTCTTACAGATTTACCGATTTTCTCCCATATTTTTAGGATGATGGGACTATTCGGGGAGATTCAAAATTTCAATGTCAGAATCGGTCATTCTGCCCCGCTAAAGCTACGCAGAACAGGGCAAGGGTCGCAGAATATTCACCGATTTTTGCATTTTCTAACCCTCTGAAATTAAAGGCAAAAGCATTTTTTTGAAAATATCGTATAGTGTGGCTGAACAGTTGGGATTGGGGAAAACTGGGGATTGGCCTGTAAAATCAAATAGTTGGGAGATTATTAGAAGGTAACAAATTTCGTATATATAGGGGGACCCGTACGGGCGAAGCGGTGCTTCGCTCCCCAATCGTTCTTTTACAACAATGTTCTCTTCCGACTAAAGTCGGGAGCGACCCATCCAATCCGTGTGATCGGATTTGTCCGCCGTAGCCTCTGCTTGCTCGGACAATCTGTCGGCGAAGGCGGATTTCAACTTTGAAGCTCACAGAAACAATTACACGCGAGAACCTGGCATTTGCCAGTCATTAGATTCAGCATCGGCTCTCAGCAATCTTCAGTGCGATCTAGAGCGCGGGTTTGGATGTAGGACAGCGAGCCGGCATGGGCCTCAACAGCGCCAGCACACAGACCGGAGCCCCCGGCACC
>CAIYYW010000261.1 GCA_903930515.1 uncultured delta proteobacterium | reverse complement strand
GTCTCCAAATCAAGACCTCACGCATGAGCTGCCCGGAAACCCGGGCGCCGGAAATCAAATTCCATCCCCCGGAGGGGTTCCGCCGGGTCCTGGTACAGCCTACCGGCTGAGTTCGGAAATCGCTTTTTTCGCGGCTAGGCGCTCCGGAGAATCCGCCGGGGCCAGACGCAAATAAGTCTGATATTCCGCAAGCGCTTCCTGGCTCTGCTCCGGCATTTGACGCAAGGCCTGGCCGAGATAATAATGCGCATCCGCGTTGCGGGGAGCGGCCTGGATCATGCGGGTCAGCCTTTCCCGAGATTCCTCAATCCGGCCCAATCCCAGCAAGATTTTTCCCTGCTCCAGCAGCGCGGCCGAATAGGTCGGGGAGATCGCGAGGGTCTGCTCAAAATCCGACAGGGCCGGTTGAAAATTACCCAATGCCTGATTCGCCAGTCCGGAATCATAATAAAGCTCGGCCTTCAAATCCATCGGACCGGACCGCAACATCGTCCGCACCAGCAAGGAATTACCCCCGCTCTTTTCCAGGGTCGGCCAGGATTGCTTGGCCCGCGCCAGAGATTCCACCGCCAGCTCCGGACGGCCCTGCCTCAACTCCAGCTTCCCCCGGACCATCCACGCGATCGGGTCTTTCTGGTTTTCATTCAAAGCCTGCTCAATCCATTTGCCGGCCTGGTCCGGTTTGCCGAGGTTCGAGTAATAGAGACCGGCCAGGGTGGGTATATCCGAGCCTTTGGGATTATATTGCCAGGCTTCGGTCAGGTTGGACACCGCGTCGGAAAGCTTGTTTTGCCTTAAATTATATTGTCCCTTAAAATAATAACCGAAATATAAATTTTCTCGGACCCATTTATTCCTCGGGTCAATCCGGTTGGCCGCGAGCAGGTTCCGGATCACATAGTCGCCATTTTCCTTGGACTTCAGGCCGAGATGCGCGGCCAAAATCCAGCTCTGGGCCTGGTAAAAACGGTCAATCTCCGGCTGGTCCGCGCGGTCCGAGGGATTGCTGAATCCTAAATACTGGTCCAGCCCGGCCCGGTTCCGGTCAAACGCCTTAATAACCGAATTGAATTCCTCCTTGAAGGTTTGGAGATACTTGGTTCTGGGAACCTCCAATTCCATCTGCCGCCGGTCGTCGGTATGCAAAGGGCCGCCGTCGGAAAAGGCCTGGAGTTCTCTCGGCCCCATCATTAACCGGGAGACGATTTTCTCCGGGGTTTCCAGGTCCACCCGGTCCAGGTCCTTCCTGATCCCGGGGTCCTGGAGACGCTCCTTGAGCCGGGAATAATCCAAATCCACATCTCCGTTGAATCCCATCAGCAGGTAATCTCCGCCGGTAATGGATTCCCAGAGAGTGGATTGCGGGAACACGGAAATGAAGGTCCGGGTGAGCATCCGGACCTGGTCCAGGTCCAGATCGTAAATCCCGATCCAGATCGTCATGATTCCCCCGGGATTGAGACGGGTTTTGGCCTGGGCGAAGAATTCTCTGGTAAACAATAATCCCATCCCGCCGATCCAGGGGTTGCTCGGCTCGGAAATAATCGCGTCGTAATGATCCGGCGTGTGCTCCAGATGATACCTGCCGTCATTGATCACCAATCGGGTTCGCGGATCCTCCAGCGGCCTCTGGTTGATCGAATTAAAATACCAACTGGCATCCACCACCTCCGGAGAAATCTCCAGGCAGGTCGCCTCCGAAATCGGATGGGTCAGCGCCGACCCCAGGGTCACCCCGCTGGCCAGTCCGATCACCGCCAATTTTTTCGGGTTGGGATGGAACAGGAGAGGCAGATGTCCGGTCAGAACCTGAGTGGTCATATCCACTTCGGAAGAGGCGTCGGTTTTTCCGTTGATCCTGAGCACCAGGATCCCGCCCGGCAGTTCAAATACCGAGACCGTGGCTTCCACGCCTTCCTTGTGAAAAAGGATCTTGGTGCTTGCTTTCAAGGCCTGGCCGATCTTGTTGCGGTCCTTTCCGGCCTGGGTATAAGAATCCTTGAAATAGATATAAGGGCCGCTGTTGATTATTTCAGGCTCCCAGCCGGGCTGGAAATGAAAAAAAAGCAACCCCGCCATAACCGCGGCGACGGCCGCGGAAGCGCGGATTATCATCCGGAGCTTTTCCCCCAGGATAAATATGATCCCGATCAAGAGGCTGAGGCCACAGGCCAGGGTTAAGCTGTCACGCAGACCGAGCCATCCGATCAGGAAGAATCCGCATAAAAAAGACCCCGCGATCGCGCCGAGGGTGTTCCAGGCATAAACCTCCCCAACCGCCTCGGCCACCCCGCCCCGGAGTTGGGCGTAAAGCCTTACCACCAGGGGCAAAAGCATCCCCATCAGGAAAGTCGGGAGAAAGATCAGGGCCATCCCGATCAGGAATTCCATCCCCAGCCAGGACCAGTATTCTTTCGGCCGGTGCGCCATCGCCATCCAGACCGGCAGCCGCGCCAGCATCGGCACCACCGCCCAGGCGGAAATGCCGATCCCCAGTTCCATCAACCCGATCCAGAGCCATAAGCGCTTCACCCGGTCCGCCAGCGGAGTGATCGTCAAGGCCCCGACCGCCAACCCCGCGATATAAGCGGTCAAAATCAAACTCAATACATAGAGGGTGGTTCCCAGACTTAAAATCAAAGCCCTGGTCCAGGCCACCTGATAGATCATAGCCACGGCTCCGCTCAAAGCATATCCGGCCAGGACCAGGGTCGAGCGAAAACTCTGCCCGGCCGGAAGTTCGGTTGAGACCAGTTCGGTCCGGCGGGGAATAAATTCTTGGGAACGGTACCTGCGCAAAACCAGGATGGATGCGGAAATAACCAGGTTGATCGCCGCGGCAAAATACAGGGTGTGTCTCAGTCCCAGGCTGGGGATCAAAACCATCCCGGAGAAGAAACTCCCGGCCACCGCCCCCAAGGTGTTGATGGCGTAAAGCATCCCGGTGGTCTTGCCCAATCCCTCTTGGTCCTGATATTGATACCGGACCAAAATCGGCAGGGTCGCTCCCATCAGGGTGGTGGGAATGAGCAGGATCAATGCGGAGCAGGAAAACCGGACCAGCAGCCCGGAAATATGATGGCTGAACAAAAAGGGATAGAGCCAGTTGAAAACCGGGTTGAGCGCCAGGATCAAATAGGGGATCAACAGGCAGTAAAAACCGATCAGGCCCTCCAGGATCCCGTAAGCCAGCAGCGGGCTTAACTTGATCCGGTCCGCGTATCTGCCCCCCAGCCAGCCGCCCAGGGCCAGCCCGGACATAAACGCCACCAGCACCGTGGTGAAGGAATAAACCGTTCCGCCCATCACCAACACGAACAGCCGGGTCCAGAGGATTTCGTAGATCAGCGCGCAGAATCCGGAAAAGAGGAAATAGAGGTAGATCATTCTGCGCATTGAAAAAGGTTAAGGACTGCTCCGGGAAATGTCAACCTTGATGAAAATTCCCCGGAGTCGCGCCGATTTTATTATTCGCGCGGATTATTGACGAGGCTCTTTTTGACCGGGATATATTTAAAGGGTAAAATCAATTTAAGCAGATGGCCTTGAATAAATCCGATCAGAGTCCCGGCAAAGCCAAAGAGGCGGTCAGCCAAAATATCCAGATGGTCGCCCTGGAGCTGGCCAGGGCCTTCCGGGCTTTTGAGCTGTACCCGGTCGGGCATCCCCAACTCAAGTCCAGCCTTAGACTGTGCTTTGACAAAATCCTTTCTGAAATTAATAAACAGGGCGAGATCATTTTCGTCGTGGGACGGGAAGGGCTTTTCTATCAGGACAAAATCCTGGAAGTAAATCTGCCGGCGCTTTCCCAACTGACTTCCGAACTCCATATCCGGCAGGTCCGGAAGTTCGCGTTTCGCAAAACCGTTGAGTTGAGAGAATTTACGGATTTCCTGGAAATGCTTTTGATCCCGGCCGAGGAATTCCGGGGCGGGAAGAAGATTGAAAACTATTTTCGGCAGAAGCGGATCCGGTCCCTCTGGGTCAATGAGGTGGACTTTGGGAAGCTTTTTATCGGACAGGCCGGCAAGGAAGAAGAAGCGGAGCAGGAAAAGGAAGAAGCGGAGCAGGAACAAGGGTTTGCATATCTCAACTCCCTGATCCTGGATTTGGATTCGGCCGGGGGAGACCATGAGGCCAAAGAGATCATTGGAAAAATTGAAAAGGAAATAGAACAACTCTCCGGTCGGAACCGATTGCCGGAACAATGGTTCCTGATCGGGGCGCTTAGTGATTTTTTCGAGCAAAAAGGCAAGGGCTTTGAGTTGGCCGGGCCCCAATCGCAAGCGCTCCTCAAACGGTTCGGCGGGCCGAATTTTTTATCCTGGCTGGTGAACAATTTCATTTACAGCGACGAGGATTCGGGGCAGGCTTTCATCCGCTACTTTGACCAGGTGGGAGAGCCGGCGCTCAAGGTTATGCTGGAGCGGCTGTCAGCTCCGGAGTCAATGTATTTTCAGAAGGAATTGATCAACTATCTAAGGAAGAAGGGGGGGCTGTTGCAGCCGATGATCCAGGCCGGCCTGGGAGGCCGGAAGGGTTCCCCCAACCTCAAACTGATCTATCTGCTGGGAGAGTTCCGGTCGCCGGAAAGTGCGAACCTGCTGCTCGAGCTCTTGGTTGATTCCGCCCCGGATGTCCGGCGGGAGGCGATCCGGGCTTTGGGGAAAATTAAAAGCAAGAAAGCGAGCCTGGAACTGACGGCGTTGCTCCGGGAGAAGAATTTGGATTCCGAGACCAAGCTGCTGCTGATCCAGACCCTGTCCGAGATGGCGGAAATTATGGCGGTTCCCAGCTTGATCGCGCTTGTGAAAAATCGTCGGGAGGATCCGGAAATCCGGGAGAAAGCCGCGGAAGCGCTCGGCCGGATCGGATCCCGCGAGTGTTTATCGGCGTTGGCCGGGGTATTGAAAAATCCCCTGCTCTTTCGGAGGCCGGCGCCGGAGAAATTGCAGATCAAGTCCGCGGAGGCGCTCTCGCGGATCGGCGGGGAGCGCGCCGAAAGATTGCTGGAGGAAATCTCCGCGGGCCAGGGCATTGTGGCGCAATATTGCAAGGAGTTGTTGAAGCAGATGCGATCGCGGAAAGGCGCCCGGGGTTAAAGATGGCGGGGGGCATTGTCAAGGAGAAGCTGGAGCAAATCATCATCGCGATGATCGCGGGCAGCCGCAACCTTACCCTCTACCCGCCCGATCATCCGGTGGTGAAAAGCCAGGTCCAGAAGATGTTTTCGGAAATCCAGGCCTTGCTCGAGGGCCGGGAAAAACTTTCTTTGGCCATCCTTGAAGAGGTTCTGGTTTTTGAGGGGGTGCCCTTTTACCAGCCCAATATCGCGGTGCGGGATTTTCAGCGCCGGATTGAAGAACGGGGAATGACCGCGGTGGAATTTTACCAGGGTTTGGAAGCGCAAGAGCTTCAGTCCTGGTCGCAGTTTTTGCTGGGGGACGCGGAAGCGATCCGGGAAAAAGGGGCCAGCGCCTGGCTTTTGGAGAAAGGGATAGATCATATCAAGGTTCGGGATGTTCGGGAGGTTTACAACCGGGCGCTCGACACGGTTTCCGAGATGTTTACCGAAGTGCGGATGGGGAAAATACCCAAGATTGAAAGCGCGAAGAAAGCGGTTGAAGACCTGACCGGTTATGTGCTCTCATACCGTCCGGCCTTGCTCGCGCTCACCCTGCTCAAGAGCTATGACAATTACCTGTTTAACCATTCGGTCAATGTCAGCGTGCTGAGCCTGGCTCTGGCCGAATCGCTGAAAACTCCCAAAGCCGACCTCCATCAGATCGGCCTGGCCGGCCTGTTGCACGATCTGGGAAAAATCCTCACCCCCAAAAACATCATCCTCAAACCAAACGACCTCACCCCGGAAGAATGGGAGGTAATGAAAGAGCATCCGGTCAAGAGCGCGGAGATCCTGCAGAAAATGCCGGGCGTGGGCGAGTTGTGCGTCCGGCTGGTTTACGAGCATCACGCGCGGTACGACCGGACCGGCTACCCGACCCTGGAAGACGGGTACCAGATTCATCCCTATTCCAAGATCATCGCCATCGCCGATGTCTATGACGCGGTGACCACGCTCCGTCCCTACCAGAAGCCTTTCCATCCCCGGGACGCGATCAAGATTATGGAAGCCCTGTCCGGGAAGGTGATTGATCCGGTTTATTTCCAGCAGTTCGTCCGGATGCTCGGGATCTATCCGGTCGGGAGCCTGGTCCGGCTTGATAGCGGGGAAGTCGGGATGGTGATCGAGGTCAACAGCCAGACCCCGCTCCATCCCAAGGTCCGGATCATCTACGACCCCTCCGGGAAAAAACTCTCCGATACCCAGGAAATAGACCTGGCCCATCCCCAAACCGGGGCCGAGCGGAACCTGGTCGCCCCGGCCGACCCGCTTATCTTTGACATTGACTTCACCAAACTTGTCTGATTCAATCCAGTTTTCCCAACAGGCGCGCAGCGTTGCCGAAGAAAAAATTATCCCTTTGGGAAGCGCTGTTTGCGGTGGCCTTAAGCCCGACCCGGACCGAGTATTTCGGGATCGAGAACGGGAAATCCGACGCGAACAACACCCGGTCTGCTCCCAATTGCCGGAAGGATTTGCGGATATTGGAGGCGGACTGGAAACTCATATCCGCGTAAACATTCGGATATTTCCGGCCGAGCGACCATGCCGTTTCCGGTTTTGTCAGGTTGCAATGTCCCAGGATAAAAACCTGCTTGGGAAAGGCCGCGATCAATTTTTCATAGCTCGCCGCATTTCCGTATTCCGAGCGCTTGAAATAGGGGATGTAATAGTGGCTCACACCCGAATGGATCAGGATCGGCTTTTGATACCTTCCGAATTCTTCGCAAATCTCGAACCAGGCCGGGTCGGTGAGCGGGAGGTTCTGGATGATCGGATGGATCTTCAATCCCAGGCATCCCGAAGCCAGATAGCGGTGGAGCTTCTGAATCCGCTCCGGGTCGCGCGGGGCCACCGAGGCAAAGCTGAAAATTTTATGCCCGGTCTGGTTGGATGAAAGGTTCGCCTCTTGGCAGACCTTCAGGTTGTCCTCGCTTTTACGGATCGGCTCGATCGGCAGGATGATGCTCCGGCTGATCCCGGCTTCCAATGAAAAACGGCGCAAATTCTTCAAAGTGGCCATATTATTCCGCTGATGCGCGTGAAAAATTTCCAGATACCGCGCCAAGGTCTTAAAACCCGGGGCCGGTTTATTCAGACGGAACCCGGTCCATTCCGAGATGCTCTCAAAAGTCCAATAGGCATATTCATAGGCTTCCTCCAGAGGCTCTCCGTAAAGCAAGTCCCCCAGATGGGTATGGAAGTCTATTATTTTCAATCCCGGCCGCATTCTTCCTCAATTAAATACCATAAAGCCGGAGCAAAAGGCAAATCCGCCTGCCTCGGTTCAGCCGCCCCCGGCGTCCATTTTTAAAAAATAGAATCCGGTTCCGGTATTTTCTTGACAAACCGGCCCGGCTCTGGTAAAAGGTAGATACTGAGGAAAAACTGAACTGGATTAAGAGCCATACCTTTCATCATAACGAGTTTTCCAACCTGGAGGAGCTGGTTGAGATCAAGACCCAAAAGGATCTCAAAATCAGCTTGGCTTTCCCTGCCCTGAACGAGGAAGCCACCATCGGGAAAGCGATCGGGATCATCAAGGCCGAGCTTTATGACCGCTGCCCATTGCTGGACGAGATCGTGGTGATAGATTCCGGGTCAACCGACCGCACCCGCGAGGCGTCCCTTGAAGCAGGCGCCCGGGTCTTTAAATGCGCGGAAATTTTGCCGGAGCTGGGTCATTTCCCGGGCAAGGGGGAGAACCTGTGGAAGAGCTTGAGTGTTTTGGACGGGGACCTGATTGTCTGGCTGGACGCGGACATCAAGAATATGGATCCGAAGTTTGTTTACGGACTGGTGGGGCCGCTGCTTAAATTTGACCAGTTGCTTTTCGTCAAGGCTTTTTACCAGAGGCCGCTCCAGATTCCCGGAGAAGAGAACGAGTACGGGGGAGGGAGAGTCACCGAGATCCTGGTCAGGCCGCTCCTGAGCCTGTTCTTTCCGGACCTGGCCCGTTTTTACCAGCCTTGCTCGGGAGAATGCGCCGGAAGACGGGAATTGTTCGACCACCTTCCTTTTCCCTGCGGGTACGGGATCGAGACCGGGATGTTGATTGATATTTACACCCGGTTCGGGAGGGAAGTGATGGCCCAGACCGACCTCAACCTCAGAATCCATCGCAACCAGCCGGCAAGCGCCCTGGGCAAAATGGGTTTTGAGATTTTGCACGCCTTTTTGAAAAGGGCGGAAGACCTGGGATTGATGGACCTGGCCGAAGAGCTTAACCGCACCTACCAAAAACTGGAAACGGGACCCGATTTTTATTCGCTCAAGGAAGAAAGGGTCCAAATCCACGAACGCCCCCCGATGCGGGAAATAGAAGAATACCGAATTAAGCGCCTGAAATACGGGATCGGAGAACCGCGGGAAAGTTTAGCGGACGAAAATCTGATCTGAGGGCCTGGACTGAATTTGCCATGCGCATCTGTCTCTTAAGCTATCGGGGTAATATGTATTGCGGAGGGCAGGGGGTATATGTCTATTACCTGTCCAAATACCTGTCCCGGCTCGGACATCAGGTGGAGTTGATCCAGGGGCCTCCCTACACCTGGGACACCCCCTGGTGCCGCCAACACCTGATCCCCAATTACAACTTGTTCGCCACCAAGAAATTTTTCTACCGGAACCTGCCCGGACCGGACCACCTGCTCCGGCTGTTCTCTCCGGGCCAATTTTACGAATTCATCGCCACCCGGCTGGGCTTTTTCCCGGAAATGCTTATGTTCAGCTTGCGCGCTTACCAAAGGCTGGCCCGGCTCTGGCGCGAGCAGCCCTTTGACATTATCCACGACAACCAGACCCTCGGGTTCGGAATGTTATTGGCCCAGTTCAGTTTTCCCTCTCCGATGCTCACCACCATCCATCATCCTTTAAGCGAGGATCAGCGCGCGGATTTTCAGCAGCTCCCCGGCTTCAACCACCGCTTGCGGAGGGCGGTTTACTATCCGCTCCTGATGCACCGGCTGGTGGCGCCGCGTCTGGAAAAAATCGTTACCGTGTCTAAAATCGCGGGGCAAAGCGTGGCCGAGGCCTACCATTTGCCGCGGGAAAAAGTGGCGGTGGTTTACAACGGGGTGGACACGGAGATTTTCAAGCCCGACCCCGGGGTTGCGAAAAAGAAACGGCAGTTGATTTTCGTGGGCAACACCGAGGACCGGAAAAAGGGGATCCGATATTTGCTGGAGGCGATGCTCTATCTGCCGAAAGATGTCACCCTGTTGGTGGTTGACGGAGGGGCGCCTCGGCATTTTGTTATGGGGGAGCTTTTACGGAGATATAACCTGGGAGATCGGGTCAGGACCACCGGGAAAATTCCCACCGAAGAAGTCGCCCGCGCATACCAGGAATCGGAGGTATGCGTCGTGCCCAGCGTTTATGAGGGGTTCGGGTTCCCGCCCGCGGAAGCAATGGCCTGCGGGATTCCGGTGGTTTCTTCGGACGGAGGGGCCTTGCCCGAGGTGGTGGGCAAACACGGCGAGACCGGATTGATCGTGCCCAAGCAGGAGGTCCGGGCTTTGGCCAAGGCCGTCAACCTTTTGCTGGAAAATACGGAATTGCGGAACCGGCTGGCGGAAAACGGACGGAAGCGGGTGCTGGAATTGTTCAGTTGGGAAACCGCGGCGAAGAATATGGTGGCTTTATATCAGGAACTGATTGCGGCGAAAAGGATTGGTGATAAAAAATACAACCGGGCTAAGATATGATACTATCTTAAGCCAAAAAGGGGAGACCAATGGAGAAAAGCAGGCTTTACGGACTCTTAATCTGCATCGGGATCGTGATCGTGGGGATCCTGTTCGTGGCCGGAGTGTTTTTTGGAAGTTACCTGGCCCTCGCGATCCCGGTGGTGATTTTTACCATGGGAGTGCTCGGGCTTGGCTTCTGGATCGGCTGGACCATCTTCTCAATCAAGGTGGTTCCTCCAGCGCCGGAGGAAAAGGAAGAAGAGAAGAAATAAGGATGAAAATTTGCTTCCTCAGCTACCGGGGCAATATGTACAGCGGGGGCCAGGGGATCTATCTTTATTACCTGACACGCGAGCTGGCCCGGAGGGGACACCGGATCACCGTTCTGTCCGGCCCCCCCTATCCCTGGGAGATGCCCTGGGCAAAAGTGGTCAGGATCACCAACCACTGCTACTACGCGCAGGGGCTCGCCAACTATGACCAGGCGAGTTTGCTCAAGACTTTCAGCCCGATCAATTTCTACGAGTTCGCCCTCACTCGCTTATGGTTTTTTCCGGAAATGTTCACCTATTCCATCAGAGCGTTCCTTAAACTGGCCGAACTGTTCCGAGCCGGAGACAGCTTTGACTTGATCCACGACAACCAATGTCTGGGATACGGACAGATCCTGATCAAGGGCTACGGAGTGCCGGTGATGGCGTCCATCCATCATCCCCTGGCGATGGACCGGGGCGCGGACTTTGTCCAAAGCCATACCTTTGTCGAGCGGGCGCGGAGGGTGGCGTTCTACCCGTTTGTGATGCAGAAGATCGTGGCCAGGCAAATGGAGATGGTGATCAGCGGTTCCCAGGATTCGGCGAACGCGGTGCAACAGGCGTTTGATATCGACCGGAACAAAATGCGGGTGGTTTATGACGGCGTGGACGAGACGGTGTTTTATCCCAGGCCGGAAATCCAGCGCGTCCCCGGCAGATTGATTTTTGTCGGCAACACCGAAGACCGGAAAAAAGGGATTCTCTATCTGGTCCAGGCCCTGGCGCAACTGCCGGACCGGGTCAGCCTGGTGGTGGTTGACGGAGGGGCAAAATGGAAATTTTATCTCAACCAACTGATGGACCGATACCAGGTCAGGAAACGGATCACGGTCAAGGAAAGGTTGTCTCCCGAGGATCTGGCGTTGGAATATTGCCGCGCTGAAGTCGGCGTGGTGCCCAGCCTCTATGAAGGTTTCGGGCTGCCCGCGGCGGAAGCCATGGCCTGCGCCACCCCGGTGGTCAGCTCGGACGCGGGCGCGCTCCCGGAAGTGGTGGGCGGAGACGGAGCCGGGGTTTTAGTCCCAGCCAAAAATTCCGCGGCCCTGCGCGATAAAATACTGTTCCTGCTGGAACGCGGAGAGCTTAGGAAAAAAATGGGAGCCAATGCCGCGGAAAGGGTCAGGAACCTTTTCACCTGGGCGGAATGCGCGCGGGTTACCGAGCAGGTATATCAGGAATTGATCTCGCGGGGCAAAAATGCTGACCGCTAATTATGATCTGCTTTCCGTAAAGCCGGGCCAGAAAATTTTGGACGCCGGCTGCGGAGCCGGAAGGCATTGCTTTGAAGCCTTCCGCCGGGGAATGGATGTTTACGGCCTGGACTACAGTGCGGAGGAAGTGAAAAAGGTGATGTACAGCCTGGCGGCCGCGGAGGAGAAGGACAAGGCCAAAGGAGGCAAATGGCAGACCCTGACCGGGGATGTGCATAATTTGCCGTTCGCGGACAATTATTTCGACCGGATCATCTGCTCGGAAGTGGTGGAACACACCTGGCAGGATACCAAAGTGCTCCGGGAACTGGCGCGGATCCTGAAGCCGAGAGGAAGGATCGCGGTCACCACCCCGACCTATTTCACCGAATATGTTTATGACAAGCTCAGCCCGCTCTATTTCACCAACCCCGGCGGACATATCCGGAAATTCCTGCCCCGGGAGCTCTCGGAAAAAATCCAGAGGGCCGGCCTCCAGGTCTATGCCCTCCGGTTTGCGCACGGCTATCATTCCGCGTACTGGACGCTCCGGTGTATTTTCGGCCTGGAGAACGAGAACCATCCGGTGGCCAAGGCCTACCGCTGGGCGCTGGTCCAGACCTTTTATTCGCCCAGAATGTTCAAGCTGGAAAAACTTTTTGATTATATTTGCCCGAAGAGTATGATCTTTTATGCTTGGAAACCGGAGGGAAAAGGAGCCAATGCCCAGGAAAAATTTACATAACCGGAAAAAAATACTTATGATCGGCCTGCCCAAGGGGTCGCTGGAGGAAAACACCCTCTCCCTATTTGCCCGAGCCGGCTGGAAGATCAAAGGGGAAAGCCGGGAATTGTTCCCCGGCATTGACGACCCGGACCTGCAGGTGTTGATGCTCCGGGCGCAGGAAATGGCCTTGAGCGTTCAAGACGGGCCCCTGGATTGCGGCCTGACCGGAAGGGACTGGGTGATTGAGCAAGGCGCCCGGGTGAAAGAAGTGTGCGCGCTCACTTATTCCAAAACCGGCTTCCGGAAAGTCAGATGGGTGGTGGCGGTCCCGGCTAATTCCAAAATCAAAAGCCCGAAAGATTTAAAGGGAAAGCGGATCGCGACCGAAGCGGTCCACCTGGCAAAAAAATATCTGGCCCGGAACCGGGTCAAGGCGGAAGTGACATTCTCCTGGGGAGCCACCGAGGCCAAGGCCGGTATTTCCGCGGACGCGATCATTGAAGTCACTGAATCCGGAAGCTCCTTGAAGGCGAATAACCTCCGAATCGTGGACACCGTAATGGAGAGCGAAACCGTCCTGATCGCCAATCGCCAGGTCTGGGAAACCAACCCCTGGAAGCGGGAGAAAATAGAAATCATCGCGATGATGCTGAAAGGCGCGCTGGCCGCGGCCGGGAGGGTTGGTCTCAAGATGAATGTTCCGGAAAAAGGCTTGAAGCAGGTGATCGGAATCCTGCCCGCGCTGCACACGCCCACTTTGTCTCAACTGTCGGACCGGGGCTGGTACAGTCTGGAAGTGATTGTGGAAGAACGGGTGGTGAGGGAATTGATCCCGTTGTTGAAAAAAGCCGGCGCCGGAGGGATTATTGAATATCCGCTCAACAAATTGATCTATTGAGGATCGGGAATGAACCAGACCGGGCATTTTGTTCATCTCCATAACCACACCGAGTTCAGTATGCTTGACGGCCTGCTCCGGATTGAGGAGATGGTCCAGAAGGCGGTAGAATTTAAAATGCCCGCCCTTGCCATCACCGATCACGGAAATATGTTCGGCGCCGTGGAATTTTACCAGAAGGCGATCAAGGCCAAGCTCAAGCCGATCATCGGCTGCGAGATGTATCTGGCCAAGGAGAGCCGCCTGATCCGGGACAAAACGGAAACCTCGCCCTATCACCTGGTCCTGCTCTGCGTGAACGATCAGGGATATAAAAACCTCTGCCAGCTGATCACCCTGAGCTACCTGGAAGGATTTTATTACAAGCCCCGGGTGGACCGGGAGCTCCTGGAGAAATACGGCTCCGGCCTGATCGGACTGAGCGCCTGCCTCCACGGAGAAATACCGATGATGCTGTTATCCGGAAAAGAGGCGCTCGCGGGAAAAAGGATCAGGTGGTATCAGGAACTG
>CAIYYW010000260.1 GCA_903930515.1 uncultured delta proteobacterium | reverse complement strand
CCAGATACCTGTGGCCAGGATTGTCCCGGAACTTGCGGAGATATGGTTTGCAATTATTATGCGGGAGAGGATGTAAATACCTGTGCGCAAGATTGTCCCGGCGCTTGCCCGGATACGGTTTGCAATCCTTACTTTGAGGATGGAGATAGCTGTCCGGAGGATTGTGATTGTGGATTGAGCAAAGGATCTGCAATCTCGGCTGGTGAAATTCATACCTGTGCCCTTACCTCCGGCGGTGGAATAAAGTGCTGGGGGTGGAACGATTATGGTCAACTTGGGAATGGGACAACTGCTGATAGTAATGTTTCGGTGGATGTTTCCGGCCTGGCTTCAGGCGTAAGCGCAATCTCGGGTGGGTCTAGCCATACCTGTGCCCTTACCATAAGCGGTGGAGTTAAGTGCTGGGGGGAGAATTATTTTGGTGAACTTGGAAATGGAACAACTTCTGATAGCAATGTCCCGGTTAATGTTTACGGCCTGGCTTCAGGGGTAAGCGCAATCTCGGCTGGTATGTTCCATACCTGCGCCCTTATGTCCGGCGGTGGAGTAAAGTGCTGGGGCGGTAATTATTTTGGTCAGATTGGGACTGGGATTGGGACTAATTACAATGTTCCGGCGGATGTGTTCGGATTTGGCCTGTGAATTCAATTATGGGAACAGTGGGTTGACAAGCTGAATCGCACCCGGTTTGGGCTTAGTCAGGGCGCGGCTTTGCGCACCCGAAATCGGGCAGGGCAATCTTGCCCGAGGAGCAACCCTGGCTTGCGTCTTTCTGCGGCTCTTTCCTTCCTTTATTTCCTGTTCATTCCAGCGACTACCCCTATTGGGTGTCCCAAGAAATCGGTGGCAAGTGTGATTTTTATTTCGCTTGCTCCCTAAATCCGCCTGGGATAAAATGATTCCCCGGTGAAAAAGATCAGTCAATGGTTTCTGGTCTGGAGCTTGTTACTGGCGATCACTTTAATCTTGCTGGCCCCGCAACTCAAGAATTTTTTCTACGCCGACGATTTCCTCCATCTCGCCTTTGCCAATCTGTTAAGCGACCCTTTTGCCGCGACCTGGCATTTATTTTTCGGAAAGGTGTTCTGGCGGCCAATGGTGATGCTCACGGATACGGTTTATTTCAGACTCTTCAACCTTAACCCATTCGGCTACCACTTGGCGGACCTTTTGCTCCATTCCCTGAACTGCCTGCTGGTCAGCTATTTAATCCACCTGATGCTGGACGAGGAACCGCATAAGAAATGGATCAGTGTTCTGGCCGGGGTGTTCTATGCCCTGCATCCGATCTCCATTCTCACCCCGTCCTGGATTTCCTGCCGCGCGGATTTGCTGATGGTATTTTTCGGAACCCTCTCCCTGGTCCTCGCCCTCCACGCCATCGTTTTCCGGAAACTATGGTGGCTGAAAATACTGATCGCATTGGCCTTAAGTTTCCTGGCCTATCTCTCCAAGGAAACCGCGTTCCTCCTTCCCGGATTCATCTTCCTGCTGGCCCTGTTCCAGCCCGGGCCCAGGTCAACCCTCAAGCGGTTCCTGGACGCCGGTCTGATCGGAAGCCTGTTTATATCCGCGCTCGCCCTTTATCTCTGGTTCCGGGTCAGGCGGATCGGGTTCATCGGCGGATACGAGCCTTTGGAAGTATCCTGGTCGTTTATCATTCCCCGCCTGAGCTATCATCTGCCCAAAGTATTGTCCCGCGCCTTCAACGATTACCTGTTCTGGCATCTTGGAATTAAAACCGTCTGGTTCTGGCTTTTGTTCGGGGCTTTCCTCGGCTTCGGTATCCTCGCCCTGGTCTCAATCTTCCGGCGTCCGCGTCTGCTCCTGCTCGGCATCGGCTGGATGGCCCTGGCGCTGGTCCCGCTCTGGAACCTTTCCCAGATGCTCTACTTCCTGGAAGCGAGGCTGTTTTATTTCGGCCTGGCCGGAATGGCGATGGTCTTCGCGGGTATTTTCTCTCAAATCAGGAACCGCTATCTATCGGCAATCAGCCTCTCCCTCTTCGGCCTGATCCTGGTTTCTTACGGAAGGACCGATTTCTCCGAACTGAAAAGTTTCTCGGACCGATGCCGGGAATACCAAAAAGTCCGGGAGGCAACCCTCAAGGCCGTGGGCGAGGAGCCGGGAGCCGGATCGCCGGCCAGGATTTATATTACCGGCCTGAGCTTTGAGTTTTATTATTTAGACACTATGTTCAAGGTATATCAGCCTTCCCTTCTGGACCGGATGATTATTATTCCATCCGAGAGGCCCTCGCTGGCCTGGGTCAGCCCGGAAACCGTGTTGCTCTACCAGGAACGGAAGCCCTGGTGGCCGGAGCTGGAACTGCAATATTCCGAGCCGAAAAAAGCTATGGTTACGGTGTCCCCGCCCGCGGATCTTCCCCTTGCCGTCACCCACGACCAGCAATCGCAGGTCTTGGAATGGAGGGAAGGGAAACTGGAGGACATTACCAACCAGGTGATTCGGCTGGCGCAAGACCGGAGGTTTTTGCAGGAAAACCATCAGCAGAGGCCGATGCTGTTCCCGAGCTATGAGTTCCGAAAGCGGAACTATCCCTTGGACTGGAAGCTTTCTCCCGGGCTTGAGCTGAACTCCCCGGCGCATTTGGCCGACTTTTATACCTTCCACTCCCATAACGATGATCCCTATCTGATCTCGCTCCCGCTTTCAACCCTGGCGCTTTCGGTTTCGGAGCTGAAATTCAGGATGCGGATTGAGAAAAAAGATTACCTGCCTGCCCCGCAGCAGCAAGGGTGCCTGTTCTGGACCAGCTCCAAAGATCAGCAGGAGATGCAATGGCAGGCCCAGAACCAGATCTGCTTCCCGGTCCGCGCCGACGGCCGATTCCATACCTACCGGATTCGGGTGGACCAAAACCTTTCCTGGCTGCGCAGCCTTAAAATCACCGGAATCCGGCTGGACCCGATCAGCTTTCCCGGATGGTTCCAACTGGATTCCCTGATTTTTTCCCCAATCCCCCTTCCGGATTGACCAATATCCCATCACCCGAAAAAAATTGCGCCGGCAAAGTAAATCGCGATATAATCATTAAATGAGCGGCCGCACCCAGTTGCTGAAACAAAACTACCTCAATGCCCCATTTGAAATCTGCCCGGAGCGCGCGGTTCTCTGGACCGAATCCATCCGGCAGACCGAGGGAAAGCCCCGGGTGATCCGGAACGCATTGGCCCTGAAGCATCTTTTGGAAAAGATCAGCATCGCGATTCGGGCGGAGGAGTTGATCGTGGGCAACCGGTCTTCCAAGCCCAAAGGCTCCCCGCTTTTCCCGGAGATCAAGGCCTTTGCCCTGGAAGCCCAGTTGGACACCTATCCCGACCGGCCGATCCAGCCGTTCCAGATCAGCGGCCCGGACCGGGCCGCGATCAAAAAAGTGCTTCCTTATTGGCGCGGCAAATCCTTATGGGAGCGCGCCTTCGGCCTGATGCCCAAGGAGCTGAAGCGGGATGTGTTCAAGCTGGTCTTTACGGTGGAGGCCGAGTTTCAAAACGGCATCGGTCATTTCATCGTCGGCAACCCAAACCTGCTGGCCAAAGGCTTTGCCGGGATCCGCGCCGAGGCCGAGCAGAGGCTCGCGGCCGGGGCCGGGTCGGATGCGCAAAAAGAATTCTGGCAGGCCGTGGTCATCACCTCGGAGGCCGCGATCAATTTCTCGGGTCGGTTCTCGGAAGAGGCGCGCAGGCTGGCTGAGCTGGAAAACGATCCGGCAAGAAGGCAGGAACTGATCCGGATCGCGCGGAATTGCGAAAAGGTTCCGGCAAATCCTCCCCTGGATTTCTATCAGGCGCTCCAGTCGGTCTGGTTCCATCAACTGATCTGCCAACTGGAATGCGGCGGTTTTGCCATAAGCCCGGGACGGCTGGATCAAATCCTCTATCCCTTTTATCGGCAGGACCTGGCTCAAGGCAAGATCACCCCGGACCAGGCGCAAGAGTTGATTGAATGCCTCTATCTCAAGATGAGCGAGGTGGTCAATGTCCTGGATTCCTTGGTGCTATCGGTCACCTCCGGACCGCCCATCGCCCAGAGCCTGACCATCGGCGGGACCGACCGGCAAGGGAATGACGCCACCAATCCGCTCAGTTCCCTTTTCCTCTTTGCCCTGGATAATATACGCGCGGTCTCGCCCAATCTCGCAGTGAGGTTTCATCCCGACACCCCGGCCGAATTCTCCACCCAGGTTTATGACGCCGTCCGCCGCGGGGCGATGATGTCGCTTTTCAACGATCAAGTGATTGTTCCCGGCCTGATTGAAAGCGGAATCTCCTCCCCGGAAGCGCGGGATTACGCCATTGTCGGGTGCGTGGAGCCGACCACTTCCGGGAGCTCATTCGGGTCCACCGATTCCAACCTGGTGAATATCGCGCGCTGCCTGGAACTCGCGCTCAATAACGGAGACGGGATGGATTTGATCGCGAACCGGAAAATGCTGGCGCGGCGGTTCGGGCCTTACCTGCTTCCGCGACGGGGCGCCTCTGGCAAGGGCCGATTGCGCCATTACCGGATGATGCTCAACTATCTTTGGGCAACCGGCAAAGCCGGCGGAATAGGCCTTTCGGAAATCTATCCGATCCTGCGCGGCAGGAATCTCGGGAAGAAAACCGGGGACGCGGCTCGGTTCCAAGGTATGGACGAAATCCTCAAGGCCTATCAGGAACAGGTGAGCTTTTTTGTCGGCCGGATGGCCAAGGCGATGTCATTCGTGGATCAGGCGCACGCCGAATTGAAACCCACCCCCCTGATCTCGTCAACCATTGACGACTGCGTCGCGAAAGGCAGGGATGTCACCGCCGGTGGAGCGCGCTACAATTTCACCGGGCCCCAGGCCGTGGGGTTGGCCGAAGTCGCGGACTCCCTTTGCGCGGTGCAATCCCTGGTGTTTGAGCAAAAGCAAATCCCCCTGCCCGAGCTGCTGGTTGCTTTGCGCGGAAATTTCAAGGACGCGGAGCATCTCCGGCAAATGCTGATCCATCGCGCGCCCAAATATGGGAATGATGATCAACTCCCGGACCGGATGGCGGCATCGGCCGCGCGTATTTATTGCGAGGAAGTCTCCAGCCATCCCAATTTCCGGGACGGCAAATTCCGGCCGGGTATTTATTCTATGAGCAGCCACCTGGTTTTCGGAATCCTGACCGGGGCCACCCCGGACGGAAGGATGCTCGGAGAAACCCTCTCCGCCGGGGTCTCGCCCGGACGGGGAAGGGAAAATAAAGGCCCGACCGCGGTGATGCGCTCGGTGGCCGCTGTGGACGGGAAAAAGGTCACCAACGGCTATGTGCTCAATATGTCCTTCAACCCGGACCTGCTGCAAGGCGGGGAAAACCTGAAAAAGTTTGTGGACCTCAACCGCGCATACTTCCGGATGGGAGGGTCTCATATCCAATATAATATCATCAGCGCCGACACCCTGAGAGACGCCCAAAGGCATCCGGACCAATACCGCGGACTGGTGGTCCGGGTCGCGGGATACAGCGGTCTGTTCACCGTGCTCGACCTCTCCACCCAGAACGATATCATCTGCCGGACCAGCCACGGCCTGGACTCCCCGCGGGGATAGGGAAAAAATTCGCAATGAGTTATTTGTAAGATGGATTACATAAAATTTGAAACCAGCCGTCCCGGACCGATCCGGGGGATGTTGGGGAAAGCCCCGGCGGCCTATGTCCCGATCGGGGCTTTGGAATGGCACGGCGAGCATAACCCGCTCGGTCTGGACGGGCTTAAGGCCTATGCGCTCTGCGAGAAATGCGCGGAAAAAACCGGGGGAGTGCTGTTCCCGCCTATGTTCTGGGCCGCCTCCGACACCATGCCCTTTCCCTTCACCTTCCATTTTCGGCGCAAGCTGATCAAAGTGCTGGTCCGGCAGACCTTGGAACAACTCAAGGGCTTCGGTTTCCAAACCATCGTCCTGCTCACCGGCCACTATCCGCCCTCCCTGATCAAGCTGCTCCGGAAGGAATGCGAACGCTTCAACCGGAAAGGCCCCCCCTTCGCCATCGGCGCGCCCGAGCAGGTCTTCGCCCTTGATCTGCAATACTACGGAGACCACGCTGGAATGTGGGAAACCTCAATAATGATGGCGCTTCAGCCGGAGCTGGTGAAGCTGGAGCTGATGCCCGAGGGGCTGTCAACCTTGGAGCGCTTGAAAAAGTTCGGGGTAATGGGGCAGGACCCCCGGAAAAAGGCGAGTGCGGAACTGGGGCAAAAGGCGGTTCTTGAAATCGTAAAGAATTTGACCGAAGTGGTTGAGCAAACGCTCCGGGATAAAAATGATTCGGCCATTAAAGAAGCCTATCGCAAATATGACGACGCCTTGAAAATTTTGTCTCCCAAAATATTTTACCTGATCCGGGACGCCCTGGATGTTCATTCTTTTCGGGAGCTGGTCGGTTATGGTTATTGGACCCTTCGCAACCGCCCGTGATTTTCTTTTTGACTATTTTGGGAGAAATCCTTATATTTTATTCTGATGAAAATTTTCCGGGTAAACAGGATATATCCCCGCTCAAAAGCCCTCCCGGCCCTGATCATCCTGCTCAGCGTTTTATCCGGGTGCGTCCATCACCCGATCATCGCTTTTCCCGCCTCTGATATAATCGCACAGGGCCCGGCCGCGGTTTTCAAGGATGATTTCCCCTTTTTCCTCTCCCCCAAAACCCCGGATCCGGGCACGGTTATCCCTCTTGCGCGCAAGCATTGCGGGGTCAAGGTTCTGGGCGACGGCCCGGAAAATTTCAGGTTGAGGCTTGAGGCGATCAAGCAGGCGCGTCAATCAATTGACCTCCAAACCTATATTTTTATGAATGACCGGACCGGGAGGGAAACTTGCCGGCTGTTAAAAGAGCGGCTGGGGGAAGGGGCTGGGGTTCGCCTGATCGTGGATGCCTATAACAAGTTCAATCAAAAGGACCGGGAGCTGTTAAGGGAGATGGGGGAGGCCGGGATCAAGGTTGGCGGGTTTGAGGGTTTGAAATTCTCTTTTCTAAATGAAAATTACCTGCCGACTTTAAACGAATTGAATATGCGCTATCACGAAAAGTATCTGATCGTGGACGACCGGATCGGCTTTGTGGGCGGAACCAATTTCGCGGATGAATACGCGGGATTGGACGCGGCGCCTGGAACCGCGCTCCGGGATCAGGACCTGCTTTT
>CAIYYW010000259.1 GCA_903930515.1 uncultured delta proteobacterium | reverse complement strand
TCTGGCTATGCCGGGCTTGCTCCAAAGCCAGACCAAGCCCAAGTTGATGGTATCGCCGCTCCCTGATTATTCCAAAATCCAGCCCAGCGTTTATGGGCTTTTGCCCAGACCCTTTGATGCCAGCCATCTTCAGTCCTCGGGGCTTCAGTTTCTGGCCCCGCCTTCCTCCTGGGACTGGCGCGCCCATAGCGGGGTCACTCCGATCAAGGATCAAGGCACTGATGGCAGCTGCTGGGCACATGCCTCGCTCGGGGTTTTTGAATCGCAGATTCTGATCAAAGACACGGTCACCCGTAACTTTTCCGAATTCAATCTGGTTATGTGTAATCCGTTCGGGACCACTTGCTCGAGCGGGGGCAACGATTTTTACTCCACGGTGTTTTTAACCTCGCTGGGGACGGTTCTGGAGGCTTGCGATCCCTATTCCAAATGCACGAGCGGCCCGTTCACCTGCAATACCGGTTGCGCCCACATCAGCAATGTTCTGGGATGGCGGATGTTAGCCAATAATGTGGCTGAGATCAAAGACGCGGTTTACAATATCGGCCCGGTTCAAACGACCATTTATGCGAGCGACTCCAATTTCCAGACCCTTGCCGCAGGACAGGTTTATTATTACACCGGCACCGAACAGACCAATCATTCCGTGATGATCGCAGGTTATGACGATACCAAGGTTCATGCGGGCGGAACCGGCGCCTGGCTGATCCGGAATTCCTGGGGAACCGCCTGGTCGGACAGCGGCTACGGATGGGTGGCTTATGGCTCTGCTCGGGTCGGGGAGAATTCCTCGGTTTTTGTTCAGTATCAGGATTATAATGCCAACGAGAAAATATATTATTATGACGAAAAAGGAGGCAACGCCGCGGTCGGGTATGGAACCAACACCGCCTGGGGAATGGTCCGGATTACTCCCACTGCAAGCGGGATTCTGAATCGGGTTGACTTCTGGACCACTTCGCAGGGGGTGAATGTATCTTACCAGATCCGAGTTTATAACGACTTTAACGGCACTACTCTCAGCAACCTGATTGCGAGCCAGGATGGCTCCTGCGATAAAGCCGGCTATTACTCCATCCTCCTGACCAGTCCGCCCTCGGTGAGCGCGAGCGACGATATTTTCGTTGCCATTGAGTTCACCTCGCCGAATTCTACTTTTCCGATCCCGGTTGATTATTTGGGCGTCGCCCAAACCGATAAATCTTATGTCAGCTCTAACGGGTCTTCCTGGGCTGTTTCTAATACCTACGATCTTGCGATTCGCGCCCGGGTGGTCCCGTCCGCCGGCGGCTGTGGAAATGCAATATGCGGAGCCGGAGAAAATTCCAGCAATTGCTGTCAGGATTGTGGAAGCTGTGGGGATGCAGTGTGTTGTGCAGCCGCGGGAGAGAACGGTACCAATTGCTGTCAGGATTGCGGAAGCTGTGGGGATGCAGTGTGTTGTGCAGCCGCGGGAGAGAACGATACCAATTGCTGTCAAGACTGCGGGGGCTGTGCAGGTTGCGACAATGATGGATCATGCGATCCCGGTGAGACGGATACAAACTGCGCGCACGATTGCGGCTGTGAAGCCGGGGGATGTATCTGGAATACTCAGGCACCTGGTGGATGCTATTGCGATTCGGTTTGCGCCGGAAACGGTGATTGCTGTGCGGATATCTGCAGCGTCTGCGATTATAATTGTCCTTGCGCATCCGGGGATTGTTGTGATCCCGTTACCCATAAGGTCAGTCCGTCTACCACTATCTGCGAGCCGGATATTTCAATCCAGTTTGCTTGCTTTCTGGGACCGCCTAAAGGGAAGTGCGGGAATGATGTCGGAGAACGGCGCCAAAATCGGTATTGTTCCGGCTCCAGCACTGCCTGCGATGGGGATATAGCGTTTGATGATTGGGTGCTTCACCAGGCTTGCTCCAAGAAACAAGTATGCAACCCCTATACCCATAGTTGTAAAAAGAAATCCACTTGCGCTCAGCACGAGGCTCCAATCAGCGCGTCTGCTGATGAGGAATTGAATCCTGAGGAGCCGGCATTATCGGCGGAAGAGCAGGGAGAGGATGAGGAACCAGGGAGATTTGGCTGTATGATGACTAACGGGAGCATGGATTCCGGGAGCATTGGGTCCGGGCTGTGGATTTATTTGGCGCCGCTGTTGTTGGGTATGTATTTGAGGAGGAGGAGAAGGGACAAGCGCTAAAGGAATCGCGACGGGCGAAGATGGGCGCTTCGCCCTCAGATCGCGCGCAGACAAGGGTGTCTGCGCCACAGCTAAAGTCGCTCGCGCGAGTCAGCGCTTTGCGCTGAATCTCAGATCACAAATTTCAGATTTCAAAGAATTCTCTGCGGCCTCCCTTCGGGTCTGATCCTCAGGGTGGAAGAGGCCACAGGAAAGTCGCACGCGCATTTAAGCCGATAGAATTGCGCTGATTATTTGGTGATCTGGTTCGGGGATTTTCGTCCCCGGTCGGTCCGGTCAAAGTCCGAGTCAAAACTGACCAGGGTGAAGCCATATTTTTTCGCCGCGACATATTGGTAGGCGTCTTCAAAGTCAAGGTTGAAATTTTGATGAGCCTTGATTACGAGCCGGAGCTCTGCCGGGGTTAAGCGGATTTTTAAAATCGGCGAATCCTCAATCGTATCGGCCAGGAATTTCTCAAAGGCGTCCGCTTTCTTGAGCCGGATCAGAATAATTCCGATTGAATCAAGCGAGAGTTCGGTGATGGCCAATGTTTCAGGATCAACGGAATTGAGAAATCTTTTTGCCTCTTCTGATCTTTCTTGCTCCAGGATTATCTCAAGCCAAATGTTAGTGTCTGCGAGCAGCATGCTCAATTCTCCATTCCAGAGCCTTTTTTTGAAGTTCCAGCGAGGTGAATTGATCACGATACTCCTTCAAAGCTCCCGCCCAGTCCATCCGGAGCTTTCTTTTTCTTGATTTTTTCCTTCTGGCAGCCAGATGCTGAGCGAAGTCAATTACTTCCTGCTGCAAATCCGGGGGCAGGTCTTTAATCATCTTCTCCAGTTTAGCCGCGGCTTCGGTCTTTATTGAATTCGCGCGTTTTTGGGCGGTTGCTTTCATAAGATCTCCTCCAGATTTTATA
>CAIYYW010000258.1 GCA_903930515.1 uncultured delta proteobacterium | reverse complement strand
GTAATAGTAATAATAATAATGATAGTGGTAGTAACCGCCGTAATAATATTTTTCCTTTTTAATGTCGAAGTCGTTGAAGACCGCGCCCACGATCCGGAAGTTGAGCATTTTCAGCATCTGGATGTTCCGGGTAAGAATGTCGCGGGAAACCCGGTTGGCGCGGATCAGGAAGGTGATTCCGTCCGCGACTTGGGAGAGCATGCTCACATCGCTTAAGGGCCAGCAGGGAGCGCTATCAAAGAGGATCAGGTCGAAATTGGGCCTGAGCATATTGATGATTTCGCGGAAGTGAACCGAGCCCAGGATTTCCCCGGGGTTGCTCGGGATCGGACCGCTGGGCATCACCCGCAGCCCCTCCACGGAGCCGGGATGGGTGTAATTTTCAAAAAGCTTGTAACCGAAATAGATGGGCTGCGTCAATACCGGGAATTCGTTGAAAAAACCTTCCAACTCCTCCTTCTTGAGCGCCGGCAGGATCTGGTGATGCCCGGTGGTTTCGGAAAATTCCAAGCGGATTTCCTCCGGGGTGATGCCCTCCAAGTTGGTCTGGCCGGAGCTTCTCCATTCCCGCAGGTTTCCGGCCAGGATCTGCCCGTTCTGGTAAAGCAGCCGGAGCGGAAAGCTGGAATTAAAATGCACGGTGACCAGTCCGTTGGATTTCTGGAGCTTGAGCAACAGGTTCAAATCTCCTAAGGTAAGCTCGGAGAGATTACTTTTCCAGTCGGGATTCTGGAACAGGTCAATCAAGGCTCGGGTCAATCCCTTTTCCCGCTCCAGGTTGAAGAATTTATGCTGGACCGGTCGGCGCAGGTCCGCGTCAATAATCAGGGTTCGGATCCCCTCTTGGGCCATTGAGATCCCCAAGTTCGCGGTCACGATGGATTTTCCCTCCTTGGGGCTGCAACTGGTCAGGATCATTGACTTCATCCCGTAATTGGTCAGCAACATCCGGAGATTAGCCCGGAGATGAAGGATCCCCTCGGAGTAAAGAGAGCGGGGCTGGTCAATAATCACCAGCGGAAAATCGGCCTTGGGCGCGCTTTCCGGCAGGTGAGGAAGCAAAGAAAGGATCGGCAGCCTGGTATGGAATTCAACATCCTCGGGAGTCCGGAGTGAGCGGTCCAGCAACTCCGAGATCATGGCCCAGGTCAGCCCGAAAAAAAGCCCCATCCCCACCGCGATGAACAGATTGAACAGGCGGTTGGGCTTGATCGGTTTATTGTTCGGCCGCGCATATTCGTGAACATAGATGGTGTCTTTGAACGAGCCGTTGGCCTGGATGCTCGCTTCCTTCACCGCGGACAGCAGGCTGTTAAACAGGTCCCGGGCCGAGTTGGCCTCCCGCTCCAGCACCACATACTCGGCGTCCTTGCTGGTTATTTCCCGGGCTTTCTGGTTCATCGCCTCCAGGTCTGCGCTCAGTTTTTCCCGCTTCGCCATCAGGATGTCGTTCTTAAGCTCCAGGCTGGTGATATTCTTCGTTAACTCCTCCTCAAAATTGGCCCGCAGGACTTCAATCTGGTTCTTGGCATCGATCACCAGGGGATGCTCTTCCTTATACTTTTTGCTCAGCAGGTCATAATTGATCTCCGCATTGACCAGTTGTTGATTCAGGTTCAATAAAACCGGATCCCCTCCGCCTCCGGTCTGAGGCCCGTAAACATCGGTCTCATTTGCGTTGGGCTGGGCCGAAACCGGCTCAGAGGCCGCGTAGATCACCGGGGGCGTGTAACGGCTGGAATCCTTGCGGGCCAGCAATTTGCGCAGGGCGTCAATCTGGGTGCTGGTCAATATGATCTGGGTGTCCACATTCCGGAGATCAACATCCAAGTTGCCCCGCTGTTCCGCCAGTTGGTTCTTGTCAATCTCGGTCTCGAAGATCTGGTTCATTTGCTTGTAGTTAATCAGCGTGCGCTCCGCCTCGCTCACCCGCTTCCGGGCCTCTTCCAGTTGCTGGTCCAGGAATTTCAAAGAGTTGAGCGCAAGGATCTCCTGCTCCAGGGAGTTAGAGTTCACCATCGCGTCCGCCATCGCGTTGGAGATTGCCGCCGCCCGTTTGGGGTCTGTGTCTGTGGCAAAGATATAAACCATGTTGGTTTTCTCAACCACCCGTGAACTGACCTTTGCGGTCATACCCGCGGCAATCCGGCGGTATTCATTCTGTTTATCTTCCTCGCTCAACTGATCAAAATTCGCCGGGCGGAAATAGCCCTTTTCCACCAATTGCTTGGAGGCTTCCAGCAAAATAGGGCGGCTGTTGATGATCGAAATCTTGGTGTCAAAGTCACTGCGCATCGCATACGGGTTGGGAAAGGTGATCTCGCGCGACTTCAAGACGCTGGAGGGCATTCCCACCCGGATGATGATGGAAGACCGGGAGCTGAAATATTCCGTAGCCACGAAGTTGTAAACGATCGCGATCAAAACGATGCTCAGCCAGATCGCCAGGATCGCCCAGCGCCGGCGTGAAAAGATTCGGATATAATCTTCAATGTTAACTTCGGGCGTTTCCGAGAATAACCCCTTGTCGCCCGAATACGGGGTGATCTGGCTTGGTTGTTGCCGATTAAGTTCGTCCATCCCTAACCTCCCTGTTGGTTTTACTGCCCGGACCGCTCGCAAAACTATACTCGGGAACTACTTTCCCCAGCCATCCCCTCAACTCCTGCTCGCTCAGCGCGTCCACGAACCGGGGGCTTAAATCTTCCAGGCCGATCCGGGTTTCCTCGTTGATCCCGTTATTGATCTTGAGTTGAAAAATTTTATTGTGTTCGGTTGGGATCAGATCCTCATCCTTGAATCTCAGCTCCTCAAAAAGTTTTTCCCCCGGCCGGATTCCGCTGAAAATAATTTGGATGTCTTCATCGGGCTTGAGCCCGGAGAGGTGGATCAGGTCTTTGGCCAGGTCCAGGATCCGGATCGGCTCGCCCATATCCAGGAGAAAGATTTCCCCGCCTTTCCCGATCGAGGCCGCTTGGAGCACGAGCAGGGATGCTTCCGGGATGGTCATGAAATACCGGCGCATCTCCGGGTGGGTCACGGTGACCGGTCCGCCTTCCATAATTTGTTTGCGGAAAATCTCCACCACGCTTCCCTGGCTGGCGAGCACATTGCCGAACCGGACCATCACGAACCTGGTCTTGCTGTTTCCGGACAACAGTTGAAGATATTTTTCCGCGGCCCGCTTGCTCGCTCCCATCACGCTGCTGGGATTGACCGCCTTGTCGGTGGAGATAAAGACCAGGCTTTGCACCCCGAAGCGATGGGCGAGCCGGGCGATGGTCTTGGTGCCGATGATATTATTCTTGATCGCCTCCCGGATATTGAACTCCATCAGGGGCACATGCTTGTAAGCCGCGCAATGAAAAATCACCTCCGGCTGGTATTGCGACAACAGTTGAGACAGCGCGCCTTCGTCGCAGATATCTCCGATCTTGGCCGCGATCCTTCCCGGCATCTCCACATAATGCGCCAGTTCGCGTTCAATCTGGAACAGCGCGGTTTCCGCCTGGTCCAGCATCACCAGGGTCCGGGGGCCGAAATTGATCACCTGCCGGCAGATTTCCGAGCCGATGCTCCCTGCGGCGCCGATCTTCATGCGCGTCTCCCGCGGTGCCACGCTGGATGCCGCCACCAACGACTATGTCGAGGCGGCGCGGGCCTTGGGCAATCCGGGCTGGCGGGTGGCCATCCGGCATGTGCTGCCGAACATCGTGCCACCGGTGCTGGTGCAATCGACGCTGACCATCGCGCAGGCGATCATCGCCGAGGCGGCTTTGTCCTTCCTTGGCCTTGGCCAGCAGCCGCCGGCGCCGAGTTGGGGATCGATGCTCAACGCAGCACAGCGTTTTCTGGAGCAGGCGCCGTGGCTTGCGATCTTTCCAGGTGCCGCGATCTTTCTGTGCGTGATGTCGTTCAACCTGGTGGGCGATGGGCTGCGCGACGCGCTGGATCCACGCGGGAAATAGCGCGTCGCGACGGCGATTGCGGAGGAATGGCGCAGGAGGAAGCGGGTGGTGTGATGCCACCCGCGTCATCCGCGGAACATCAGCGCGTGATCACTTGCCGGTGCCCTTGATCATTTCGTCAATCTCCTGCGACAGCATCATGCCGTTGGGCATCTTG
>CAIYYW010000257.1 GCA_903930515.1 uncultured delta proteobacterium | reverse complement strand
GTATTCAAAGCAGAATCGCAGACAGGAGTGTCTGCGCCCCCTACAAGAGTGTCCCGCCCCCTACAAGAGTGTCTGTGCCCCAGAGGTGTATTTCAGAGCTATCGCGCCTTCCGCCTTCGCCGACAGATTGTCCGAGCAAGAAGTGGCTACGGCGGACAAGGAAGGCGCTCGCACATTCAAAGCAGCGCACAAGCAAGAGTGTATGCGCCAGGAACTGTTTATGCCAAGCAGAGCAACTAGAGCGAATAGTTAGGCTGATTTTTCTTGCCATTTTGGTCGGGGTTTGGTATGCCATTAGAAAATCTAAGATCTCGGAGGAGGTTGGAGAATGGTATCTTTTATGCCCAGTGAAGACCAAAAAATGATCCAGGATATGGCGAGAGATTTTGCCGTCAACGAGCTTCGTCCCAAGGCCCATGATTGCGACGAGAAGGACACGGTTCCGGAGGCGACCCTCCAGGCCGGATGGGAGCTTGGAATGGTCAACGCGGTGATCCCTGAGAAATACGGCGGCGCCGGGATGGAGCGCTCGGCGGTGACCGGGGCATTGATGGCCGAGGAATTGGCCTGGGGGGACCTGAGTATGGCAATGGCCCTGCTCGCTCCGGCGCTCTTTGCCTACCCGGTGATGGAGTTCGGGACCGACCCTCAAAAGGACAAATATTTGCCTAAATTTTGCGGAGGCAAATATCTGAAAGCCACTTCCGCTTTGGTGGAACCCTATTTCAACTTTGACCTTAGCAGCCTAAAGACCAAGGCGGAGAAGAAAGGAAACGGCTACCTGATCAACGGGGATAAATGCCTGGTCCCGATCGGGTTGAACGCGGAGCTTTACCTGGTCTGGGCGAGCCTGGAGGGTAAACCTGGTTACGAGAATGTTGCCGGGTTCATCGTGGAAAAGGGGGCGGCCGGACTCAAGCTCGGGGAGCGCGAGAAGAATATGGGGATCAAGGCCCTGGAGACTGCAGAGTTGAAGCTGGAAAACCTGCAAGTCCCTGTTGAGAACCGGTTGGGCGGGGAGGCCGGATGCGACTTCAAGCGGGTGGCCGCGCTCAGTTGGGTTGCGCAGACGGCGCTGGCGGCCGGGGTGGCCCGATCAAGTTTTGAATACGGAAGAGACTACGCCAAGGAGCGGGTGGCGTTCGGGGAGCCGATCGCGCACCGTCAGGCGATCGCGTTTATGCTTGCGGAGATGGGCTGGGAGGTTGACGCGGCGAGGTTGCTGGGTTGGGAAGCGGCCTGGAAGCTGGATGTCAAAAAGCCGGACGCGTTCAAGGACGCCTATTTGGCCAAACTATACGCGGACCAGATGGCGGTCTGGGTCACGGACTGCGGGCTTCAGATCCTGGGAGGGCACGGCTATATCCGCGAGCATCCGGTGGAAATGTGGCTCCGGAACGGAAGAGGGTTCGCGGCTTTTGAAGGAATGGCCATAGTTTAAGGAACAGGGGAGGGATTAAAATGATTGAGTTTGAACTGCCGGATGGGATAAAAAATATTCAGAAAATGCTTAACGGCCTGGCCGGGGGAATGATGCGGAAATGGGCCAGATGGGCGGATGATAATGAGCATCAGCGGGTGGACGAATGGACCAACCTGATGTGGAACGCGATGAAGGGTATGGGAACCTCTATGTTCGGCGCCAGCCCGAAGGAGAAAAAACCCGACGAGGCCAAAGGGGGCGATAAAAAAATCGGCACCCGCAATATGCAATTGGTGGTGACGGTTGAGGAACTGGGATGGGGAGACGCCGGCCTATATCTGGCAATGCCTTCTCCCGGCCTGGGAGGAGCCGCGGTTGCGGCCGCGGGAACTCCCGAGCAAAAGGAGCGGTTCCTGAAACGCTTCTCCGAGGGCAAGCCCAAATGGGGGGCGATGGCCATCACCGAGCCGGGAGCCGGGTCTGATACCGCAGCCATTGCCGCCACCGCGGTCCGGGACGGAAACCAATGGGTTTTGAACGGCGAGAAGATTTTTGTGACCGCGGGCAAGGGCGCGGTGGAGGACTCGGAGGGGTTCTTGGTGGTCTGGGCATCGGTGGACCGGAAGGCCGGCCGCGCCGGGATCAAGTCCTTCCTGGTGGACCATCATACCCCGGGAATGAGAGTGACCAAGCTGGAACATAAACTCGGCATCCGAGCCTCGGACACGGCCGCGATCATTTTTGAAGACTGCCGCATTCCAATTGAGAACATCCTGGGAGACCCGGAGGTCAAGAAGGGGTTCCGCGATGTGATGGCCACCTTTGACGCCACCCGGCCGATGGTTGCGGGAAACGCGCTCGGGATCGCACGCGCGGCTTTGGAAGAGGTTCAAAAGTTTTTCAAACAGGCCGGGGTGGAAATCAGATACGGGGTCTCGGCTGGCAACCTCACGGCTCGCGAAAAGGACCTGATGATGATGGAGGCGCAACTTAAGGCTTCGCGCCTGCTCACCTGGAGGGCGTCCTGGATGGCCGACGCCGGGATCCACAATAATATGGAAGCCAGTATGTGCAAGGCCAAAACCGGGCGCGCCATTACCTGGATCACCCAGAAGGCGGTGGAACTGCTAGGCCCGCTCGGGTATTCGCGCAAGCTCTTGCTGGAAAAATGGATGCGGGACGGAAAGATCAATGACATCTTTGAAGGGACCGGCCAGATCAACACCCTGATCGTGGCCCGGAGAATCCTGGGATACGGACGGGACGAGTTGAAATAACCTGGGCGCCAATCCGGAAACGCCGGCAGGATCAAAATTCCGCCGGCGTTTTTTTTAAATTTTCAAATTGACTTAAGTCCTTTCCTAACTAAAATGATATAGGGAAGTGTTGGATGGAGACCAAGCGTGTCGGCAAAGAGATTGAGTTGGGCCTGATCAGCGAAGAACTGGCGCAGGTGGAGGAAGTCCTGTTTCAAGAGGCCCGGAGCGATGCGCAGATTATTTTCGAGGTGTCCGACCACCTCCTGAAAAGCGGCGGGAAAAGATTCCGGCCATCCCTGCTCCTGCTCTCCAGCCGGCTCTGCGGCTACCAGGGCAAAGATAATGTCTATTATGCAGCGGCCATTGAATACGCCCATACCGCCACCCTGATCCACGACGATGTGGTGGACGAGGCCCGGACGCGGAGAGGCCGTCCCAGCGCCAATGTTTTATGGGGAAACCAGGCCAGCGTCCTGGTCGGAGATTACCTCCTATTCAAGTCGTTCAATCTGATCTTGCAAATGGGCAATTACCGGATCCTGGGACTGCTCAATGACATCGCCATGCAAATGGCGGAGGGAGAGGCGTTCCAGCTAGGAAGGCGCGGCAAGATTGAAGTCGACGAGACCGAATATTTTTCCACCATCATTGACAAGACCGCTTCCCTGATCAGCGCCACCTGCCAGATCGGCGCCATCCTGGGCGAGGCCAACCGCAAGCATGAGGAATCGCTCGCCGATTTCGGACATAACCTCGGGATCGCCTTCCAGTTGGTGGACGACGCCTTGGACTACCGGAACCTGAAGCCGGTCTGGGGAAAACAAACCGGAAAAGATTTCCTCGAAAGCAAGGCCACCCTTCCCCTGATCCGAGCCTTCAAGCTGGCCAAAGAATCCGAGCGCGAACAACTCCACGAACTCTTCACCAGAACCGAACTGGCCCAGGGGCATTTTTCCCAAGCCCTGGAGATAGTGGAACGATTGGGCGGAATTGATTACACGATGGATAAGGCAAGGCAATATATCTTCACGGCCAAGAAAAGCCTCTCTATTTTCCCCGATTCCCCTTATAAGCTCGCCCTGCTCGCAATGGCCGACTTTGTAGTGGAAAGAAATTGTTGATCGGTTTTTCTCCGCCGCGATTTACTCGTTCCTCCGACAAAATGAAAAATATTTAAATCTGATTTTATTCCCTGCGTCTCCGCGGTAAAAGGTATTTTTGTTTTGAATTTTTATCCGATTTTTTTCCGGAACCTGACGATGCTGATGGAGAGGATGGCGATTCCGAAAAGGAGCAGCATCAGCGCCTGTGCCCAGAGTTCATGCCATCCCACTCCTTTCATAAACAGTCCCCGGATGATGACGATGAAATATCGCAGTGGGAGGAAAAAGGTCACGAGCTGGATGATTTTGGGCATATTTTCAATCGGGAACACGAACCCGGAGAGATAGATCATCGGCATCATGATGAAGAACTGGGAAGACATCATCGCCTGTTGCTGGGTTTTGGACAGGGTGGACACGAGCAGTCCGAGTCCGAGGGTGGTCATCAGGAACAGCATGCATAATAGGAACAGGAGCGGGACGGAACCCTTGGGCGGGACCTTGAACCAGAAGCTGGCGACCAGCAAAACGAGGACCACATCAATCATGCCGATGATGCTGAAGGGGGCGAGCTTGCCGATGATCAGGGCGTAAGAGCGGATCGGGGTCACGATCAACTGTTCCATCGTGCCCACTTCTTTTTCCTTCACCACCGCGAGCGAGGTGAGCATGGTGGTCATAATCATCAGGAGCAGGGCCAGCACCCCCGGGATCATAAAGTTGCGGCTCCGGAGCTCCGGGTTATACCAGATCCGAATCTCCGGGTTGAGGCGCGGAACTTTGATTCCGGTCCCTTGCATCCGGCTGAAGGTCTGGAGCAAAACATTCTGGGAATACCGGAGCGCGATGATGCTCGCGTACTGGAGACCGGAGGTGGCAAAGGACGACTCGGACCCGTCCACCAGGATTTGCAACTGCGCGGTCCGGCCCTGGATGATCTTGGAGCCGAAATTTTTGGGGATGACCAGGGCGAACGAGGCCTTGCCATAATCCAGGTAATGGTCCAGGTCGGAAATTTTTTCCGCGTAGTCGTTGACCACGAAATAACCGGAGTTGCTGAACTCGCTCACCAGCGCCCGGCTTTCCGGGGTCCGGTCCAGGTCGCAGACCACGGTCTGGATATTCCTGACATCCAGGTTGGCCGCGTAGCCCAGGATGATCAACTGGAACACCGGCGCCACCAGGATGATGAAAATCATCTTCCGGTCCCGCGCGGCCTGGATAAATTCCTTGCGGATTATTTGCAGGATCGCCCTCATTTGTTCAAAGCCTCTTATTCCTCATCCTGACCCAGCTCAGGGCGTTGATCGAAATCCCGAACACGATCATAAAAATCACCTGATGCCAGAAAGCGCCGATTCCCATCCCCTTGAGGATGATGCTCCGGAGCGCGACCAGAAAATATCTGGCCGGCACGATCATGGTAACCAGTTGAATCGCGAACGGCATATTCCGGATCGGGAACACGAACCCGGAAAGCAGGAAAGTCGGGAGCATGGTGAAAATGGTGGAAAGCTGGAACGCCACCTGCTGGGTGTTGGAAACCGTGGAGATGAACAGGCCGGCGCCGAGCGCGATGAACAGATAGAGCAGGATCACGAAGAAGAGCAGGAATTGGCTGCCCTTGACCTCGAAATCAAACAGCAGGTAACTGATTAACAGGATCATATAGGCGGTGGCCAGGGAGATGAACACATAGGGGATGGTCTTGCCGATGATCAACTCGATCGGCTTGACCGGCGAGACCATAATCTGCTCCATGGTGCCGCGCTCTTTCTCGCGCACCACCGAGAGCGAGGTGGAAATGACCGCGCTGATGGTTAGGATGAAGGCCATCAATCCCGGGATCAGGAACTTGACGCTCTTCAACTCGGGGTTGTACCAGACCCGGGGCCGGAAATCCACGGGCAGGGACAAGGTCATTCCGCGCTTGCGCATGAACATCTCGCTCAGGATCTTGATGGAATAGGACTGGACCAGGCCGCTGGTGTAGGCCGCGACCGTGGTGGCCTGGCTGGCGTTGGAACCGTCAATCAGGATTTGAATTTTCGCCTCCTGTCCGCTGAGCAGCTTCCGGGAAAAATCCTTGGGGATCACCATCACCACCCAGACCTTGCGCTCGTCCAGGAGTTCGCTGATTTCTTTTTCGCCTTTCAGGTAGTACTTGAGGTCGAAGTATTCGGAATGAAGAAAACTGTTGACAAAATCGCGGCTGACTTTGGTCTTGTCCTGGTCATAGACGGCAATGGCGATATGCCTGACATCAAAGTTGAGCGCGTATCCGAACATAACCAGCAGGAACACCGGCTGGAAAATCAAGACCCCCAGGGTGCGACGGTCCCTTGAGATCTGCCGGATTTCCTTCTTGATGATCGGTTTGATCCTTTTGAACATCTTTACCGGCTTTCCTCCTTGGCCGCGGGTGAGCCCTGATCAATCAGGTAAATGAACACATCCTCCAGAGAGGGCACGATCCGGTCCATCCGTTTGATGGAAATATTATTTTCCGCCAGCACCTTTTGAATTTTTTTCCGGCCTTCGTCTTCATTCGTCACGCTCGTGTGCAGATAAGTCCCGAAGATAGTGGTCTCGATCACCCAGTCCTGCTGCTGCAAAATTTCCATCGCCGAAACCACCTGGTCGCACTCCACTTCCAAAATCGGATTCTTGATGTGGGTTTCCTTCAACTCCTTCGGGCTGCCCCCGGCGATGATCTCGCCCGCCTGGATCAACATAATCCGGTTCGCGTATTCCGCCTCGTCCAAATAGTGGGTGGTGACAAAAACCGTGGTGCCCTGCTCGGAGAGCTGGTTGATCAGCTCCCAGAAATTTCTCCGCGAGACCGGGTCAACCCCCCCGGTGGGTTCGTCCAAAAAAACAATTTTCGGATTATGCAGGATCGCGCATCCGAGCGCCAATCTCTGCTTCCATCCCCCGGCCAGCTCCACGGTCAGGCTGTTCTCCCTTCCCTGAAGTCCCGCCATCTCCACCGCCCATTCCATCCGATCCTTGAGTTCTTTGCCCCGCAATCCATATACCCCGCCGAAAAAACGGATGTTCTCCCGAACCGTCAGATCGTCATATAAAGAAAACTTCTGGGACATATAACCGATATTTTCCTTGACCTTTTCCGGCTGCTGATTGATCTCATACCCGGCAACCGTGGCCGTGCCCGAAGTGGAACTTAGCAGGCCGCAGAGCATCCTGATCGTGGTTGACTTGCCCGCGCCGTTCGCGCCCAGGAACCCGAAGATCTCGCCTTTGCCCACCTGGAAGGAGACATTGTTGACCGCGAGAAAATCCCCGAACCGCTTGGTCAGGTTGTGAACGGAAATCGCCGGCTCGCTCATTGTATAACCCCGGACGGCTCGGATTTGATCAGCGAGATGAAAATGTTTTCCAGCGATGGCGGAACCGGCCTGGTTTCAATGATTTTAATCCCCGCGCTTTTTAATTTATTTTCAATCACGGGAAAACATTTTACCTGGTCTCTCACCACCACATTGAGACGGTCGCCGAAGGCCTGAACCTCGATCACCTCCGGCAGCTCTTTGATCAGGCTGAAAGCCTTGCGGATCTGGTCGCAGACAATTTCAATGATGGTGTCCCTCATCAGCATTTTCACCTTTTGCGGGGAGTCCATCACCATCAGTTTTCCCTTGTTGATCAGCCCCACGGTCGAGCACCGCTCCGCCTCGTCCAGGTAGGGAGTGGTCATCACAATGGTGATCCCGGTCTTCAAGAGGTCGGAAAGTATTTTCCAGAAATCCCGGCCGCGGTCCCGGACCGCCACATTGAGCCGGTCGCCGAAGGCTTGGACCTCGATCGCCTCCGGCATTTCCTTGACCAGGGTGAAGGCCTTGCGGATTTGGTCGCACACGATTTCCATGATCGAGTCCTTCATC
>CAIYYW010000256.1 GCA_903930515.1 uncultured delta proteobacterium | reverse complement strand
GGCGGTCCGGCCGGGCTGACCGCGGCGATCTATTTGGGCCGGGCCGGGGTTGAAACCAAGGTGTATGACCCTGCGGTTCCGGGCGGGATGGTCTTTATGGTTCACCAGATTGAAAACTATCCGGGGTTCCCGGACGGAATTTCCGGCCGCGAACTGGCCGCGAAGATGGAAGCGCAGGCCAAACGGTTCGGGGCCGAGATCGTCCAGGTCGGAGTAAAAAAAGTGTATCGGGAGGATAAGGAATTCAAGCTGGATTTGACTGACCACCAGGAACTGATGGCCAGGGCGGTGGTAATCGCGACCGGTTCCAATCCAAGGTCCCTGGGGATTCCGGGAGAGCAGGAGCTGCTCGGAAGAGGGGTGAGTTACTGCGCTACCTGCGATGGTAATTTTTTCCGTAATGAGGATGTGGCGGTGATCGGAGGGGGGGACAGCGCGGTGCAGGAGGCGCTTTATTTGTCGCAAATCTGTAAAACGGTTTATCTGGTTCACCGGCGGGATCAATTGCGGGCGAAAAAAATCCTGGAGCAGAGAGCGGCTGATCGGGAGAACCTCCGATTCCAGCTCAATTCGTTGCCCCAGGAAATCATCGGAAAGGATCAGGTGGAGGGGTTGAAGATAATGGACAAGGACCGCGGCAAGGAACAGATCTTGAAAGTGACCGGGGTGTTTATTTATGTGGGGATGAAGCCGGAGACCGATCCGGTTAAGGGCCTGGTGGAGCTGAATCCGGACGGGTTCATCAAGGCCCTGGAAAATACCCGGACCAGCGTTCCCGGCATTTTCGCGGTCGGAGATGTCCGGGGGAAACCGACGCGCCAGGTGGCCTCGGCTGTGGCCGACGGGTGCAACGCCGCGCTGGCGATTGAAGAATATTTCCTGGAATACCGATGACCGTCACTAAGCCGGCCGCGGGCTGGGTGGAAATCAGCATCCAAGGCCCGTCTTTTGTCCTGGAAGCCGTTGCGGATTTCCTCACCTCCCTCGGATCGGGCGGGGCGATTTTCTCGGAAGCCAAACCTTCCAAGCCCGGAGTGGAACGGCTGACCGGTTTTTTGGCCCAGGACCGGAAGCTCCCGGGCCGGATGGGCCAGGTGCAAAAATATCTCGCGGATTTGCCCAAGCTCTTCCCGGACCAGGGCATCTCCAGCCCCAAAATTCAAACCATTATTGACCAGGACTGGATCAACAAATGGCGGGACACCGTGGTTCCCACCAGGATCAGCCGTAAATTCTGGGTGGTGCCCGAATGGCAGAAGCCCCCCAAAGAAGCACTGGCGCCGGGTTTTTTGATCATCACCATGGAACCAGGCCTGGCCTTCGGAACCGGCTATCACGCCACCACCCAACTCTGCTTGGGAATGATTGAGGAACTGACGCCGGAACCGGCGGCAAAGGTTTTGGATGCGGGAACCGGGACCGGAATCCTGGCAATGGCCGCGGCGATGCTGGGCGCGAAAAAAGTGATCGGGATTGACCTTGACCCGCTTTCGTTGAAAGTGGCGGAAGACAATATCCGGCGCAATGGACTCCAGAACAAAATCGAACTGGTCCGGGCCGGAAGCGAAACCGGCCGGAGGCTGGTCCGGTTTAATTTTGACCTGATCGTGGCCAACTTGTTTGACGCGGAATTGAAACGGCTCGGACCATACTTGATCCGGCACCTGGGGCCGGGAGGATACCTGGCGGTCAGCGGGATCCTTCCGGATCAAACCGCGGACCTGATCAGGTTTTATCAAAAATTGGGAATGAAAGTTTTAAAAAGAAAGGAACAGGACCAATGGATAGCAATTTTGATGAAAAAAAACTGAGGAAAACTTTCCGGAGATTCTTCGTCTCTCCCCGGAGGATCCATTCGGATGATGGACAGTTGTTCGCCGACCTGGATGCGGACACGGTCCACCACATCCGGTCCGTGCTTAGGATCGGAGCCGGCGCCAAAATCGCGCTGTTTGACGGCGCCGGCAAAGAGTATCTGGCCGAGATCATTGAGAGCAAACCCAGCCGGGTCAGGGCCAAAATCCTGCAAACAAAATTTCCCAAGACCGAATCCGGCCTGGAACTCATCCTCGCCCAGGCCCTGATCAAGGAGCAGGCCCTGGATAAAATCCTCACCGGCGCGACCGAGCTGGGCGTGACAAAAATTCTTCCCATCCTGACCAAACGAGCGGTGGTGAAGATCAGTTCCAGGGACATTGACCAGAAATTATTCCGCTGGTCCAAAATCCTGGAAGAAGCGGCCTCTCTGTCCGCAAGGGTCAAGGTTCCGAGGATTGATTATCCCATTGAGCTTCCGAAATTGCTTTTGGAAAAATTTGACGGGACCAAAATCATTTTGTGGGAGAAAGCCAAAGGCGGTGAACTTAAAAACCTGAAAAAGGATCCGGCTCCCAATAAAATCCTGCTTCTGGCCGGGCCTGAAGGAGGGTTTGAAGACCAGGAAGCCGAACTTGCGATCTCTTCCGGATTTCTCCCGCTCGGACTAGGCCCCAGGATTATGCGCGCGGAAACCGCGCCCCTGGCCGCGATCTCCATCATG
>CAIYYW010000255.1 GCA_903930515.1 uncultured delta proteobacterium | reverse complement strand
CAAGATGCCGAAAAGACGCCGACTTTCCGTCTTCAAGTGGCTTCGCGCCAAATTAATCAGAATGATCTTGCCGGAATTCATGGCCTCGTAGAAGTTGATCGTGCTCCGCACCTGGCTCAATATCGGCTTGATGTAAGGGTTGGAAAGAAACGCGCTGATTTTGTTTCTCGTGCTCTCGATGAAATATCTTTGTTCGCTGTCTCGGAACGCATCAAAATGAAGCTGCCAGTAGAGCTTGGTGTCTCGGTTCTCCGACCGCTCCACTAACGTGAGCCGGAAATTTTTATCTGTCAGAAGCCGGGGCATCTGGGCCAGCGTCAGGTCATGCTCTTGAAGGAGCAGGCAGGAATGCCGTAGGATATCCTCCATGCGCGCGCCCCAGGCGTCTTTCCAGATGCTCTTGAAGCAACTCACTGTCTCGTCAATGACTTCGTAAGGATGACCAGAAAAAGGCTGGAGAATATTTACTCCTACCGCCCCTCGTTTTTGGTCAACCGGGTCAACAACTATAACATTGCCATCGATAAAATCTGACTCTGCTCGCCTAGCGATAAAGTTTTGGATGCTTTTTAGCATATCCCCGTGCGGGTCCGCGACAATGACACACAGTTGTCCGGGATTCTTCATGGCTCGCTCAATATCCTGACAAGCCAGGTGATACAGAAACCGGGTCTTGCCGCTACCCGAAGAGCCCAGACAATGCAGGTGAAGGTTGGGAACGCCTTCTTGCACAATGTTCCGTGGCCAGTGTAGCGTGTCGCCGAAATGATACCCCTTGGCCAGAACCCGGCTCATGTTCTCCTCCCCGGCAATTTTTTCTGGGTCCAGTCAACTCCAAAAAGCGACAGGAGCTTCATGAACATCCAGGCAATGCCCCCAGCCAGCAGACTAGCCAGCTTTTTCATCCCCCGGAAAACTTCATTGCCCAGCCGCGGACTGATGGAATTCAAAACGCTCCGAAGGAAGACCATGAGCATCGCCATCAAGGCCACGCCCACGATTAGGTTGTCAAAATGGTGCATTTTCTGCTCCCTTTATCCGTGCGGAATGCACGCCCGGGCTAAGAACGCAAAAATTATGAAGACGACCGTCCACCTGATCAGCTTCTTGGTGACCTCCAAGTTGCTTCCGCCTGTGGTATATAAAAATGCGATCAAGATCAACAGCAGGACGACCAGCGGCCCGATAATAGCATCCAGTATTTTCAATTTTTCCCTCCCTTGGGACAGAACGGTTGAAACTGCACCGCCTCCGGAACCTTAAACACGGATTTCCAGACCTTCTCCAATCTCGCCGCCTCTGCCGCATTTCTTCCATATCCATGGGTAATGGCGAGGCCGCAAAAAATAATCTCGATGTTGGTGTTGTCGATAACCAAATCCTGCGGCAGCCTTGAATCCACCTTACCGGCTAGGGCCTGCCGGATTGCCTTTTCCTGGTTTTCTTGGAGATCGGTCACGATGTAGAGGTGGCAATTGGGTGCCTCCTGGCCGGAGAAACAACCTTGAGCGTTTAGCAGTTGCGCGCCCCTAAGCACCGCCAAATAGACGGGGGAAACCGAGGCCATGTTTGCCACTCCTTGCAGCATGTCCGCCACCTGCCGGACTAACTTGGCGTCATTCTTGGCATTCGCGGCCTTGCCCTTAATTTCCCCTTCTAAACCATCCGGGTGTATGGTAGTTAGTAATTTAAAAAATTTACCCTCAAAATTCTGCCTGATT
>CAIYYW010000254.1 GCA_903930515.1 uncultured delta proteobacterium | reverse complement strand
CATCAAGGAGAAGATCAAGTCCGGCAATGGCTGATTGGGAAATCCAGGCAAAGGGAAGGCTGGCCGGAGAAATTACCATCCCGGGAGACAAATCCGTTTCGCACCGGGCCGTGATCCTGGGCGCAATCGCCAAGGGGGTCACCCGGGCCTGGGGCTGGCTGAAAGCAGACGATGTGCTCAGGACCATCTCGGCCTTCCGGATGCTGGGGGTGGAAATCAAGGTCGGGGACGAGCTGGTAATCAAAGGCGCGGGCAAGGCCGGATTGAAACCGGCGAACCAAATCATTGACCTGGGCAATTCCGGCACCGGGATGCGACTGATCTCGGGCGTGCTGGCCGGGCAAAATTTCCAATCGGCGCTCACCGGAGATGAAACCCTGCAGAGAAGACCGATGAAACGGATCATTGAGCCGCTTTCCAAAATGGGCGCCCGAATCCAGAGCCGCGAAAACGGACTGGCGCCTTTGACCATCAGGGGCGGAAATCTTCACGGCATAGATTACCAAATGCCGGTGGCGTCCGCCCAGGTGAAAAGCGCGATCCTGCTCGCGTCTATTTTCGCCCAAGGGAAAACCCGGCTCACCGAGCCTTCCCCAAGCCGGGACCATACCGAGAATATGATGGAATATTTCGGCGCGACCCTGATCAGGTCCGGTTTGAAAATAGAGTTCGTATGCGGCCAGGAACTTTCCGGCCGGGACCTGCAAGTCCCCGGTGACATTTCCTCAGCCGCCTTCTTCATCATCGCCGGCCTGATCGTTCCCGGCTCGGAAGTTTTGATCCGGAGCGTGGGCCTGAACCCGACCCGGACCGGGATTTTGGACGGCCTCAAGATGATGGGCGCGGACATTGAAATCCAGAACGCGCGCCTGGCTTCGGGCGAGCCGGTGGGAGATTTGCTGGTGAAAAGCCAGGGGTTGAAAGCCGCCGAATTCAAGGGCGACCTGATCCCGCGCCTGATTGACGAAATCCCCATCCTGGCGGTGGCCGCGACCCGGGCAAAAGGAACCACCGTGATCAGGGACGCCAAGGAACTGCGGGTCAAGGAATCAGACCGGATCAACGCAATGGCAACCGAGTTGAAGAAGATGGGCGCGAAAGTGGAAGAGTTGGAAGACGGGATGGTGATTGAAGGGCAGGCCACTCTTAAAGGCGCGGAAGTTTTCAGCCACCAGGATCACCGGGTGGCGATGAGTTTGGCCGTGGCCGGAATGGCCGCGTCAGGGCAGACCAAAGTCCGATCGGTGGAGTGGGTGGACACCTCGTTTCCGGGATTCCTTGAAAAATTGAACCGGCTAGTTGCATAAGATGGGGAAAAAATATATTATCGCTGTTGACGGTCCCTCGGGGTCGGGTAAAAGCACAGTGAGTCAGAGGTTGGCGGAAAAATTGGGCTACCTGTATTTGGATACCGGAGCGATGTATCGCGCCGCGGGTCTGCAAGCACTCCGTCAAAACCTCGACTTGGATTGCCTGGAATCGGTCAAGACCGTCGCGCCCGGCTTGCGGATTGAGTTGAAAAAAGTTTCCGGCCGGCTTCAGGTGCTTTTGAACGGAGAAGATGTGAGCGAAGAAATCCGGAAGCCGGAAATGGGGATGGCCGCGAGCAAGATCAGCCGGCACCTTCCGATCCGGGAAAAAATGTGGGAGCTCCAGCGCGAACTCGGGAAAGAGGGCGGCGTGGTCGCGGAAGGACGGGATGTGGGCACGGTGGTGTTTCCGGATGCGGATTTCAAATTCTTCGTCACCGCCGGCGCGGAAGAGCGCGCCCGGAGGAGACACCGGGAACTCCGGGACAAGGGCTTCGCCGTCAATTACGAGGAGGTTCTGAAAGAAGTGAAAGAGCGGGACGAGCAGGATTCCGGACGGGAACTGGCTCCACTCAAGCCCGCTTTGGACGCGGTAATGGTTGACACCACGGATTCGAGCGCCGAGCAGATCGTGGAAAAACTTTTGCGAATAGTCAGGGAGAAATCCCGGGAATAACTTTTAGGGGGTTCTAAATTGGTGGAAGAAAAAAAACAACCAAACGACCAGCCAAAAGAGGAGGTCAAGACCGGAGAAAAACCGATCGAGAAAAGCGGCCCTACAACCAGCGAGGAAACCTTTGGCGCGCTCTTTGAACAGAGTATGAGCCGGAAGCATTTTGACGAGGGGGAAATCGTCAAGGGTGTCGTTGTCAGCGTGGAGAAGGAATATGTGATGGTGGACATCGGGGACAAATGCGAGGGCCAGGCGCCGATCGAGGATTTCCGAGATTATGCCAGCCACGAGATCAAGGTTCAGGTGGGAGACCAGATTGAGGTGTTGGTGGAGCAGCGTCAGGAGGAGCGGGGGGGGATCCTGCTTTCCAAGACCAAGGCCGAGTGGAAGCGGATGTGGGACCTGTTCGAGCAGGCCTATAAAAAACAGACGCCGATCCTGGGCAGGATCGTCGAGCATATCAAGGGCGGCTATATGGTGGATTTGGGCGGGGTTCAGGCCTTTATGCCCGGGAGCCAGGCCGACACCCGTCCGGTGAAAAACCCGGAAGAGCTGATGGGCAAGGAAGATATGTTCCAGGTGCTCAAGTTCAACCGCAAGCGGGTCAATGTGGTGGTGAGCCGGCGGACGGTGATGGAGCGGAAATACAAGGATCAGCGGGACCATACCCTGTCGGGGCTGGAAGAAGGGATGATCATCAAGGGCAAGGTCAAGAACATCACCGAGTATGGAGCGTTCGTGGACATCGGCGGAGTGGACGGCCTGCTCCACATCACGGATATGAGCTGGAAACGGGTGGGTCATCCCGGGGAATTCATCAAGGTGGGAGACGATGTGGAAGTGAAGATCCTGAAATTCGACCGGATCACGGAAAAGGTGAGCCTGGGGATGAAGCAGTTGGAGCCGGACCCCTGGGACAATGTTGACAAGAAGTATCCGGTGGGGACCATTGTCTCGGGCAAGGTCACCAACCTGATGGATTACGGCGCATTCGTGGAGTTGGAGCCGGGCGTGGAAGGCCTGGTGCATGTCACGGAGATGAGTTGGAGCAAGAAGCGGATTATGCCCAACGAGGTGGTGCAGCCGGCCCAGATCATTGAAGCCAAGGTCCTGGATATTGATCTCCAGAACCGCAAAATCAGCCTGGGGATGAAGCAGGTGATCCCGAATCCCTGGGAGTTGCTCACGGAGAAATATCCGCCCGGTTCCCGGATCCGGGGCAAGGTCAAGAACATCACCAATTTCGGCATCTTCGTGGGAGTGGAAGAGGGGATTGACGGCCTGGTCCATATCTCCGACCTGTCCTGGGTGAAAAAGGTCCGGCATCCCAAGGACCTGTTCAAGAAAGGCGATGAAGTGGAATGCGTGGTCTTGGATGTGGACCCGGACCGGGAGCGCTTCAGCTTGGGGATCAAGCAGATGGAGGCCGACCCCTGGAGCTTGGTCGCGGGAAAATACCGGCCCGGGACCAGGGTCGCCGGCAAGGTGGTCAGCATCACCGATTTCGGAGCCTTTGTCGAGCTGGAGCAGGGGATTGAGGGCCTGATCCATATCAGCGAGCTGAGCGACGAGCAGGTCAAAGACCCCAAGGATGTGGTTCAGGTCGGACAGGATGTGCGGGTTGAGGTCCTGAGCGTGGACCCGCAAGAAAAGCGCATCCGCCTGAGCCTGCGCGCCGTGGCGCAGAAGGAAGATGAAGCGCAAATGGAGCAATATAAATCCTCGGAATGGGACGGCACTTCCAAGCTCGGAGAGATCATCCAGAGGAAACTCGCGGAAACCAAAGGCAAGGACCTGTTCCCGGGAGATTCCGGGCAAAAAGCTTCAACCGATAAACTCAATCCCGACAGCGGCGACCATAAAAAGGAGGGCTGATCTTGAATTCTCCGGACCAAGCCCCCAGGCGATTCTGGCAGAAAAGCCCGCTCCTGTTTGGAATCCTGATCCTGATCGGCCTGTTCCTGATCTTTATCGTCATCATCGCCGCGATGAGCGGGATCACCAATACCAGTTCATCCTCAATGACCTCCGGCCTCTCCTTCGGCTCCAAGGTCGCCATCCTCAAAGTTGAGGGCGTGATTACGGAGAGCGAGCCGCTCTTGCGGGACCTGCGCGATTTCCGGGACGACCGTTCAATCAAGGCGATCGTGCTCCGGGTGGACAGCCCGGGAGGGGCGGTGGCTCCCAGCCAGGAAATCTACGAGGAACTCAACCGGTTCAAGAAACAAAAACCGGTGGTGGCCTCAATGGGCTCGGTCGCGGCCAGCGGCGGATATTACATCTCCCTGCCCTGCAACTATATCTACGCCTCGCCCGGGACCGTGACCGGGAGCATCGGGGTGATTATGGAAATGATGGATGTGGGGCAGTTGCTGCAATGGATGAAGGTCAAGCAAGAGGTGGTCAAGAGCGGAAAATTCAAGGACGCCGGCAACCCCACCCGGTCGCTCACCGACGAGGAGCGGTTATATTTCCAGAATGTGATTGATAATGTTCACGGCCAGTTCAAGGCCGCGCTCGCGGAATCCCGCAAGCTCACTCCCGAGCAGGTGGAATCGGTCTCGGACGGAAGGATCTTCACCGGAGAGCAGGCCCAGAAGCTGGGCCTGATTGACGGTTTGGGCAACCTGGAAGACGCCATCAGGAAAGCCGGCGAGTTGGCCGGGATCAAGGGCGAGCCGGTGGTGGTCTGGCCCCGAAAACGGTATGGTATCTTTGAGCAGTTCGGCTCGGAACTGAGTAAAAATGTTTTGAACCGCTTGATGGCGCCGTTGTTTAACCCGATCTGGTACCTGGAGCCTGGAACCATTTTCAATTCTCAAAGGAGCGAACAATGACCAAGAGACAATTGATTGAGAAGCTGTCTCAAAAGGTTGAAGGCTTGAGCGCGGAAGACGCCAAGCTGGTGGTGGAATCGGTGTTTCAGGCCATGACCGAGGCGCTCGGGAAGGGAGACCGGATTGAAATCCGGGGCTTCGGCAGTTTTGAAATCAGGACCCGCAAACCCCGCCAGGGACGCAACCCCAAAACCGGGGTCCAAGTTGCGGTCTCCCAAAAAAAGGTGCCCTTCTTCAAGGTCGGCAAAGAACTCCGCCAGATCGTCAATCCGGCCGGCGCCAAGAAAGAACCCTGATGGACAGCCTCTGGGCCCCCTGGCGGATGGCTTATATTGAACAGGATCGCCGGCAGGAGCCCGGCTGCGTTTTTTGTCCAAGGATCGCCCGGAAGAACGACCAGGAAGACCTGATCCTCTGGCGCGGACAAGCGGTCACCGTGGTGATGAACCGATACCCTTATAACAACGGACACCTGATGGTGGTGCCCAACCGCCACCTGGCCGAGTTCCGCGAACTCGCCGATCCCGAAATCGTCGAGGTTCACCGCCTGATTGAACTGAGCCTTTTCGCCCTGAAACAAGCAATGAATCCCGCGGGCTACAACCTCGGACTCAACCTCGGCAAAGCCGCCGGCGCCGGAGTCCTAGACCATCTCCACTGGCATATCGTCCCGCGCTGGGAAGGCGACACCAACTTTATGCCGGTGCTGGCCGAGACCAAGGTGATGCCGGAACATCTCAATTCCACTTACCGGAAACTGCGATCCGCTTTCCAGGAAGCGAGCCAAAAATGAGATATATCCGTTGGATCGTCATCCTGCTGGTCTTGTTCGTTTTGATCCTGGAGCTTGCCTACAACTTCCAAAGCACCTCCCAGACTTTTAAATTCACCATCTGGGTGCCGGGAAGGACCCTGGCCAGCCTGGAAATGGAAATCTGGATCGGGATGTTGATTACCTTCGCGCTCGGCTTCGGACTGGCCATCTTCTTTGAACTATATTACTGGTCCAAATACACCATCACCATCCGCAAGCAAAATAAAATCCTGGAAGATCTAAAAAAGGAATTGGAATCGCTCAAGGAAAAATATTGCCTCCAGCCGGAGGTCAAGCAGGAAGAAGTTAAGTAGGGGGCGGATTGGTGAGCCGCCCTCCGGAATTTTTCAAGGGGAGAAAATGCCAAGCCAAAACCGGGAACTGTTGAAAACCCTGACCGGGTCCTTGCTCAACCTGGACACGCAAAATCTCCCGGACAAAAGGGTCCCGCTTTCCGACGCGATCGCGAAACTGGTCCGTCCCAAAATGTCCATCCATATCCTCACCACCCACAGCCGCTCCGGGGCCGGGGTCTATGAACTCTGCCGCCAGTTCCGGGGCAAAGATCCGCAATTCACCGTATCCAGTCTGGGAATCGTTTCCACCGTGCTCACCCTGGTCCATCTCGGACTCGCGAAAAAGCTGGTCGCCACCTTTACCGGGGACGCATATCCCACCCCCGCCCCGAACCCGATCATCCAGAGAGGGCTGGACGAAAATAAAATTGAAATTGAAAACTGGACCATCCTGACCTTCCCGCTCCGGTTCCTGGCCGGCGCTTTTGGCATCCCCTATCTCCCGGTCCGCTCCCTGGTCGGAAGCGATATGGCGAAAGAAAATCAGGAATGGTTTGAGACCGAGCCGGGATCGGAATTCGGCAAGCTCAAGGCCTATCGGCCCGATCTCGCCATTGTCCACGCCATTGCCGCGGACCAGTCCGGGAACGCCATCCTGACCGCGCCCTACGGAGAAGACGCGTTCGGAGCCTGGGCAGCCAAAGAAGGGATCATCCTCACCTGCGAGCGGATCGTGGCCCCGGAATTGATCCGGAGATATTCCCACCTGGTCAAGATCCCCGGCTCTATGGTGAAAGCGGTTTGCGAGGTTCCCTTCGGGGCGCATCCCGGCGGGGTCAGCAACCAGGGGATCAAGGAGCTGGACGCCTACGCCGATGATTACGATTTTTTGGAAGAGCTCCGGCTCGCGAGCAAGAGCAAGGAACAGATGGATCAGTGGTGCGATAAATATGTCTTCTCCTGGAAAAGCTGGGAAGGATACCTGGACACCATCGGGAAGACCCGGCTCTGGTCCCTGAAGGGAAAGGCCGATCAGGATTCCTGGCATTCCGAACTGATTGAACTCTGGGAAAAAATAGACTTCGCCGCCCGGCCCGGACCGATGGAATGGATGATCGCGGTCGCGGCCCGGAAAATCGCCGAACGGATCCAGGCCCAAAACTATCAGACCATCCTCGCCGGGGTCGGCGCGTCCAACCTCGCGGCCTGGCTCGGGTATTACAAACTGCGCGAACTGAAGACCGAAGTCCAGCTCATCGCCGAAATCGGCTTTTACGGATACCAGCCGAGGCCGGCCGACCCGTTCATCTTCAACTACCGAAACATCCCCACCTGCAAGATGTTATCCGGGATCGAAACCGTGATGGGAATCTTTATGGGAGGGGCCGCGGCCCAATGTATCGGGGTGATCGGAGCCGGGCAACTGGACCGGTTCGGAAACATCAATTCCACCAAAATCGGCAAGACCTTCCTGGTCGGGTCCGGAGGCGCCAATGACATCTGCTCCAGCGCCCGGGAAGTCCTGGTCACCGCGATCCAGGACAAGTCCCGCTTTGTGCCGAATGTAAGCTATATCACAAGCCCGGGAAAGCGGGTCAAGACCATCGTCAGCAACTTCGGAGTCCTGACCAAGCAGGGAGATCAACTCGCGCTTTCCGGATACTTTGATTACGGAAAGCCGGAAGACCAGGCGGTGGAGGAGATCAAAGCCAATTGCGGATGGGACCTGAAAGTCTCGGATCAATTGGAAAAAATTCTCGCGCCCGCTCCGGACGAACTCAACCTGATCCGGCTCTTTGACCCCAAACGCCAATTCCTGGGAAAAAAGTAATTGGGGTCAGCGTTCCTGGCAGCTTTAGCGAATGAGGAATTCGCTCGCGCCGTCGGCGATTTATTATTTAAAAAATCGGAGGGATGGTAATGAAGAAATGGGCGGTTGGATTGGTTGGGCTGTTGGCCATAATCAATTCCTGCGCGTTGATCACGCCGCGGCCGCTCCGGCCGGGCTGGAAATGGGACGGGTCGCTTCGGGTGATGCCCAATTCCATTTTCACTCCGCTTACGCAAGCCAAAGAAGTTCCGGCCCAGTCCGCGGGCGCAACGGCAATGCCCTCGGTCAGACTGCGCGAGGAGATTTCTCTGGAAGGAGCCTGGCAATATAAGCCGGACGCGGAGGAGAAGGGCGAAGCCGGGCAATGGTTTGCCCCGGGCTTTGACGATTCGGGTTGGAAGACCATGCCGGTCCCGAACAATTTTTCCATTGACGATCCGGCCCTGATCAATTTTTACCAGGGGGTGTGGTTCCGAAAAACCCTGGAACTGCCGGAATCTTTTGCGGGGAAAAATTTGCGGCTGAATTTTGAGGGTGTGGATTATTTCGCCAAGGTCTGGCTCAACGGCAAGCTTTTAGGCGAGCATGAGGGTTATTTCAATCCGTTTTCCTTTGACCTTACCGGCTTGGTCCTGCCGGGTAAAAATGTGGTGGCAGTCAAGGTGACCAACCCCTGGGATTACGGGATGGAAGGGGGAGAGGCGTTCTGGGTTCATCTGGCGGAGAAGATCTGGGTGAAAGGCATTTTCACTTACCACGATTCCCGGATGGGAGGGATCGCCAACTCCGCTTATGACGCGCAGAGCTACGGCACCGGCGGGATTTACCGGCCGGTGAAGATCATCGCCACCGGAGAGACGGCCATTGATTGGATTCTGATCTCGCCGAAGCTGACGGACCATTACACCAAAGCCGAAGTCGGCTTTGAGGTTTTCGCCACCAACTTTTCAAACCAGCCCAAAGAAGCGATACTCCAGATTGAAAGCGTCGGCGAAAATTTCAGCGGCGATAAAGAAACCGTCTCGTCCAAAGCCACGCTCGCTCCCGGGCCGAACAAGATCAAGCTCTCGCTCAAGCTATCCGACCCGAAACTCTGGTGGCCTTATAGTCATCCGGAATTGGGCAAGCCTAATCTTTATCGGATGAATGCAGTCCTGATCTCAAGCGGAAAAATCTCGGACCAGAAGAGCGAAATTTTCGGGATCAAGGAAGTGAAACTGGCCGAGACCGGGACGGAGGCCTTTTTCTGGTATGTGAACGGAAAGCGGATGTTCTTCCGGGGCACCAACGGGATTCCGACCGAGTATTATTCCAAGCTGACTCCGGAATATCTGGACGACTATTTCAAGAAGCTCAAGGAAAATAATATGGACATCCTGATCATCCACGATCACCAGGCGCCGCCGATGGTCTATGAAAAAGCCGACCGCGAGGGGATGGTCCTGCTTCAGAACTTCACCATCATCTGGGAATACTCGGCTTGCGATTTTGCGCGGCCCAACGGCGACCCGAACCTGACCAACAACGAGGAAGTGATCAGCCGGATGGCGACCGAGGCGCTCTACTATCTATACAATCATCCGTCCATTTTCTGGTGGAGCATGCACGACGAGTCCAACCACATCGGCTTCAACGGCAAGGGGCTTCTGCCCGGGAACTTCTGCAAAAAGACCCCGTACCGGAATGGCGACAAGATGCCGGTGTTCGTGGATATGAGTTTGAACCTGAACCTGGACAAAGAGATCATCCAAATCGCGCGCGCCGTCAACCGGATCATCCCGATCCATCGCACCGGGGGGTTGGAGACCGATTCCGTGACCTGGTACGGCTGGTATCAGAAAACCTACTGGGATTTGATCAAGGACCCGGAGCCGTTCCCGCTGGAGTTCGGCGGAGAAGCGGTTCCCTATTCAATGGAGCAGGCGATGAGCTACTATCCCGGATTTTTCCCGGCCCGGAGCGAGGCCGACATTGCGGAATGGGAATATCATTCGCTGGAATTCCCGGAGCAGGTGACCTATATCGGACGGCCCGCGGCTTATGATAATTTCAACGAGTGGGCGTTCGCCTCCCAGCTTTACAACGCGGTTGCGATCAAATATCACATTGAGATCAACCGCGAGAATAAATATCACCCGACCGGGTCCGTGCTGCAATATATGTATAATGACTGGTGGCCGTCCGTGAATTTCGGATTCACCGACTGGAACCTGGAGGAAAAACTCGCGCTGTTCTGGATCAAGCCGGTTTTCAGCCATCAACTGGCGGCCACCCGCGTGGATCATAATATTCATTCCTCCGGAGAAAAGATTGAACTCCCGGTGCATCTGCTCAATGACGACTATCTGGAATTCAAGAACGCGAAAGTGGTCTGGAAGATTGTGGAAGAGACGGACAGCTTCTTCATTCAGGGACACGGACAACCGACCATTGAAAACCGCAGGCCGCCGATGAATTTTGTCACCGCCACCATCGGCCATCAAATACCGATCGCCGAAGTTTCCAAAGGAGAATTCAAGCTGGATATCCCAGGGGACGGCAACCTGACCGCCGGCGCCATTAAATTTGACGCGCCCAAAACCAAAGCGCCGAAACATTACACCCTCTATCTGACGCTCACTTCAGCGGACGGGGAAATTCTCTCCGAAAACTGGGACCATTTTGTGGTGGTGGAAAACGCGAAAAGCTTCAAGCCCGGAGAGGGCATCTCGCCCAAGCCGCGTTTTGATCTGGAGCTGAATCTGAAAAAAATGGGAGCGCCGATTTCGGGAGCCGAGGTCAGGATCGCGGACAAATACAGCGCCGACCCGAAGTATCAGGCCGTCCTGGACCAGGCCGGCAAAGCGGTCATTAAAGATATGCTCCCGGGGGCTTACCGCCTGAGCGTGGCCGGGGACAGCTATGAATTCCTGCTCAACCGGAACGATCACTTGGACATCAACTTCGCTCCCGGCCTGAAAACCACGCTCGGCTCCAAGCCGATCATTGACTGGAAGCCGATGCCCAAGCCCAGCCGGTAATGGGGGCAACGCTTCATTTTACCTGAGCCACTTGCCGATGAAATAGCGTTCAAACTCCTGGGCCTTTTGGTAGTTTTCAAATTTCTTTTCCCATTGATAGTAATCCTTGGGATGGAAGTCGGTCCAGCCCTTGCGCGAGACCGGCTTGACCAGGGAATGGATCAGCTCGTGATAGACGATGTATTCCACAAAATATTTAGGCACCTTGGGATCGTCCAAAGCCGGATGCACCCGGATCAATTTATCATCCCGGATAAAACTTCCGAGCCGGATGGACTGCTGGCCGCGCCGGATTTTGGCGTCCGACCAGGTGATCCGGATTCCTCGGGTGGGCACCCGGTATGTCTCTCCCAGTTCTTTCAGCATGCTTTTCAGGTCATAGACCTTGCCCTGGGAGATGAGCACCAGGGTCTTTTTTTTCTTGCCGATTTTGATCCCGCGCTGGTGGAGGCGGATGTAGGAATCAATCAAGAACCGGGCCGGCTTTGACCCTTTGCAGATCAATTCCCCCACCGCCTTGATGACCCGGCGGTCGGCATAAAGGAATACCTGATGGAGCCGGACCTGGACCCGGCCCTGGCGGCGCTTGGAGGTGATTACCACCGAGCGGTTCTTGGTGATGGTTATATCCACCGGCGCTTCCAGCTCATCCTCCAGGATCCGCGCGATCCGCAATTTTTTAAGATGATCCAGCTCGGTTTCGGGGAAAAGCTGGAGCTGCTCGGGATAATATTTTTTGTTCATTTTATACATCGGCCTCTCCGGCCCGCTCGTTTTTAGCTGCTTTTTAAATTTAAGCATTTTTGCGGTAATTGCCACAGGATCGTGCTTTGCCCAGGATAGCCGGCCGGGCGGAATCTTTCTTGACTAAAGCCCGGTAAAAATGATATGAATAACAGGCGCCGAGAATTTTTGGGGAGGACTAAATTGCTGATTGATCTGGGAAAAATAGACGGGATCCGGATTTTGCGGATGAGCAACGGGGAAGAGAATAAGATCATAATGCCGTTCCTGGAGGATTTCAACCGGACCCTGGACGAGATTGAAGCGGATTCCACTGCCCGGGCAATGGTGATCACGGGCTCGTCCGATAAATACTTTTGCACCGGTCTGGACCTGGGCTGGCTGATGACGCGGCCGAAGGAGGAATGGGAGGAATTTTTGCTGGAGCTGGACCGGCTGCTGCATCGCCTGTTGCTTTATCCCAAGCCGACGGTCGCCGCGATCAACGGCCACGCCATTGCCGGGGGCCTGTTCATCGCGCTTTGCGCGGACTACCGGGTGATGCGGGAGGACCGGGGATTTTTGTGCGCGCCGGAAATAGATTTGGGCATTGACTATCCCCCCGGGACCATCGCCCTGATTTCATCGGTGGCCGGGGCCAGAACCACCGAATACCTCGCGTTCAGCGGCAAGAAATTCACCGGCCGGGAAGCCCTGGGAATGAAACTGGTGGACCGGGTGGAGAAGGCGGAACAAGTTTTGCCCGAAGCGATTACCATCGCGAAACATCTGGCGGCTAAAAATCCAGATCATTTCGCCCGGGTCAAGCAAAATTTCCGGAAGGGGATCGCCAGGATCATTGCCGAGGATGATCCGGTATTTGTCCGCGCTTTTCTGGCCAACAAAAAATAGTTGGGGTCGGGTCTCAGCTTGGAATTTAACGGAAAACGGTTCCCGGGAAACGAGGTGAACATTGAAACCATGCTCTGCTCCGAAAGGGTTGCGCAGGGCAGGCGAGGAACGCAACCGCGGCTGGTCCCGAACCCGCAGAAACAAATTCTCTGTGTTCTTTGGGGATCGGTGGTGATATTTATTTGATCAAGATTCCGATTGACCCGGCTCTTCTTTCTCGCGGGAGACCATCACTTCCAGGATGGCTCTGGGGGAGGTTCGCTTGACCAGGAAGATCAGGTCGCGGTATCGGATCAATTCTCCGGATCTGGGGATTCGCTGGAAGAGGTTGAGGAGGAATCCGGCCAGGGTTTCATAATCATCCCGGGGAAGGTTCCAGCCGAAACTTTCATTGATCCGGTCTATTTCCATCCGGGCGTTGAGCAGCCAGCGGTTTTCCGCGAGCTGTCGGAAGAGCGGTTTTTCCGTGGCGTGTTCGTCTTCAATCTCTCCGATGATTTCTTCCAAAATGTCCTCGCGGGTGACGATCCCGACGCATCCTCCGTATTCGTCCACCACGATCGCGAGCAGGAAATTTTCTTTTTGCATCCGGGCCAGGAGTTGGTCCACCGGCATGGTCTCCGGGACAAAGATCACGGGCTGGGCCAGGTCCGCGATTTTTTTATTCGGGTCGGGGGCCGCGAGCAAGTCGGTCATTTTGACCAGGCCGACGATAGTATCCACCCGCTTCCGATAGACCGGGTAGATGGTATAGGGGTGGCGGTTGGCCAGGTTCAGGGATCGCTCAACGGTCTCCTGCTCTTCCAAGGCGCGTATTTCCACCAGCGGGATCATCACCTCGGAGGCGGTGGTTTCGCTGAAGCGGAAGATCCTCCGGATCATCTTCTGCTCGTGGGCCGGGAGGTCTTTCCGGCGCTGAAAGCTGGTGAGCAGGTATTTCAATTCGGACCGGGAAAGGAATGGCTCGGCTGATCCTTTTGGACCGCCCAGGACTCGGCTGGCCGTTTCGCCGATCAATGCCAGGGCCCAGACCAAGGGGTAGAAAACATAGGAGAAGAAATAAAGCCCGGTCAGGGATTTGGACGCGAGCCGGTCCGCGTATTCCTGGAAGGCGATTTTGGGAACCATCTCTCCGAGCAGGAGCAGGGTGGGGGACATAATGAGCAGGGCGTAAAGCTCGCCGATCCCGCCGTAGCGGCCGCGGAAATAAAAAGTCACCAGGGTGCTCGCGGCCACCACGCAGATATTGGTCCCGATCAGATGGGTTCCGATCAGCCATTGCGGCTCCTGATGAAAACGCTCCAGCATCTCCGACACCCGGCTTTGGGGACCGTATCTTTTCCGGAGCAGGGCCTTATTGGCGCTGATGATGGCGATTTCTGAGCCGGAGAAAAATCCCTCCAGCAGGATCAGGGCCATCACTATGATCGCCAATACCAGCGCGCTTCCGATCATTCGGTTTTCCTCGCTGAAATCCGGCTGATCTTCCGGTGCTTGATCTCCTTGACCTTGAAGACGAATCCTCCCCGCGCCAGTTCCTCGTCCACCCCGGGCACCCGTCCGAACTCGTTCAATAAGTATCCGGCAACGGTCTTGATCCCGGGGGAATGAAGGCTGGTGTTCATTATCTGGTTGAACTCCCTCAGCTCCATCCGGCCCAGCAATTCCCATTCCCCTTCCCCGGTCTCGGAAATTTCCCGGACCTCGGAATCGTCCTCACCGGCCTCCCCGAAAATTTCTTCCAGCAAATCCTCCAGGGTCACCACTCCCAGCCACTCGCCGAACTCGTTCACCACCAGGGCGAGATGGATCCGGCGATTCAAAAAATCGCGGAGCAGGTCGTTGAGTTTTTTCTGGGGAGGGATGCAGAAGGGCCTCCGCACCAGGCTTTCCAGGGTTTTCGGCTCCGGGCCGGTTTCCAGCTTCATCAAATCCTTGGCGGTGATGATCCCGATAATCTGGTCCGGGGCTTTCCGATAAACCGGCACCCGGCCGTATTCGTTTTCAAGGAACTTGCGCTTGAATTCGGAAAAGCCTGATTCCACCGAGAGGCTGAACACCTCCTGCTTGGGGGTGAGCACCTCGGCCGCGGTCAGGTCTCCGAATTCAAAGATATTTTTCAAAAGCACATATTCGGTCTGGTCCAAAATCCCCTCTTCCTCTCCCATTTCCAGAAGCTGCGCCAACTCGTTTTCCTTAAGCTCGTCCTTGGCCTGGCCCACCTTGATCCCGAGCAGTCGGAGCAGGCCCTCGCTGATCCGGCGGAAGAGATACCGGAGCGGGAAGACCAGTTGATGGAACCAGTAAAACGGTTCTGCGATCAAGGACGCGATCCGCTCGGAGAAGCGGATGCCGATGGTCTTGGGGATGATCTCTCCCAAGACCAGCAGGAGAGCGGCGCTGGTGAACATACTGGCCAGGCTCAAATAGGTGGAGTATTTCGCGCTGTGGGTTTCGGGCAGGAACCTGCGCGCGAACAGGGACGCGATCAGGACCGAGATCAGGATATTGGTCAGCTCATTTCCGATCAGGATGGAGGTGAGCAATTTCCGGGGCGCGGAGAGCAGTTCGCGCAGCCTCCGGCCGAGCCGGGCGTTTTTTTTCTCTATTTCCCCGAGCGCGCCTTTCCCGATCAGGCTGAAGAAGGCGGTCTCGGCCCCGGAGAACAGTCCGCTCAGGACGATCAGGACCAGAACCCCGGCCAGTCGGATTTGGATGCCGATCTCCATCAGTTTTCCGGCGACTCCTTTTCCGGGAAATGCTCAAACCGGGCGCGGGGATGGGGAACAATTTTTCCTTTTTTGTCCAGCAGAATTATTTCGGCTTGATCCGCGGACTCCATTTTCCCGATCTTGCTCATTTTCAAATTCAGGCTTTGTCCGATTTTGAGAATCCCGGGACCGGCTGCGGGAGCGGCCGTGAACAATAGTTCGTAATCTTCCCCTCCGGCGAGCATCAGGCTCAAGCATTCCCCGCCGGCCAAAGGCTTCGGGCCGAAGTATTCGCTGAACTCCCTGCTGATCGGCAGACGATCCAGGAGCACGGTTGCCCGGAGATTTTTATCTTTCCCGCTCTCTTCCAGGAGATGGCCGAGGTCGGGAAGAAGACCGTCGCTCAGGTCAATCATTGAATGGGCGATTGGGCCGAGCTTGATCCCGGCCGGCAGGCGCGGCGCGGGATCAAAGTGCCGGACCAGGAGGGAGGAATGATGGAAATCGGAAAGGTCCAATTGGCCGGCCCGGCTTTTTTTCAAAAGCTCAAACCCGAGAGCGGCGTCTCCGATGGTCCCGGTCACCCAGAGGTCGTCTCCGGGTTTCGCGCCGCTCCTGAGCACGGGCTTTTTTTGAGCGGGTTTCCCCAGAGCCGTGACCGAGATGATCAATTTTTCCGAGGCGCTGGTGTCTCCCCCGATCAGCTCCACCTTGTTCTCCCGCGCCACTTCCAAAAAACCTTCCAGCAATTCGTCCGCGTATTCCAGGCCGGTGTCAGGCGGAAACCCGACCGCGATCAGCGCGTAGAGCGGGATTCCGGACATTGCCGCGAGGTCGGAGAGGTTCACGGACAGGGCTTTTCTTCCCAGCAAACGGGCGGGATGAACCTGGCGCAGGAAATGGATATTCTCAATCAGGAGGTCGCAGGTGATCAGGGTGGAATCCTGGATTTTGATCCAGGCCGCGTCATCGCCGATTCCGGCCCGAACCCCGTCCCGATAGGAAGGGAGCCGGTTCCTTACCCGGTTGATCCATCCAAACTCTCCTATGTCCCTGATTTTCAAAGTAGGGGTTTTAAAAAATCACTTGCGCTTTTTCGCCCGGCGGGCCTTGGCGGATTTTTTAGGCCCGTTTTTTTCCCCGAACCTGGTTTTGATTCCGCCCACCAGGGCCGCGTTCAGGACATCTTCCATAAACCGGGCAAAGGTGAAATTGATTTCCTTGCGCAAGTCCTCGGGAATATCCTCCAGGTCTTTGCGGTTTCGCTCCGGGATGATCAGGTTGTGGATTTCGTTCCGGAGCGCGGCCAAAGCCTTTTCCTTGAGACCCCCGATCGGGAGCACCCTGCCCCGGAGCGTGATCTCCCCGGTCATCGCCACATCCCTGCGCACCGCGATTCCGGTCATCGCGCTGATCAGGGAGGTCACCATAGTGACTCCGGCGCTGGGCCCGTCCTTGGGGATGGCCCCGGCCGGGACATGGATATGGATTTCCTTGTCCTCAAAATATTTCTGGCTCAGGCCGAACTTGGGCGCGACCTTCTTGGCATAGCTCAGGCCGGCCTGGGCGCTTTCCTTCATCACATCCCCGAGATGCCCGGTCAGGATCAGGTTCTTGCGGCCCTGGACAATGCTGACTTCAATCCGGAGGATGTCTCCGCCGGTGCCGGTCCAGGCCAGCCCGGTGGCCACCCCCACTTCGTCCTGCTCCATCTCCTCTTCGGGCAGGAACTGGGGCGGGCCGAGGAAGGTGTGGACATTCTCGGCCAGGATCGCGGATTTATGCTTGTCCCCCTCGGCGATCTTGCGGGCGACCTTTCGGCAGATCGAGCCAAGTTCGCGCTCCAGGCTCCGGACCCCGGCCTCCCGCGTGTATTGCGCGATCACCACGCTGATTGCTTTATCGTTGAATGCAATATTTTGATCGGTGATCCCGTTTTCAATTTTCTGCTTGGGAACCAGGTAGCGGTTGGCGATCTGGAGTTTTTCCTGCAAGGTGTACCCGGCGATCTCGATGATCTCCATCCGGTCCCGCAAGGTGCTCGGGATCGGATCGGCCACATTGGCGGTGCAGATGAACATCACCTTGGAGAGGTCAAAAGGGAGGTTGATGTAATTATCCCGGAAGGAAAAATTTTGTTCCGGGTCCAATACCTCAAGCAGGGCCGCGGAGGGGTCTCCGCGGAAATCCATCCCGAGCTTGTCAATCTCGTCAAGCATAAAAACCGGGTTGTTGGAATCGGCCTGCTTGATCCCCTGGATGATCCGACCCGGCATCGCCCCCACATAGGTTCTCCGGTGTCCCCGGATTTCCGCCTCGTCCCGGATCCCGCCCAGGCTCATCCGGATGAATTTCCTTCCCATCGCCCGGGCAATGGACTGTCCCAGGCTGGTCTTGCCCACGCCGGGAGGCCCCAGGAAACAGAGGATCGGTCCTTTCATTTTGGGGTTGAGCTTGCGCACGCTCAAGAATTCCAAAAT
>CAIYYW010000253.1 GCA_903930515.1 uncultured delta proteobacterium | reverse complement strand
TTTATTCCCATGATCCGCATGCGCTTGTCCATTTCCAGGGTGGAGATCTTCATGCCCATCACCGGCTGGCCGGGCACGCCCAGATTTCCGAAAATCTCGCTCAGCCTCCCCATGGCGATGGCTCGGAAAAGCGTGATCTCCCACAGCCGGTCCTGGGCCTGGATGTATCCGTCCGCAAAAAACAGGTCGTGCTCGTTTTCCGTGAAAATATGCGGGACTCCCCACTGGTCGCGATAAACCTGGACCGGCCCCTGCAGGCCCGGAACCTTCAAGGTCCCGCTCACCTGCGGCAAGGTCGGGTTCTGCTCATACTCCGGCATCCGCCGGATCACGCATCCCGCGGCCAAAACCAAAACCGCCGCCAAAACCACTCCCCATCTTTCCGATCTAGTCATCTCTGCCTCCTGATTCGTGGCGTGGACACTCCTGTCCGCGCTCAATAAATTCGTGCCGCGGACATCCCGCTTTAAGGCGGGAGCCGCAGTCAGTAATTCCTGGCGCATCCCGCGTATGCGCGAGACGCCCCTGCTTAATCTTCCATTAAAATCAGGTCGCGCTCTTGGTCCAGGTTGATTTTAACTGGAATCGATGTCTGCCCAGCATATTTATTTATCTCCTTCCCGTCAATCAAGAGCCGGTACGATTTTTTTTGGTCGAGCTGAACAATATTGAAACCGGTGAAGCCGCTTTTCTGATCCCCGGGCTTGACCGTGATAATCAGGGCTTTTTTGTCCCGGTCGTAAATCGCGCGCAGGATCAGGACCTTGGGAAAATCCACGCCCGAGAGTTTCGGCTCTGAAAAATGCTCCGGGTCAAAAGGCTGGTTATGCATCTTCCAGAGACCGTCCTTGGGATTGGCGCGGCCAAGCGCCAGCAGCCGATCCGTGAGATTAGTGCATCCCTGTTTCAGGTTGTAGGGATAATGATACGCGCCATTAAGCCAGGCCGGCTGATAGGTTTGATCCGCATACGCCAGGATTCCATCCCGGGTTTTCAGATCCCCCATCTCCGCGGCATAAACCGCAAAAAAACCATAACTGCTCCGGGGCTCCCAGATCTCCTTCTTGAGCCGAACAGTCGGCTCCGGGCCGCTCTTCAAGAGTCGCTTCAGTTGGTAAGGATAATGCCTCGCAATATAATCCGGCTGCCACGCATGCATAAACGCCCCGGTCCAGCCATCCGCCGAGGGGGAATCCAGACCCACGATCCCGAGCGAGATGATCGGCGTCACCGCCAGGTCCAGCAGGTTCCCGAACCGCGGGTCCTGATCGGAAATAGTGATCTTCTGCTTGACCAGATAGCACATTGCGGTCTGGTGCGTGTTCGGGGCGATCAGCTTATTTTTGAGGAAAAAGTCCATAAATTGATCGCGCACTTCGGAGAGATGCGCTCCGTGCGTGTAATCGTAAAGGATGAAGCTCAGGACCGGGTGCTGGTTGCATTCTGGAAAAACCGCGTTGGGCTCGCATTCTATGGAATGCCAGGGATTATTCTTCATCTGCTCATACATCACTTTTTCCAGAGAATGATTGTCATAAACATATTTTTCCCGGTCAGCCCAGGCGAAAACAATGGACCCGCTCCGGTCCCATTTGAAATCGCGATAAAGCATTTCATAGAGATTGATCATATGCCCGAGATGACCGGAATACATTATATTTCGGTAGGAAACCGGGTCCCGGTTTTCCGGATAGGGCTTGTTCAAATTCGGCTCCAGGTTGGGAACGCCCTGGCTGGTCTTTGCCCAGAATTCCCAGACCGGTTTTTGGATCATCCTCTGAATGGATTTGTCCAGAGCCGGCTGAAGCGCCTCGGTCCAGGCCGGCAGTTTGTGGAATTGCTCAGTGGCGAGAAAATAACTGGAGAACGCGATCAAATAGCGGTATGAGGTCATACCGACCTGGTTCTGCGCCTCCATATTGGAATAGTCATCCAGCGCCTGATTCGCCACCATCAAAGTCCAGCGCATCTGACCCATCTCCTGGTCCGAGATGATCGGGTAAGAGTCCGGGTCAATCGTCAGGTCTGTTGACCTCGCGATTGGAACATCAACCCAAAGCATTACGAGCAAAACCGAGAGAAGAAGTATCCGCCATTTCTTTTTCCCGCTCATTCCAACCTCCTTGATCATTTAAAAAATTGTCGGGCCACGGCGCACCGTGGCATTTATCTTACCAGATTTTTTTGAAGCACACGCGTGGCGTAGGAGTCCAGCGAAGAATTATGGGTGACCATCAGGATGGTGGTTCCGGCCTGATGCGCTTTTTTCAGCATCTCCATAATGGATTTTTCCGTGTCCGGGTCCAGGTCTCCGGTCGGCTCGTCGCAGAGCAGGATCTTTGGACGCTTGACCAAAGCCCGGGCAATGCTCACTCTCCTTTGCTGACCCGCGGAAAGCTCATTGGCATAAGCCAGAATCCGGTCTTCCAGGCCCATCCGAATCAGAGCTTTTTTCGCCAGGTCCGGATCGTCTTTTTTCCCGGCAAGGCGCAGCCCAAGCCGGACATTGTCCAGGCTGTTCAGGTGCGTCAGCATACTCTGGGACTGGAAGACCAGACCGATATTTCTTGCGCGGAATCCGGTCAATTGCCGGTCGCTCATCTCAAAAATATTCTGCTGATCCAGGAACACTTTGCCCCGGCTGGGTCTGGTCAAGCCGGCGATGATATTCAGGATCGTGGTTTTGCCCGAGCCGGAAGGACCGAAGAGCATCACAAACTCGCCTTTATATATTTCAAAACTCAAATCGCCGATGGCGTGGATTTGATTTTGACCCGCGCCGTAAACCTTGCTGACTTTTTGAACTTTGATCATTCCCCGCTCCGGATTGCCTGATATGGCTCCATCCTGCTGGCGCGGAGCGCAGGATATAGCCCGGCAATCATTCCGGTCAGGAGCGCAAGAGCCAGGGCGGTTAAAGACAGGGGAACCAATTTGCCCAGCCCGGGCTGGTAAAAGGGAACCCCCAGGCTTTGGGAGATCAGGCTGGAAAATCCCAGCACCAATCCGGTTGAGCACAACAAACCAATCAATGACCCGGTCCCGCCGACCAGCAAAGCTTCCATCATAATCATCCGGAAGATCAGCCCGCGGGTCGCGCCCATTGCCCGCATCAGGCCGATTTCGCGCTTTCGCTCATTGGTTGCCATGGCAAACACCAGGGCAATCAGCAAAGCCGTTGCAGACCAGATCGCATAACTGGCTGAGCGCAGTCCGGCTAGGACCGTGGAAAGGTTCTGCTGGATTTTCATCGCCAGTTCCTCGGGCTGGAGTATGCTGATCTCCGGAATTCTCTGCTCCAGCTCAAACGCCGCGCGATACGCGGGCAAGCCGCCATCTTTTTCGGCCTTGAGCTTGATCAAAACCGCGGAAATTTTATCCGGAGAAAGATCCAATTCTTGCTCCGCCTTGGTCTTGGATTCCCGAGCCATCCGATACGCGCTCCGGATCGGGATAAAAACCGCGCGGTCCAGACCCATCCCGGTCGGCGAAAGAATCCCGCCAACTTTGAAGCTCTGCCCGTAAAACCTCAAGGTGTTTCCCTCTTCCAGGCCCAGGGCCGCTCCAGCCAAGACCTCATCCGCGCCAATCTTCCTTTCGGCGCCCCGAGTAAATCGCGGGGCAAGCCAGGGCTTGATGGTAAAATCCGTGTCCGGGTCAAACCCCACCAGGTATATGTTCCATAACGAGCAACAACCGGCATTGGCCAAAGACTTGATGAAAAGCTGAGGCGAGGTCTGAGCCACAAAATCAAACCCGGAAATCCGATCCTGAATGGACCGGTCCATATAAAAAATCGCGGCATCGCCCGTAAGATATGATTTTTGCAGTTCAGCATCCAACCCAGCCGGGACCGCGACCAGGTCCGCGCCCAGGCGCTTGAGTCCAAGCTCCAGGCTCTCCCGGCTCATCCGGTCAATCAAAGCCGCGCTGACCTGCATCCCGACCGCTGCCGCCACACTCACCACCAGAATCAAATAGCGGAACAACCGGCGCCGGATGTTTTTCCGGACCAGGTAAGCCGCCAAAAAATGCTTCATTTCCAACCGCGTCCTTGAATTATTCCCGCAACGCCGATAATCGCCATCAGGATTGACAGGGTGATCAGCGCAGGCAGGGTTCCCATCCGGCAGGGCATAGTCGCCATCTTGCATAAACCCGTAATCTGGAGCGGGAAAAGCGCCACTAATCCGGACAGGATCAGAAGCGCCGCGGAAGAGCCGATTAAAATTTTTCGCCTCGGCCGGACCAGGGAGATTGCGCCGACGCTGATGGTCAATAAACCAAGCACGGTCTCAGCCTTGAGGGTGTTGGCGCATTTATGCCGCGGATAAATTCCAGGATCTTTCGGAGCGTATCTTCCTCTGCCGCAAACCGGGAAAAGATACCAGGGAGTCAAAATCAGGGCCAGACCGAGAAGCATCATTATTATTCCCATCACCCGTTTCGCCATTTTCTCAATCATACAATAAAGGCTGGGCGGGGACAATCATCAAATCCTCAAGCCGGGCTTGCTTTTGCCCGACAGTCAAATTATGATTGAATCAGCTAAACTTTTTAAGCAGGAGTAGTCTGATGTACAAGCCGGATATTTTTCAGGCGTATCCGCGGTTGGAGAAAAGCATTCCCTGGATTGAGATGGGAAACTATCCCACGCCGGTGGAGAAGATGAGCAAGCTGGGAGGGATGCTCGGGTATCCGAACCTGTGGGTGAAGCGGGATGATTTAAGCTCGCAGAAAATGGGCGGGAACAAGGTCCGGGTGATGGAGTTCCTGCTTGCGGAGATGAAGGCCTCGGGCAAGACCGTTGCCATCTCCCCGGGAGCGCTCGGGTCCAACCAGATCCTGGCCTCGGGCATTTACGGCAAGGACCTCGGGTTCAAGATCGTCGGTATATTCTTCAAGCAGTGTCCGACCGATTATATGTGCAAGCATATGCTGATTGACAAGACCATGGGCGTGGAATTCAACCATGTCAACAGCCCCTACCTGGTCCCGTTTATGATCCTCTATCATTACCTGCGCAATTTTGACTTTGGCAAGAGGCAGTTCCCGTTTTACATCCCCACCTTCGGCTCCTCCGCCACCTGCGCCTTCGGGTATTTCAACGCGATGTTTGAATTGAAAAAGCAGATTGACCAGGGATTGCTCCCGGAGCCGGATTACATCTTCGTGACCGCGGGCACCGGCGGGACCATGTCCGGAATACAGCTCGGGGCGAGAGTGCTCGGGATGAAGACCGAGGTGATCGGTGTGCGCATAACCGATTACCTCGCCTGCAACGAGCGGATCGTGGCCAGCATTTTGAACCGCGCCCATAAAAAATTGAGCAAAGCCGGGGCCGATTTGCCGGCCTTGAAATTCAGCGCCAAGGATGTGAAGATGATCCACAATTTCTTCGGAGGAGAATACGCTGCGATCACCGAGGAGGCAAAATCGGCGAAAAAAATGCTGGCCGAGATTGAGGGCCTGACCCTGGACACCACTTATACCGCCAAGACCATGGCGGCAATGATCAAATACCTGAAAGACCGAAACTTGAAGGACAAAAATATTTTGTTCTGGCATACCTATAACACCAAAGATTTAGGCCGGTTCCTGGACCAGAACCTTTGCGGAAAGAACCTGCCCGAATCCTTCCAAGGATATTTCTAATCGGGTCAGGCCTTGGCTTAAAACTTGACGGGCGCGCGTTATTTCAGATAAAGGAGGAAAGCGAATGAATGCGACGATCAAAATTATGCCCTGTCTGGATATGGAGAAGGGTCGGGTGGTGAAGGGTGTTCATTTTGTGGACATCCGGGATGCGGGGGATCCGGTGGAAAGCGCCAAGGCTTATTGCGCGGCCGGCGCGGATGAACTCGCGATGCTGGACATTACGGCCACGGTGGAAAACCGGCCCACTTTAATTGAAGTCGTGAAAAAAGTTGCCAAGGCGGCGACCATTCCCTTCACCGTCGGAGGCGGGATCAAGGATCTGGTTTCAGCCGAAGCAGTGCTAAGGGCCGGCGCGAACAAGGTTTCCACCAGCTCGGCGGCATTCCGCAATCCGGAGCTGATCAAAGAGCTGGTCAGGGAATTCGGAGCGGACAAGGTCACGGTGGCGATTGATGTTGACCGAAATCAGAAACTGCCTTCGGGTTACGAGGTTTATATTGACGGGGGCAGGACCGCGACCGGAGCGGACGCGGTTGAATGGGCGAAAAAAGTTGACGGCTTCGGAGTCGGCTGCATCCTCCCGACCAGCAAAGCCGGAGACGGCGCCAAGACCGGATACGATCTTCCGGTGATCAGAAAAATAGCGGCAGTGGTCAAAGCGCCGGTGGTGGCCTCGGGAGGCGCCGGCAAGCTGGAGCATTTTTACCAGGCGGTTGAAGCCGGGGCGACTATTTTGCTGGCGGCGTCGGTCTTCCATTTCCAGATGATCAAGATCCCGGAGCTGAAACAATATCTGATGGACAAGGGCGTGAATGTAAAGTTGTGATTATTTTGAAAGATCGGACCGGGAGAAGGATGGATCATAAAGAAAGGCTGAGGCGGGCGCTCAATCATCAGGCGCCGGACAAAATCCCGGTTGATTTCGGAAGCACGGCGGTGACCGGGATTCACGCTTTGGCCGTGGAAAAATTGCGGGATCATTTCGGGCTGGAAAAAAGGCCGGTCAAGGTCTGGGAGCCTTACCAGTTTCTTGGGACGGTTGAGGACGATCTCGCGGAAGCGATGGGCATTGATACGGTTGGGCTCACTCCTCCCAAAACCATTTTCGGATTCGCGAATCAGGGCTGGAAAGAATTTCAGGCCCCCTGGGGACAGGTGGTCCTGGTGTCGGAATTTTTCCGGACCACCCCCTGCCCGGCGGGCGGTCTTTACCTGTATCCGGAAGGGGACTTGAGCGTACCAGCCAGCGGCTATATGCCCGGGAGCGGGTTCTTTTTTGACACCATCATCCGGCAGGAGCCGATTGACGACGATAAACTAAATGTTGAAGACAACCTGGAGGAATTCCAGCCGATCTCACCGGAGGATTTGAAATATTTTGAAGCCGAGGCCGGGCGGCTGGCAAAATCGGACCGGGCAGTGGTCGCCACTTTCGGCGGGACCGCGATCGGAGACATTGCCTTGGTGCCGGGACCTTTTCTCAAGCATCCCAAGGGAATCCGCGATCTGACTGAATGGTATGTTTCCACCGTGACCCGCCAGGAATATCTGCACCGGATTTTTTCCCGCCAGACCGAAGTGGCGCTCCGGAACCTGGAAAAGATCAATCAGGTCGCGGGCGATATTGTGGAAGTGGTATTTGTGTGCGGGACCGATTTCGGCACCCAGGATTCCCAGTTCTGTTCCCCGAAAACCTTTGAGTCGCTCTACGCTCCCTATTACCGGAAGCTCAACGGCTGGATCCATCGGCACACGGGCTGGAAAACCTTCAAGCATTGCTGCGGGAGCGCGGAGATTTTTATGAGCCATTTCATTGAGGCCGGCTTTGACATCATCAACCCGGTGCAACTCTCGGCCAAGGGAATGGACCCGAAACTCTTGAAGGAACGATATGGTGATAAGCTGGTGTTCTGGGGAGGCGGCGTGGACACGCAGAGGACTTTGCCGTTCGGGAAGCCGGAGGAAGTGCGGAAGGAAACGCTCCGGAACTGCGAAATCTTTTCTCAAAACGGGGGCTTTGTTTTCAACACCGTCCATAATATCCAGGCAAATGTTCCGGTGGAAAATGTGGCGGCGATGGTCCAGGCGGTGAAGGAATTCAACGGGGATAAATAATTATGGGTGGGAGTCGGGACTAAAGTCCCTCGCACAG
>CAIYYW010000252.1 GCA_903930515.1 uncultured delta proteobacterium | reverse complement strand
CTGATTTTATTCGGTCAGGGTTACCAGTTCGTCCTTTTTGCCCATCTCTAAACGAATCTTTCCTTCGCGCGCCAGCCATCCGAGGGCGCGGTCGGTTTCCTGGGCTTTGAGTCCTGTTCCCTTGACAATCGTCATTAGGGAAACTTTATTCTTGCCCCGAAGAAACTCATAGACCCTTCCTGCGTTCTCTCCGATTTTTGCAATCATCTGAATTGCCTCCTTTATTTATGGCCATTGCCTGTTGGTTTGAGCCTCAAACTTCGGCTTTAAATTCACTACTATGGACCCTGAATTAGCTTAGAATAAATTTAAGCATAATTTTAAGGAGATGTCAAGGGCGAGGGCTTTCCATCCCGCTTCGCCATCATCCTTCGCTAAAGCTTCGGAGGACAGGAGGCTACGCAGGACAAGCCGGAAAGCCCGTACACTTTCCTATTTCCTCGCCCTACAGCAGAGCCTCTGCCAGCGCCAGCGCTCCCCAGAGCGGGGCATCATCGCCCAGGGCTGCGGGTTGGATGTCCACACGCATCTCGGGCAGGGCATTTAAGCGAGCAGTCTCTCGGACCAGCCGCCACCAGCGCTCCCCGGATTTGGTCACGCCGCCTCCCAGCAGAACTCGCTCCGGGTTGATAAGGTTGATTGCGCCCCCTATTCCCGCGCCGAGCAAGGTCGCCGCGTCGTCCATCACTTCCATCGCGATCGGGTCGCCCTTAAGGGCCGCGGTTGCAACCGATTCGCCGGTTATATTATCAATCGCTTTTTCTCCCAGCCGCTTTCTCATCTTGAGGGCAATGGCCGTTCCCGAGGCCTCGGCTTCCAGACATCCGCTCTTGCCGCATACGCACTTTGCGCCATCCGGCCGGATGATAATATGCCCGATCTGTCCGGACATCCCGTCCTGGCCCGGTAGAATTTTACCGTCCAGCACCCAGCCGCCCCCGATCCCGGTGCTGACCGTGACATAAAGCAAACTCGCACAGTCCTGCCCGGCGCCGAATTGATATTCGCCCAGCGCCGCGCAATGAGCGTCATTCTCAATCGCCGCGGGCACGCCGAACTCCTTTTCCATCTGATCGCGCAGCGGCGTATTTTCCCAGCCCGGAATATGGTGCGAAAGCAGCACCATTCCTTTTTCGGCATTCACCGCGCCGCCGAAGCTCACGCCCACGGCCACTATCCTTCCATCCACATTTGCCAGAAGCCCTCGCGCCAGTTCAAGCATCGCGGCCCGGTCGTAACCAGCGTCCGCGCTTGCCGGAGAAATAACGCGGTCGGTTGCCAGCCATACCCGTTCGCCTCGGGCGGCAATTCCAGCGGTATGCTTGGTCCCGCCGTAGTCCAGGCTGAGGATCAAGGACCGCGCGGTTATGGGAGGTTTTTTTGCCATTGCGTCATTTCCCAAACTTGGTTTGGGGAGTCAAGGAGAATCCTCAAGGCGGTCAACTCAAGCCGTGACCCGGGCGCCTCTCGGGATAACCGTCAGGTGTTTCCCGTCGTCCATTTCAACGATTTTGAAGCCCCTCTTTTCATCAGTATCCTTGTCGTGTCCGATGACGGTTCCTTCCAGGATGAACACATCCCGATCCATGATTACCCTTCTGAGGTTGCACCATCTTCCAATATCGGTATTGAAACCTTTTTTGCTGCCCAGGATTACACATTCCTCAAGATAGGACCAACTGTTCACCTTGACATTCATTCCGATCACCGACCTCTCCACATGGCTCCCGCTGATGATTGATCCGGCGCACACGACCGAGTTGGTGGCATATCCAACCCGGTTCTCGTTCTTGTTGTCGTGGATGAATTTTGCCGGGGGCTGGGTGTTGGGAAGGGTCCATAAGGGCCAGTCGGAATTATATAGATTAAGCTCGGGATCTATGCTGCAGATGTCCATATTGGCAAGCCAGTATTGGTATAGGTCCCCGACATCACGCCAGTAATGTTGGGTTTTACCCGTCGCAACCCCGGGCAGGATATTTTTCCGGAAATCATACGCGCAGATATTCAAGGATTTCCGGGAAACCTCTCCTTCTATTATATCCGTGCCAAAATCGTGGGTGGAATATTCCTCCCGGCCATTCTGATTTGTTATGAGAAGGTCCATCAGTTCGGGTTTGGTCACCCGTTTTTTCCTGGAGTCCGCCTCCAAAAGCTTAAAAATTATGTCTTTGCTGAAGATATAATTCCCCATGGATACCAGGGCTTGGTCAGGCTCATTGGGGATGGCTTGAGGATGCGCGGGTTTCTCTTCAAATCCGATGATCCTCCATTTTTCGTCAACCTGGATAACCCCGTATTTATGCGCTTCGGAGATGGGGAAAGGGACCGCGGCCACTGTGATGTCGGCATCCCTTCTTTCATGGAACTGGACCATATTTGAGACATCCATCATATAGATATGATCCCCGCCGAAGACCGCGACATGCTCTGCCTTCTTGTTGATCCTGCCCAGGTTCTGGAAAACCGCGTTGGCCGTCCCCACATACACATCGTCGCTGGTAACCAAAGTCGGATGGTAGATGGAGATGCTTCCCCTCATGCCGATATAGCTGGGATAGGCTTTCATAATATGATCGTCAATTGAATGCGATTGGGTTTGGGTCAGGACCGCGATTTCATTGATGCCGGAATTGATCAGGTTGCTCAGGACAAAATCAATTATTCTCAAGCCCGCGAAAGGGACCGCGGGCTTTGACCGGTTGGCAGTCAAGGGCGACAGCCTTTCTCCTTTTCCTCCGGCAAGAACAATGGCAAAAATATCTCTCATATTTATCTAATCCAACCTGGTTCCCGGTGGGGACACTCCCGCCCGATTAGAGTCCATTCCCATGCTTATTCCCGCGGATACCAATAACCCGGGAAGATGCTTTAAGTATCTCATCTCCCTTGACCCACCCTCAACTTCTTTGTAGCACTTGCCGCGTCGGATGTCAACCGGGATATGCTTCCGGAGGGTATCGGACGATCCCCAGGTTTGGAACTGAAAGCAAACCGGATATAATTCAAAAACGGGAAAATGGTCTTCTCCTTCACAGACACCCTGATCCTGGGGATTTATATTGTATTAATTCTCGGGGTCAGCTTCCGGGTCAAGCGGCAGTCTGCCCAGGGCATAGAGTCATATTTCCTGGGGCAAAGGAAACTCCCCTGGTGGATGCTGGCGATGAGCGGATCATCGTCCTATTTTGACATCACCGGGACCATGTGGATTGTATCGCTGTTCGTGGTCCTGGGGGTGAGGGCGATGTGGGTCCAGTTCGTATGGGGATTCATCATTGCGGCTTTCTATATGGCCTATATGGGCAAATGGATCCGGAGGAGCGGGGTGATGACCGGGTCCGAGTGGATGATCACCAGGTTCGGCAAGGGACGGCAGGGAGACCTCGCCCGGCTAAGCTACACCCTGTACGCGATCCTTACCATCGCCGCGTTCCTGGGTTACACCGCGGTCGGGATGGGCAAGTTCGGGGTGGAATTCATGCCCTTTGTGAAAAACCTGCCCATCAGCCCGGAGCACGGCTGCGCCATCCTGATCATCGGGGTGACCGGCATTTATGTGGTGGTGGGGGGCTTCCGGGGAATGATCATCGTGGAATTCTTCCAGACCATCATCCTCACCATCGGCGCCTTGCTCATCGCCTGGCTCGGATACAGCGCTTTTCAAAAGGGAGCGCTCGCGGCTCCCCCTCCGCCGGACTGGTTCAACCTTCTCCCCGCCTGGACTATGGAACGGCAGGTGCCGGCCGATTCCATCTATAATGTCCCGGCCGGTTCCGCTTACTATCTGTTCGGCCTGATCACCATCGTCTATGTGATGAAGGGCCTGCTCCTCTGCGCGAGCGGTCCCGAGCAGCTTTCCGATTTCCAGAAATTCCTCGCGGTGCGCAACCCGCGCGAGGCCTCCCTGACCGGGATGCTCTGGGGGGTGTTCCACACGGTCCGGTTCCCGATGGCCGCGGGAATTGCGCTCCTGGGCATCAGCGGCATCTCCTCCATTCCCACCCTGCTCCAACGGATCAGCACCGACCCCGAGAAGGTATTGCCAATGGTGGTGGCGCACAGCCTGCCCTCGGGGCTGCGCGGATTGGTGATGGCCGCCCTGCTCTCCGCCTTTATGGGAGCTTTCAGCGCGATGATCAACGGCGGGGCCAGCTATGTGGTCAGGGATGTCTATCAGCTATATCTCCGGCCCAAGGCTGATGCCCGCGAGCTGGTCCGGGCCAGCTATCTCGCGTCCGCCGGGTTCGTCCTGGTCGGAATCCTGATCTCCCTCTATGCAACCTCCATTGACACCATGCTTACCTGGATTATGGTCACCCTGGGAGCCGGGGTGCTGATCCCGAATGTGATGCGCTGGTACTGGGCGCGGCTAAACGGCTACGGGTATTTCGCGGGCACTATGACCGGGATGATCCTCTCCCTGGCGCAGGTGCTTCTGGAAAAGGCCGGGCTTTTTCATCAGCCGGTTTATGTCACCTTTCCCTCCCTGGCCTTGATCGTGATGGCGATCACCATCGTTGTTTCACTGCTGACCCCGGAGACGGACCTGGAAACCCTGAAACAATTCTATCTTACGGTTCAACCCGCCGGTTGGTGGGGCAAAATCTCCGGAGCGGTCAGGCAGTCCGACCCTCAATTCCGCAAAGAAACGCCCTTCCGGACGGACCTGCTGGTAGTCAGCCTGGCCGTGCCCTGGCTGGTGATTTTATACACCGTCCCGGTGCTCCTGGTTATGGGACGGACGCGCCAGGCCCTGATCGGAGGAATCGCGCTCGCGATCCTGACCGTAATCTTGTTTTCGGTCTGGTGGCCGAACCTTCCGGCAAAACCGGAAAAGGAACCCGGATGAGTTCCCCAAAACCAATGACTTCGCGCGAACGGATCCTGGCCGCGATCAGCCACCGGGAGCCGGACAGATTGCCCATTGATTTCGGCGGGATGAGGTCCACCGGGATCAACACCCTGGCCTATGTGCAATTGAAAAAATATCTCGGAATCACCTCCGG
>CAIYYW010000251.1 GCA_903930515.1 uncultured delta proteobacterium | reverse complement strand
TGGCTTCCGGAATAAGCGACATCTCCGCGGGTTACTTGCATACCTGTGCCCTGACTGTAAGCGGCGGAGTAAAATGCTGGGGGTGGAATAATGCTGGTCAAGTTGGGAATGGGACAAATTACCATAGCAATGTTCCGGTAGATGTGATCGGATTTGGGCCGTGAATTCAATAGGGTGAGCAAAGTGTCGGCAAGCTGGATCGCACCCGGTTTGGGCTTAGTCAGGGCGCGGCTTGCCCGCTAGAGCCGCACCGAAATAGAACAGGGCAATCCAGCCCGAGGCGGGACCCTGGCTTGCGACTACCCTGCGCGCCTTTCCTTCCCTCGCTTCCTGTTCATTCCATTGACTGTCACTATTGCGTGTCCCAAGAAATCGGTGGCAACTTTATAGATCTCGCCAAATATATCGCCCCCCTATGATTTCCATAATTTCTCGGAATATGGTAAGAGATGTGGGATGGGAAGCGAGGGATTAAATCGGAAACTGCAAAAGATCAGGGTGATGATCCTGGATGTGGACGGGGTGATGACGGACGGGACGATTATTTATGATTTTGCGGGTCAGGAGTTGAAGTCGTTTAATGTCCGGGACGGGGCCGCGATCAAGTGGCTTCAGCGGGCCGGGCTGGAGGTTGCGATCATTTCGGGAAGGGAGAGCGCGCCGGTATTGGCTCGCGCGAAAGAATTGGGGATTGAGAAGGTGGTCCTGGGGGCGCTGGACAAGCTGGCGGCGTTTGAGCATTTTTTGGATCAATTCGGGTATCAGCCGGAGGAGATCGCCTATATCGGAGACGATCTCCACGATCTGCCGATCTTGGAACGGGCCGGCTTTTGCGCCTGTCCCGCGGATGCGGTGGATGAGGTGAGGAATGTGAGCGATTATATCTGCCGGGCCTCGGGCGGGAAGGGCGCGGTTCGCGAGGTTGCGGAATTGATCCTGAAGGGACGGAAGCAATGGTCGGATACGATCAAGCGGTATCGGGTTTGAGGGCGGGGAAAGGTTTCTCCGCAAGCCTGCTCCACCGTCACGGTCAATTGCTCACAAGCACTTGGTGAATCCGCAGAGCGGGCAGGTCAGGCATCCTTCCTTGTATTCAATGGTTCCGCCGCATTCCGGGCAATTGCTGATGGTCATTCCGGGGGTGGAGTTGAACTGGACCTGGGCCTTTTGCTCTTCCACAAGCTCGGCCGATTGAGGTTCCGGAGCCGGGAAGGGCTTGCTGCCGTCACTGGGATAACTGGGAAAAAGCTCAATGGCTTTTCCGATCGCGTCGGCGCATGAGAGTATTTTGTCCCCCTTCCACCAGGTCATCATCGGACAGCGGATGCCCTTGATCTGCTTGACGATCTCCTCGGACTTGATCCCGGCCCGGAGCGCGAGCGAGATCAGTCGGCTGATGGCCTCGGCCTGCGATGCGGAGCAGCCGCCGGCTTTTCCCATATTGGTGAATACTTCGAACAGATGCCGCTCCTCGTCCATATTCACGGTCACATAGAGGGTTCCGCAACCGGTGGGCATTTTTCTGGTCAGGCCCCAGATCACTTCCGGCCTGGGCTGGGGCTCCAGCCGGTGCTCCTTGGCGGCTTCCTCCATCTGCTTTTCCTTCTGCTCCCGGTTCACCTCGCCTATGTTCAACACCTGCTCGGAGCGGGACCCGTAGCGATACACGGTTACGCCCTTGCAGTCTAGTTCGTAGGCCAGGATATAGGCCTTGCCGATTTCTTCTTTGGTCGCGTTTTCCGGGAAGTTCACCGTCTTGCTCACGGCGTTGTCGGTGTATTTCTGGAACGCGGCCTGCATCCGGAGATGCCATTCCGGGCTGATCTCGTGGGCGGTCCGGAAAACCTTTTTCACGTCGTCGGGGACTTCGGCAAGATCTTTCAAATGACCGTGCTTGGCGATCTTCAGCATCAGCTCTTTGGAATAAAATCCGCGCTCCCTGCCTATTTTTTCAAAATAGGGGTTGCCCTCGGCCAGCTCGTCCTGGTCCATCACATTCCGGATGTAGGCGATGGCGAAGATCGGCTCTATTCCGGAGGAACAGCTGGAGATGATGGAGATGGTCCCGGTCGGGGCGATGGTGGTGATGGTGGCGTTCCGGAGCAAGGGCATTCCCCTCTTCTGGTAGGTTGATCCTTCAAAATTGGGAAAGGGGCCGCGCTCCGCCGCGAGTTGGGCGCTGGCTTTCCTTCCCTCGTCCTGGATGAAGGCGATCAATTTTTCTCCGAGGGTAAGCGCCTCTTCGGAGTCATAAGGGATTCCGAGTTGGATCAACAGGTCGGCGAAGCCCATCACTCCCAATCCGATTTTGCGGTTGGACTTGGTCATTTTTTCTATCTGCGGGATCGGGTAGCGGTTGGCGTCAATGACATTATCCAGGAAATGCACCGCGCCCTGGGTGATCCGGCGGAGCTTGTCCCAATCAATGGCGCTGTCCTTGCGGACTTTGGACAGGTTGATGGAGCCGAGGTTGCAGGACTCGTAGGCCAGGAGCGGCTGTTCCCCGCAGGGGTTGGTGGATTCAATCTCGCCGACCGCGGGGGTGGGGTTGTCGCGGTTGATCCGGTCAATGAAGACGATCCCGGGCTCGCCGTTCTTCCAGGACTGTTCCACGATCAGGTCAAAAAGCTCGCGGGCACGGAGGGTTTCCACCGGCTTCTTTCCCCGCGGGGTATGGGTCTGGAAAGTCCGGTCGTCCTTGACCGCTTTCATAAAATCTTCGGTCAGCGCCACCGAGATATTGAAATTGCGCAAAACCTTCTGGTCGTCCTTGGCCTTGACAAAGGCCTTGATGTCCGGATGGTCCACCCGGAGGATCCCCATATTGGCGCCCCGTCTGGTGCCGCCCTGCTTGATCTCCTCGGTGGCCGCGTCAAACACCTTCATAAAAGAAATCGGGCCGCTCGCCACGCCCTTGGTTGAATGAACAACATCGTTTTTGGGACGGAGCCTTGAGAAGCTGAACCCGGTGCCTCCCCCGGACTTGTGGATCAGGGCGGTGTATTTGACCGCTTCAAAGATGCTATCCAGGCTGTCTTCCACCGGCAGCACGAAGCAGGCTGAAAGCTGCCCTAAAATTCTCCCCGCGTTCATCAGGGTCGGCGAATTGGGCATGAAGTCCAGGTTCACCATCGTCTGATAGAACTCCTCCTCGGTCTTCTTCAAATCCACCTGCCTGTCATAGAAGATGTCCGCGAGCGCAATTGCCTGAGCGACCCTCCTGAACATCTGCTTGGGCGTCTCCACAATCATCCCATTCCTGTCCTTCAGCAGGTATCTCCTCTCCAACACCTTGATGGCGTTCACGCTCAGCCTCGAATCAACATCATCAACCGGCGAGTTCAGAAGCTCGGCCTTTATCTCGCGCAAAATTGCCCTCTTCTGCCGGTACAAAATGTAGCTCTTCGCGGTTCTCGCATGCCCGTTCTCAATCAGCACCTTCTCAACAACATCCTGAATGTCCTCTACTCCAGGCATCTTCTCGTCAGTAAATTTAGCG
>CAIYYW010000250.1 GCA_903930515.1 uncultured delta proteobacterium | reverse complement strand
CCCCGAGCACCTGGACTATCACAAGGATATGGAAAATTATTTCCGCGCCAAAGCCCGGCTCTTCACCGAAGTCCTTCCCGGCAATTGGCTGGACCGGAAAAATCAGGACCCTCCGGTCTCAGTGATCAACCTGGACGACCCTTATGGGCAGAGGCTTTTTAAAATGGCGCCGGAGAAAAAAGTCAGCTACGGCCTGGAAAATATCTCCGCGGATTACCGCGCGGAAATCCTGGAGAACAACTGGGCCGGTCTGAAATTGAAAATCACCTATCCCGCGGGCGAACTGATCCTGTCCAGCAATCTCCTGGGAAAGGTCAATGCCTGCAATATCCTCTCAGCCGCCGCGGCCTTGCTTGAGTTGGGAACCAAGCCGGAGCGGATCGCGCAGGGCGTAAAAAATATCAACGCGGTTCCGGGCCGGCTGGAGCGGGTGGGGAATGACCGGGGATTTTTGGTCCTGGTGGATTACGCGCATACGCCGGACGCGCTGGAAAAGGCGATCTTGACCGTAAAGACTTTGGGGATCAAAAGGCTGATCCTGTTGTTCGGATGCGGAGGGGACCGGGACCGGACCAAGCGGCCGAAAATGGGGGAGATCGGCGCAAAAGACGCGGATATTTTAATCGTCACCAGCGACAATCCCCGGACCGAAGACCCGCTCTTGATCATCTCCGAGATTGAAGCCGGGATCGGCAAAACCGGGATCAAAAAAATATCCGGGAAAGACCCCTCGCAGAACGGATACCTGATTGAGCCGGACCGGAAACGCGCCATTGAAATATCCCTCAGCCTCGCCCGCGAAGGAGACTGCGTCCTGATCGCCGGCAAGGGCCACGAGGACTATCAAATTATCGGGGCAAAAAAAAATCATCTTGACGACCGGGAAGAAGCGAGAAGGATTTTGGGGCGGAGCATCTGAAAATGAAGATCAATCTCAAAGAACTGGCCGCGGTGATCGGAGGGAGGATCGCGCAGGGAAATCCCTCCCTTTCCCTCCAAGGAGTGACCACCGATTCCCGCAAGATAGAGCAAGGCCGGATTTTCTTCGCCCTGATCGGAGAAAAATATGACGGACATAAGTTTGTTTTGCAAGCCGCAAAGCAGGGCGCGCGCGCCGCGGTGGTGAGGGAAGGGTTTCAATCCGCTCTTCCCAAAAGCTTCGGGGTGGTGGAAGTCCCGGATACCCTGTTCGCGCTGGGGGAATTGGCCCGCTATCACCGGGCGAAACTCGGGATCAAGGTGGTCGCGATCACCGGGAGCGTGGGCAAAACCACCACCAAGGAAATGATTACGCTGACGCTTCGGAAAAGGTTCCTGGTCCACCAGGCCGAGGGCAATTTCAACAACCTGATCGGAGTGCCGCTCACCATCTTTGCCATTCCGGAAGACGCCCAAGTCGTTGTCCTGGAGTTGGCCAGCAACCGTCCCGGAGAAATCGCCAGGCTCGCGGAAATATCCCAGCCCGACTTGGGCGTGATCACCAGGATCGCCCCGGCCCATTTGGAAGGATTTATTGATCTGGACGGGGTGGAGCGGGAAAAGCGGGCGCTGGTGTCCGGACTGGGACGGGGCGGCGTTTTCATTTTCAACCTTGCCGACCCCAGGCTGTGCCGGATTGCGATGGGATTTGCCGGAAGGAAAATCGGGTTCGGACTCCGGGCCCCGGAATTCCGGGGAGCGGAGATGACCGTGCGCGCGAACCGGATCCGGGTTTTCAATAAAAATAATTTCCTGGTCCAGGAATTCCAGGTGAAAATCTCCGGCTCCAAATCCGGGACCGCCCTGGTGGAACTCCACCGCCTGGGAGAACACCTGGCGGAAGACGCCTTGGCCGCGGTCGCGGTCGGGAAAGAACTCGGGATCATAACGAAGAAAATCCTCGGGGCGCTCGAGGAATTCAGGCCCACGCCGGGAAGGGGATTTTTCGCGCCGAACTCCGATGGGTTCTGGATGCTGGATGAAAGCTACAACGCCAATCCTGTTTCCTTCCAGCAGTCGCTCAAGGCTTTCGCCGAATACCGCAGATGGGTCCCGGGCAAAGGAATCCTGATCCTGGGAGAGATGAAGGAGTTGGGAGAGGCCGCTCCCCGGGCGCATTATGATCTGGGAAAATTTTTACTGAAAATACCCTTTGATCAACTATAT
>CAIYYW010000249.1 GCA_903930515.1 uncultured delta proteobacterium | reverse complement strand
CCGTTTTTCCAAAATACCCCTCCGGTCTTCGGAGCGAAGAAAAACTGCCGGCAAAAAATCGTCTTTCCCCCTGCTGATCGCAGGGGGAATCTGCGTCAGCGCCAACCCGGAGCCGATCTCGGAATTCTTCGACCTGATCGTGATCGGAGACGCGGAGCCGGTGATGGAACCGCTCGGCCAAGCCCTGCTTGAACTCGGCCCCAACCCCGGCCCGGAACAAATTCGCGCCCGGTTGGAGGGTTTTCAAAATATCTATTTGCCACACACGCGCCAGGGGGAAGCTGAGGGAAAAGGAATGGGGGGGGGAAACGGGAACCGGAAACCCAAGATCGTTCGCGCCAACGCGGAGCAGAAAGACCTGCCCGCGCACCAGGTGATTTTTTCAAAGGAGATGGAATTTTCCGATCTGGGCCTGATTGAATTGATGAGGGGATGCAAGCGCGGCTGCCGGTTTTGTCTGGAAGGATTTCTTTCCCGGCCCACCCGCGAGGCCGGATACCGGGAGGTGATCCGGGCGATCGAAAAAATCCGACCCTTCCGGCCCAAGCTCGGCTTGATCGCGCCGCTGGTGTCGGACTGGACCGGGATGGATGCCCTGCTGGAATTACTTGACCGGGAGCGGATTCCCTTTTCCGTGTCCAGCCTCCGCATCTCCGCCCTGGGAGAGCGGATGGTGGAGTTGCTTGAGCGGAGCGGGAGCCAGACCCTGACTTTTGCGCCGGAAACCGGCTCGGGAAAAATACGGCGATTTTTGAACAAGCGCGCGGATGAGGAAAAAATTCTCCGGGTGATGAAGATGGTGGGATCGTATCAATTCCCCAGGATCAAGCTCTATTACCAGATCGGGTTCCCCGGCGAGACCGAATTGGATGTGGAGGAAATCGCGGTCTCGGCCCGGAGGATCCAGGCCGGGCTGGCCATGGGAGCAGGCCGTAAGAAATATCCCGGAGTGGTAGAGGTCGGGGTGAACGCCTTTGTGCCCAAGGCCTGGACCCCGTTCCAATGGCTGGAAATGGCCGGCCCGGAGGATTTGGAGCGGAAAACCAAACGGCTGAGGACCGCGCTCAAAGCCCAGGATGGTTTTGAGTTGAGGACCGATTCCAGCCGCGAGGCCCTCTGGCAGGGAATCCTTTCCCGAGGAGATCGCGGGCTTGGGGGGATTCTGGAGAAAATGGCCTTTGATCAGATCAAGGTCGCGGAGGTTTTGAAATCAGGGCAACTGGTCAGTACTTATTTGCGGGCAAGGGAAGAGGATGAAATATTGCCCTGGGATTTCCTGGACCCCGGAGTGACCCGCTCATATTTATGGGAAGAGTATCAACGCGCCCTGGCCGGAAAAACCAGCCCGGATTGCCGGCCCGGATGCAGGGATTGCGGAGCCTGCTGAATGAAAAAGGAAGAGCGCAAGGACCAGCTCCTGGAATGCGCGCTCCGGCTCTTTGCCGAACGCGGCTATTATTCCACCTCGGTCGCCGGCATCATCCGCCGGGCCGGGGTTGCGCGTGGAACCTTTTATCTTTATTTCCATAACAAGCGCGACATCTTCCAGCAATTGCTCAATACCAATTTTTCCTATATCTACCGGACCCTGCCCAGCCTGGAACTCACCGCGGGGATGAATGAAAAGCAATTGGAAAACGCCCTGCTCCATTCGCTCCGGCTCCTGCTCAGCCACAAAAATTCGGTGGACTTCATCACCCTGGTGATGAAGGAGGCGATCGGCATTGACAAGGGGTTCGCCGGGCAGGTGGAACATTTTTATAAAACCATGGCCGACATCTTCTGCGGATATGTGGCCCGGGCCCAGGCCCTGGGAAAGGCCCGCAAGGCCGATCCCTACCTGGTGGCCAGGTTCATCGTCGGGATGCTCAAGGAAGCCATCTATCAATGGGCGCGCGGAGAAATCACCGACCTGGACCAGCTCGCGCGGACTTTGGTGAAATTTATTATGTTCGGAATCAGAGGGGCGTCTTAAAAATACCAATATTAGTTAACTTTAAACTTTAGCCCTGACCCCAATTTATTTTTCCGCCTCCCCGGTCATCGGGACGAACCGGACCGGGATCACGCTCTGTTGCTCAATGGTTCCGTCGGTTTTTTTCCGGATCAGGATCAGCTCCTGATGCAACCCTCCGACCGGGATGACCATCCTCCCTCCCGGCTTAAGCTGGTCGAGCAGGGGCTGCGGGATTTTATCAGGCGCCGCGGTCACGATGATGGCGTCAAAGGGAGCCTGCTCGGGCCAGCCGCGATATCCGTCCCCGCATTTGACCGAGATATTTATATAGCCCATCTGTTGCAAACGCTCCTTGGCGGCATCCGCGAGCGGGCAGATGATTTCAATGGTATAGACTTCCCCCGCGATCTCCGCGAGCGCCGCGGCCTGGTACCCGGATCCGGTGCCGATCTCCAGGACCTTGTCGCCGCCTTTCAGGGCAAGCTGCTCGGTCATCAGGGCCACGATATAAGGCTGGCTGATGGTCTGGCCGGAGCCGATCGGGAGCGGATGATCATCATAGGCCTCGCTCCAATATTTTTCCGCGACAAACAGGTGGCGCGGCACTTTGCGCATCGCCCCCAGCGCCAGCGGGTCTTTGACGCCCCTGGCCTCGATCTGGCTCCTGACCATTTCCCCGCGCTTCCGGGCAAAATCGTCTTCCGGTTTTGGTTGAGCCATTTCCGCGCCTTCTTTTTTTCCGCCCGCGGTTGAATTGCTTTCCCGGGGACAGCCCGGGCCGGAACTCAGGGCCAGAAAGGAACAGGTCAGGATGAGCGGTTTGATCCAGCGCATGATTTTCCCTCCTTTGATCCCGGCAAGACTTGATTCAGGGTTTCGGGAAAAAGTTCCGGAGCCGGTGCGGGTGGATGATAAAGTTGACGGGATCTCCGGCCTTGATCGGCCCCCGGTTTTCTTCAATGATAATGTATCCGTCGGCCTCCGCGATTTCAGAATGACAGTTTTTTCTACGGAGCGGCTCCACCCAGAGTTGATCTCCCCTCCGCTCCAGCTTGCCCCTTAAAATATGAAGCTGGTCCTTGAGCGATTCCAGGTCCTGGCCGGTTTTCACCAGCGCCATTTCCAAATCCCGGGCCGGCTTTGCCTGCAACTTCAGGATCGCCGGCCGGACCAGGAGCTGGAACCCGATTTCCGCGGCGCTGATCATTCCGGGCAAAGAAAAGATCGCCTGTTGTTCTTTTTTGGAAAAGATCAGGGAATGGCCGGGCCGTATTTTCACGCCCTGGAAGATTATTTCAGCGCCCAGTTGGCGCAGGCTTTCCCCGATAATATCCCTGCGGCCGAACCCGGTGCCTCCGACCGTGAGCACCAGGTCCGCCTCGGCCGGGTCCGGGATCGCCTCCAGCAAGGCCTCCGAATCATCCTCGGCCAGGATCACCCGGCCCAGGCTGCATCCCAGTTCCTCGCTCAGGATTCCGGCCAGCCAGCCCCCGCTGGGATATGTCTGGCCTGCCCGGGCCACGGTCCCGGGATGCCGGAGCTCGTCTCCGACCGCCACCACCCAGAGCCTGGGCCGGCGGATCACTTCCACTTCAAAATATCCCCCGGCAATCAGCAAAACTATCTCGCGGCTTGATAGCAGGGCGCCTTTCCCGAGCAAAAGCTCCCCCTTTTTAAACTCCTCTCCCTCTTCCCGGATATTCATCCCAGGAGCGGCCGGCCGGGAAAGTTCAATCGCGTCTTCCAGCCTGGTCACCAACTCTTCCTCAAGCACCGCGTCCGCTCCGTCCGGAACCATCGCCCCGGTCGCGATCCAGGCCGCTTCCCCGCGAGCCATCGGCTCGGTCCTGGGGTTTCCGGCAAAAATGGGCGTGGACAGTTTCAATTTTTGGCCCGCGGCGGAATCCCGGCTGTTAAGGGCGAATCCGTCGCGGAAGCTGATCCGGGCGGAAGGCAGGCTCACGAACGAGGGGGTATCCTGGGCCAGGATTCGGTTCAGCGCCCGGTGGATTTCAATGGTCTCGGAAGAAAGCGGCTGGATTTGCGCCAGCGTCAATTCCCTGGCTTTTTCCAGACTCAGCATTTTTTCCATCCCCGGCCTCCCCAATTGTCTTCACAGGTTTCCATAATTATAGTTTACGCCTTCTTGCCGGAAATTCATACCCGGTTTCCTCTCAACCTTTTCAAAAATCCCGCCATCTCCCAGGCGCCCTCCGGACAAAGCTCATAACAGCAAAAACAGCGGATGCATTTCTCCTGGTTGATCTCCGGATGATCGTCCTTCCATAACATCGCCGAGTTCGGGCAGGCCTCCAGGCAATTGCGGCAGGAAGTGCATTTCGGGCGGTTGAGAATTAGCCGGCTGTTGAGAATCGGCCGGTTTCCCGCAAACCTTTCCGGCAAAATCCTTCAGAGTCTCGCTTTGGGCAAGCTGAGCAAAAGCTTCCGGAAGCAAAGAATAAGCATGGCAGCGGGCGATGGTGACCGAATATCCGGGCATCATCATTATTATAAGTGCGATGGCTGGAATTAAAAATTTTGGGAAAAATCTTTGAATTTTAAGGGAATTCAAGCTAGACTCTGAATTATGCAATTTGAGCTGAAGGAATTTTTTGAGCTGGACCGGTGCCGGCTATGCGGCAAATGCCTGAGCGAATGTCCGGTGTTGGGGTATCCGGAGGAAAAAGCCAAATTGGAAAAGCAAAAGTTGCTCCGGGGAGAGCCGAGCGAGGTATTGGAGCTTTGCAAGAGTTGTTTTTCCTGCGACCGCTTTTGCCCGAACCAGTGCCATCCTTACGGCTTGATCCTGTACCGCTGGTTTGAGCGCTATCAGAAAAAGGGCATCCCGATCCGGGCGATGGGTTCTTTGCCGGTGGAAGAGGGAAATTTTATGCATTTCGCCAGGCAGGATTACAGCCGGGAAGAAAAAAAACTGGTTGAGGAATGGGAGCGGAACGCGCATTCGGACCTTAGCGGGCAGGAGGTCATTTTTGTCGGCTGCAACGGCCAGGTTTTTCCTTACCTGTTTGAAAGCCCGATTTTCAAAGGAGCAAAGATCGTGAGCGAGCCGGGTCTTTGCTGCGGCGAGGTTTATTACCGGATGGGCCTGTTCCCGAAGGTGGCCAAGCTGGCGAAGAAGCTGGAGCAGAAGTGGCGGGAGATCAATCCCGGCAGGATCGTGATGTTCTGCCTGGCCGGTTACAATATGCAGAAGAATATCCTG
>CAIYYW010000248.1 GCA_903930515.1 uncultured delta proteobacterium | reverse complement strand
TGAAAAGAAGCCGCTCTATCATTATTATCCCGGGTCGCAAATCCTCTCGGTCGGCACGGTCGGCTGCAGCTTCGGATGTTTGTTCTGCCAGAACTATCATCTGGTGGAAGCCCTGGTCCCGACCGAACAAGTGGAGCCGGAACAGTTGATCGAATCCGCGCGATCTTCCCGCTCGATTGGTGTCGCCTACACCTACAACGAGCCTTACATCAGCTTTGAATTCGTGCTTGACACCGCGGTCCTGGCAAAAAAGGCCGGCCTGAAAAATGTCCTGGTCACCAACGGCTACTACAACCCCGATCCCTTTTCCGAACTGCTCCCTTACATAGACGCAATGAATATTGACCTCAAATCCATCCGCGACGACTTCTATAAAAAATATTGCAAGGCCCGGATCGAGCCGGTGCTTAAAAGCATTGAGACCGCGCAGAAATCCTGTCTGGTCGAGCTCACCAACCTGATCGTGACCGGGCTTAATGACTCCGATCAGGACCTTCGGGATTTGATTGAATGGGTCGCCCAGGTCAACCCCGAGATGCCCCTTCATTTCTCCCGCTATCATCCGATCTACAAAATGAACAACCCGCCCACCCCGATGGAGCGTATGGAAAAAGCCTTTGAACTCAGCCAGGGAAAGCTCAGATGGGTTTACCTCGGAAATGTCTGCTCCGACCGCGGACAGGATTCCCTCTGCTTCAAATGCGGCGCCACTCTGGTCAAGCGGAACGGATACTCCGTCCAGGCCATCAACCTCAAGGGGTCCGACTGCGCCAATTGCGGCGCCCATCATAATTTCATCAGTTGAAAAATCCGACCCCCGGACTGACCCGCATTTTCCAAATAATTTGACAGCGGCAACGGTTTTAGTAGGATAGGAACCAGGGTTAGGAAATTTTTAGCGGAGGATGGGAATGAAAAGGTTTTTAATTCCGGCTTTATGCGTATCTCTGGCCGTGATCGCCTGCTCGCGCCAGCCCAAGACCAAATGCCAGAACGGCAACCAGATGCCACCCGAGACCCTGGATTCGGCCCGGCAAATCGGAGACAACCTGATCGCCGCCCTGGAGAACCAGGAGTTTGACAAAATTTATGACGCCGCGGGCGAGGACCTGAGAAAAGCTCAAACCCGCGAGCAGTTCAAACTGGTCCTGCAAGGGACCATCAATAACCTGTCCAGCCTGGAATTCTCGCGCCTAAGCGAGGCTTACTATTTGACCAGCAAGGCGGGCAAAAAATTCCCGGTGGTCAATATCCCCTGCAGCCTGGAGATGGAAAATGTTAATGATCTTTATCAGGCCCCGGCCAACCGCGAACTCGCCGCGTTGATTTACGGCTCCATGGCCGGACAGGAGGGCGCGCATATTTTTGTGGAATTGCTCAAGGAAGGCGGGAGTTGGAAACTGTTCTCAATCGTCCCGGGTTTGGAAACCCTGAAGCACAAGAATGTGGACGAATTCATCAATCTGGCGCGCCAGGCCCGGGAGCAGAACCATCCGCGGCTGGCCCTGTTGTATTACAAAATCGCGTTCCTGCTCTCCGACTACAGCCCGAATGTGACGGAATTCGTTTCCCTCAAGGTCGCCCAGGAAATGTCCCAGGTCAAAACCGACTATCTGCCTTCGGGAGTTCCTCAACTCTGGACCCTTCCGGACAATTCCAATTATACTGTTTTCAATGCTGACATCTACATTGAAAACGATGAGCCTTGGATCAATATTGACTGGCTGGTGGATTCCTTCGCGGATACCAATAAGCTCGATCAGGACTCGGAAAAACTCCTGGGCTTTTCCCTGGACAAATTCGCGGAAGCCAACGAATTCTTCGTCGGCGTGATCGTGACTGCTCATTCCCAAGACCCCAAACTGATCAACCAGGTTTTCCGGAAATTCCGCCGTTTCCCTCAAAAGCCGCAATGATCGCCAGGATGCCGGAATGACCGAGAAAAAAATTTCCGCGATGTCGCTCTCGGTCAAGGCCCGATACCAGGCCGGGGAGGAAGACGAAGCGCTTTCTCCGCTGGTCCGGCTGGATCCGGCAGGCACCCCTGCGGGCAGGATCCATCCCTCTGACCTGGTGATCTTCTATGACCTGCGCGGGGAGCGCGAGGTGGAACTGAGCCAGGCGCTGACTGAAAAAGATTTCCCCCATTTCCCCACAGCCGGACCCGCGGAAATGGTCACGATGATTGAATATCATCCCGGCCTGAAAGTGGAGGTCGCGTTTCCGCCCGAAGAGAGATTGAAAAACACCCTGGTCGAAGCGCTCAGCAGGGCCGGGTTCAAAGTCCTGAAAATATGCGAAAGCGAAAAAGCGGTGCACCTCGGCTACTTCCTGAACGGGAAACGGACCGAGCTTTTCCCGGGGGAAGAGCGGCTGGTCGTGGAATCCCCGCGGGTATTGGATTATTCGCAGACGCCGGAGTTGAGCGCGAAGCAAGTCGCGGATCAGGCCGTCTCCAAACTCCAGGACCCGGACTATAAAATCGTGATCGTCAATTTCGCCAATGTGGATGTGGTCGGACACATTGAAAATGAAGCCGCGATCCTGACTGCGGTGCGGTGCGTGGACGAGCAGATCAACCGCCTGACCGAGGCCGCGAAAAAAATCGGGGTCAGCTCCTTCCTGACCGCGGACCACGGCACCGTGGAAAAATGGCTCTACCTGGACGGCGCCATTGACACCGGACATACCTCGAGCCCGGTCCCGCTGATCCTGATTGACGATCGGCTCAAGGCCCAAGGCGTCCATTTGCGGGACGGCGATCTATCCGACCTGGCTCCAACCATCTTGAACCTGATCGGCCTGGAACCGCCCGAAGAAATGACCGGGAAAAATTTGCTCGAGCCGAAAGACGCGCGCTCCGATCGGATCCTTTTGATCATCGCCGACGGCTGGGGATTTCGGGAAGAGGAATTCGGGAACCTGATCCTTAAGGCCGACCCGGCCCATTTCAACCGGCTCTGGAAAGAATATCCCCATTCCCTGCTCCAGGCCGCCGGACTCGCGGTCGGGATGCCGGAAAAGGCGGTCGGTAATTCCGAGGCCGGTCATCTCCATCTCGGCGCGGGCAGAAAAATTTATTCCGACCGGGTCAAAATTGACCGGTCCCTGGAGGATGGATCGTTTTTCAAAAATGAAATTTTGCTGAAAACCATCAGCCGCGCCCAAAGAAAAAAGGTCCCCATCCACCTGCTCGGGATCGTCAGCTTCTACAGCTCGCACGGAAGCCTGAAACATCTTTACGCCCTGCTCGAACTGCTCAAGCTTAAGGACTGCCGGGAAGTCTATCTCCATTCCCTGCTCGGCCGGAGAGGAGAGCGGCCCGAAGCCGGCGCCCATTACATCAGCGAGCTGGAAAATTATTGCGCCAACCTGGGTTTGGGAAAACTGGTCACCGTGATGGGAAGGTTCTGGGCCTTGGACCGAGAGGAAAACTGGGACCGAGTCCAAAAAGCCTACGACGCCCT
>CAIYYW010000247.1 GCA_903930515.1 uncultured delta proteobacterium | reverse complement strand
CCGGTCCATAAAGAGAAATTCCGCGCCGGAATAGCAGAGGTTGATAAAGGACCTCCGGCAGATCCGCTTCCGCTCATCTTCCGATTTTTCCGCGCCAAAAGCGATTTCCAGGTTCCGGAGCGCGATCTTCCTCCGGCCGGGCAAAATATAGTAAACGAGATTCCCGGCGACCCAAGCCATACCGAACCCGAGGGACATCGGCAGGATTTTTGCCCAGAGCCAGATTGCCCGGAAGATCAGGTAAACCAGATAGTTAAGCGCTTTCAGCATTTTTCCATTCTTTTAATTTATTGATCACCAGCCGCATAATTTTATCCTCATCCCCGAAAAAGTCCGGCTCAACTTTCAAGGCCCGGATCGGAATTTCGGTTTTAAAATTACGGATCCGGACCAAATCCTTCTCGGTGGTCAGGAGCAGTTCTGCGTTATTTTTCTTCGCCTCCTCGGCCAGACCCTTCAACTCAAAGTCCTGATAATAATGATGATCGGAAAAAGCCTTTTTGCCAGCCAAGGTAACCGGAAGGCTTTGGGCCAGCTCAAAAAATTGCTCCGGGTCCGCGATCCCGGCAAAGGCGAAAACATTTTTGCCGGAAATTTTATCATCCTCAATTACGCGGTAGCGCATCTTGAACACAGACGAGTCGGGCTGGAAACTTTTCAGCTCCCGTTCCAGTCGCTCGATTGAATCTTGGGCGCGGGTGATGATGATCAGGTCGGCCCTGCGAAGGCTGGAGACAGGCTCGCGCAGTTTCCCGCGCGGGAACATTCTTTCCTTGGCGGGTGAATTTCTTCCGTCAACCAACACCAGGTCCAGGTTCCTCCCGAGCTTAAGATGCTGGAACCCGTCGTCCAGGATCAGGACCTGGGCGCCGAGTTCCCGGGCTTTGGCTCCGGACCGACCCCGGTCTTTTCCGACCAGGACGGGGATGGATTTAAGCCTTTGCGCGATCAAGGCTGCTTCGTCCCCGACCAAACCTGGATCCGCGGTTCCGGATTCGCCGGTCAGGACGGTCAATTTATTTTCGGAGCGGGAGCGGTATCCCCGGATGCTGACCGCGGGCCTGATCCCATTAGAGGCGAGTTTTTCCGCGAGCCAGATTGCGATGGGGGTTTTGCCGGTTCCGCCCAGGGTGAGGTTTCCGATCGAGATCACCGGGAGATTTAAGTGAAGGCTCTTGAGCCATCCCCGCCGATAGGCCAGGATCCTGAGCCGGACCAGGCCGAGGTAGGGCAGGGAAAACGCGGAGAGCGGGAACCGGATCAGTTCTCCAAGCATCCCGGGGGCGGGATCCAGGAGCCGGTCTTGGAATCGGGTCATTTTTTTTCTTTCGGGGCTTCTTCGGCGATGACCTGCCTAAGCTCGGGGTTCTTGTCAATCAGGAACTGCATTTCGTAGAGCTTGCGGTACAGGCCGTCGTGCTGGATCAACTGGTCGTGGGTTCCCTGCTCTACCACCTCGCCGTTCTTGAGCACCATAATCCGGTCGGCGTTCCTGATGGTGGACAGGCGGTGGGCGATGGCGATGGTGGTCCGGTTTTTCATCAGGATGTCCAAAGCCCTCTGCACCTCGCGCTCGGATTCGGTGTCAAGCGAACTGGTGGCCTCGTCCAAGAGCAGGATCGGCTGGTTCTTCAAAAGCGCGCGGGCGATCGCGATCCGCTGTCGCTCCCCGCCGGAGAGCCTGACTCCGCGCTCTCCGATCACGGTCTGATACCCCTGGGGCAGCCCCATAATAAAAGCGTGGGCGTTCGCGGCCTTGGCCGCTTCAATAATTTCCTCCAGGGTCCGCTCCGGAGAGCCGTATCTGATATTGATCTCAACCGTGTCGTTGAACAGGAAGGTTTCCTGGGTCACGATCCCGATCTGTCGGCGGAGGCTCTGGAAGGTGACATCTTTGATGTCAATATCGTCAATGGTGATTTTCCCCTGGTTACATTCATAGAACCGGGGCAAAAGGTTCGCCACCGTGGTCTTGCCGGACCCGCTCGCGCCGACCAGGGCGATCAGTTCTCCTTTTTTAGCGACCAGGTTGAAATCCTTGAGCACCCACTGATCTTCGTATTTGAAATGAACATTCTGGTAGCTGATTTCCCTGCTCATCAAAGGCATCTGGATGGCGCCGGGGGTTTCCTTGACCGTGGGCTCTTTCTCAAACACTTCAATGGTCCGCTCAATGGCGCCGAAGGTGGTCTGGAAATTTCCCTGGACCCGGGCCAGGTCCCGGATCGGCACGATCATCAGGCCCAGGGCGGCGAAAAAGGCGAAGAAGTTGGCTTCGGAAATCCGGGGCAGAAGCTCGGAGGTTTGTTGCACCGGGATTCCGGCGAAGACCAGGGGCCATCCGTCCCAGACCGGGGTGATCACATTTTGAAAGGCCCACCAGATGGCCAGCCCCAGCACCACGGACACCCCGAGCACGGAGATGGAATTAGTGATCGGCCCCTGCAAGTATTTGGAACGGGCGTATTTCAATTGGATTCCCAACATCTTCATCATCTTGCTCCGGTAGCGTTTGGTTTCCTCGTCCTCTTGGGTGAAGGCCTTGACGATCCTGGCCCCGGAATAGCTTTCCTGCATCTGGACATTGATATAAGCGGCCTGCTTCAAACCGCGCTTGGTGTATTTTTTCATCCGGCTCCCGATCTTGATCACGGGCCAGAGGGT
>CAIYYW010000246.1 GCA_903930515.1 uncultured delta proteobacterium | reverse complement strand
GCCGAGCAGTTGCTCCTGAACGCGATCGGGCCGGAGCCGGGGCGGATTTATTTGGAGATGGAAAAGATTTGCTTATACCTGGGGGAAGTGAAACTGATCAGCGCGGAGCTGGTGAGCGACCTGGTGATCGGGAGCCGGCCCCAGAATATTTTCGAGCTGGCGGAGTCTCTGGGCAAAAAGGATATCGAGCGGAGCCTGACCCTTTATCGGAAGATGCTGGAGCAGAAGCAGCCCCGGGAGATGATGCTCTCGGTGATCAAGCGTCATTACCGGATCCTGCTCGAACTCCGGGCCAGCCTGGGCTCGGAGCAGATGACCGGTGAAGTGATGGCGCGGTTCCGGATCCCGCGCAATTTTTTCCCGCCCTACCAGCAACAGGCGGAACGGTTCCAAGAGAAAGACCTGAAGCGGGTGTTCGAGGAATTCTACCAAACCGAGCTTAGCTTGAAATCCTCTTCGCTGGAAGAAGAGGCGGTGATGGAGCGGCTGATTTTCAGACTGTGCCGGATTTAGCCTGGGCCTTGCCAGCCATCTTATTCAGCTCCAAGCTCAAGCGGGAGATATATCGGGACGCGGTGTTTTTATGGAGGATGCCTTTGCTCCGGGCCCGGGCGATGGCGGAGCCGGCCTTTTTAAGGGCGGCCCGCGCCTGTTCCAGGTTCCCGCCTGCGATGGCTTGGTGGCAGAGCTTGACCTGATCGCGGAAAAAAGTCCGAATCGCTTTATGATGAACGGTGATTTTTATTGTTTGACGAGCCCGTTTTTTCGCCGATTTGATATGCGCCAATTTAAATACCCCCTGATTTTGCTGGGATTATACTAAACCTTTTCCGTCTTTTGTCAACCGCTCCACGGATGAAAGCCGCATCCCTGATTATTTCGGCAGCAAATTTTCCAGCACAATAGTCAAGGTGGTGGCGTAGGCTTTGCCGGTTTTCTTGTCCTCAAACACCAGCGGAAGTCTCAGGGTGTTTTTCCCCACCAATTGAGGCCGATCCCATTTCACCAAGATCAACTCCGCCGGCGCGGGATTGGCCGGCGCGGGATTGGCCGGAGGAGTGGCAACTGGTTGGGGCGGATTAGGGGGCAAAGGCGCGGACAGGGGTGTCTGCACCGCTCGCGCGGGGGCCGGTCGGGGAGCGGCCGGAGCAGGAGCCGGCAAAGGCGCTTTGACCGGGGCCGCCGGTCTGGGCGGAGCAGATGGAGCAGAAGCAACCGGCGCCGGAGCGGGCGTCGCGGGTTTTGGCGGAGGAGCCACCGGTGCCCTAACCTGGGGTCGGGAAGGAGCCGCAGCCGGAGGAGCCGGGGCGCGAGCCGGCCCGGCCTTGGTCCGTTCCGCTTCTTCCCTGCTCATCACCACAAATTCGTCGCTCAATCCGTAGGCCTCTTTGGGGCCGATGTCGGCTTTTTGCGAGAGCTGGGGCTGCTCGCGGAGTTTTTTCAGCACCATTTTGGAAATGGTGGTCAGGGTGTTAAGCACGCCGGTCCCCTGGGTGGCCACCGCTTCAAAGAACGGGGCGTTGTATTTATTGACCTGGCGATGGAGGTCTTCCAGGCTCTGGATTTCCGGCATATCGCGTTTGTTGTATTGGATCACATGCGGGATTTCCGCCAGGCTCTTGCCGGCCTCGGCCAGGTTCTCTTCCAGGTTCTTGAAGCTCTGAAGGATTTCCTCCTTCATCTTCAACTGCGAATCCGCCACGAATACGATCCCGTCAACCTCCTTGAGCAGTTCCTTCCGGATCTGGTTATAAAAAATCTGCCCGGGCACGGAGTAGAGAAAGAACCTGGTTACGAACCCTTTGACTTCCCCGACCTCCACGGGCAGGAAATCGAAGAAGAGGGTCCGGTGGGTTTTGGTGGACAGGGTCTTGAGATCTCCGCGATGCTGGGGCTTGAGCTTGGAATAGATAAAATGGATATTGGTAGTTTTCCCGGACAGGGCAGGCCCATAGAAAACAATCTTAGCATTGACTTCTTTTTTCTCCTGATCAACAACCGCCATTTAGTTCCAGCCTTTCCTCATTTTTTATCTTTCTTCTTCCCCTTGGCCCCGTCCTCCCGGACCTGGATCAGCTTGCGCGCCGCCAGGTTGATGGGCTGCGGAACATTCTTGCTCCGGGACACCCCGACCAGGTCTTTCTCGCGCAGGAAATTGAGCAGCCGCATTGATTCATGGAGCGGGGTCTTGGAATTATTGACCAGGTTGAGCTTGACCTGGTAGTTCTTGGTCCATTCCCTGTTACTGGCGATGCTCCGGATCACCTCATCCGACACCGATCGCGACTTGCTGATCATCTCAATCTCGCTCTCGGTCAGCCGCGGGCTTTTCATCACCGCGCTGGAAACCAGCTTGTTGGAATCCCGGATCAGCAAGGTCCGGGCCGCCAGGTTTC
>CAIYYW010000245.1 GCA_903930515.1 uncultured delta proteobacterium | reverse complement strand
GTCAAATATATTAATTATGGGTTCGCTTTTGTGATCGGTGAAAAGCCGCTCAGCTTGCGTTCACTCCTATCTCAAAAGCAGTAAGTCGGGGGAAAAAGGAATTATGGAATCGGGATCAAGAAAGGAAAGCAATGAAGGTTAACGCGAAGAAGGTCAAGGAGATTGTAGATAAGTACCGGGGCCGTCACGATTGCCTGGTGTCAATGCTTCAGGATGTTCAGGCCGAATACCGGTATCTTCCGGAAGAAGCGATCAAGCTGGTGGCGGACCAAGTCGGCCTTCCCCTGATCCAGGTTTATGGCGTTTCCACCTTTTTCAAGGCCTTCCGCATGGAGCCTGCCGGGAAGCATACCTGCACGGTCTGTATGGGAACCGCCTGTCATGTCCGGGGGGCGCCAAGGGTATTGGACGAACTGGAGCGAAAGCTGAGAATCGCTCCCAAGCAGACCACCAAGGACCAGGAGTTCACGCTGGAAACGGTCAACTGCCTGGGCGCCTGCGCGCTGGGGCCGATTGTGGTGGTGGATGAAAAGTATCACGGCCAGATGAAGCCGGGAAAAGTGGCTGAGCTTTTGGCTGGGGTGAAAAAGAAATCAAATGGAAAGAAAAGATGAAAAAACTGAAATCAGTAGCTGAACTGGAAAAACTGCGGAAAAAGATCGTCGGCAAAAGCGAGCGCGAGCAGAAGCGGATCGTAACCAGCGCCGGCACTTGCGGAATCGCCCGCGGCGCCATTGAGGTTGCCCAGGCGATTGGTAAAGAACTGCGGAAAAAAGGGCTGGACAGAAAGGTTTCCTTAAAAGTCACCGGCTGTCAGGGCTTCTGCGAAATAGAACCGGTGGTGGTGATATATCCGGAGCGGGTTCTGTATCAGAAGGTCAGCCCCCAAGACATTCCGGAAATCATCTCCAAATCCATCCGGGACGGACAGTTGGTGGAACGCCTTCTTTTCACAGATCCAGTGAGCGGGAAAAAGATCGTTTATGAGCAGGATTTAAATTTCTTCCGCAAGCAAACCCGGCATCTCTTGGACGCGAACCGGCTGATTGATCCCTATCAAATTGATGATTTCCTGGCCCTGGGAGGGTATTCCGCGCTCGCTAAAGCCCTGTCCAGAATGAAGCCCAAAGAGATTATTGACGAGGTCAAGAATTCGGGCTTAAGGGGCAGGGGGGGCGCAGGGTTCCCGACCGGCAAAAAATGGGAGGCCTGCCGGGCCGCGCCTTCTTCGGACGGGATCCGCTATGTGATCTGCAACGCGGACGAGGGAGACCCGGGCGCGTTTATGGACCGGTCGGTGCTGGAAGGCAACCCGCACAGCGTAATTGAAGGAATGATCATCGGAGCGTATGCCATCGGCGCGCACACCGGCTATGTCTATGTCCGGAACGAATATCCCTTGGCAGTGAAAAACCTGGGAATCGCCCTTGACCAGGCAAGGAAATACGGTCTGCTGGGCCAGAATATCCTCGGGTCCGGCTTTGATTTTGACATCCGGATTGCGCGGGGCGGCGGCGCCTTCATCTGCGGGGAATCCACCGCCTTGGTGGCGAGCCTGGAGGGAAAAATGGGAGAGCCTCGGCCCAAGCATATCCACACGGTGGTGCAGGGCTTGAACGGACGGCCCACCAATCTGAACAATGTGGAAACCTGGGCCAATGTCCCGCTGATCATCAACCAGGGATCCAAATGGTATTCCAAAATCGGAACCGAACATTCCAAGGGCACCAAAATATTCTCGCTGGTGGGCAAGATCAATAACACCGGTTTGGTGGAAGTGCCCATGGGAATCACCCTCCGCGAGATCGTTTATGACATCGGCGGCGGAATTCCGAACGGGAAAAAATTCAAGGCGGTCCAGACCGGGGGTCCCTCCGGCGGATGCCTCCCGGAAAAACTGCTGGACCTTCCGGTGGATTTTGACCGGCTTTCTGAGGTCGGCTCAATGATGGGCTCGGGCGGAATGATCGTGATGGATGAAGACACCTGTATGGTGGATGTGGCCAGATATTTTATCAAATTTCTTACCGAGGAGTCGTGCGGAAAATGCGTGCCCTGCCGGGAGGGATTGGACCGGATGCTGGATATCCTGACCGATATTACCGAGGGCAAGGCCGGGCCGGGAGATGTGGAACTCCTGGAGGAATTGGGAACAATGATCCGGGAAACCTCGCTCTGCGCCCTGGGAAGGACCGCTCCCAACCCGGTTTTAAGCACGATCAATTATTTCCGGGACGAATACACCGCGCACATCAAGGATAAACGCTGTCCGGCCCGGGTCTGCAAGAGCCTGATCACCTTCTCGGTGATCAAGGAAAACTGCAACGGCTGTGCCAGATGCGCGAAAGTTTGCCCGCAGGCCGCAGTCAAGGGGGAGAAGAAGAAGGCGCATAAGATCAATCAGGAACTTTGCATCAAATGCGGGCTGTGCAAGGACGCCTGCAAGTTTGACGCGATTTTAGTGAGTTGAATTGTAGGGGAGACCAGCCGGGTCGCCCGTAGGAAAAGAGGCAAAAATGGTGGAACTGACAATTGACGGAATCAAGACCAGGGTGGAAGAAGGAACCACGGTTCTGGAGGCGGCCAAAAGCATGGGGATCATTATCCCGACCCTTTGCTATTACCCGGGCTTGAGCACTTACGGCGAATGCCGGGTGTGTATGGTGGAGGTGAAGGGGAGGAAGTCCTCATTGGAAGCCTCGTGCACCATGCCGGTGGAATCAGGTCTGGAGATCATCACCGGGTCGGACCGGGTGAAAAAGGCGCGCAAGATTGTGGTGGAACTGCTGGTCTCGTCCTGCCCGAAATCCAAAAAGCTCCAGGACCTGGCCTCAATGATGGCGATCAACAAGGTCCGGTTCCGGATCAAGGAAAAGAATTGCATCCTGTGCGGAAGGTGCATCCGGTATTGCAAGGAGCAGATGCAATCCGGCGGGATCGGGTTCGTGGGACGGGGAACTGCCCGAAGGGTGGGAACCGCTTTTGGAGTTATGCCCGCGGAATGCAGGCACTGCGGCGGGTGCGAATGGGTCTGCCCGGTCTGCGAGTTGGCCTGTAACGCCAACAATCTGGTGAACGGTCTTTGCGGCGGTTGCCAGAACCTGGCGTTGGTGCAAACCTGCGAAATTTGCGTCAAATGCTCAGAGGCGGTCGGGCCGAGAGGACATAAGGCATATTGAAGATATGGCAGGGGCTGATTCATTGAGCCCGTGCGAGAAATAAAAAACGGAAAGAAAATGAAGGAGGTTTGATTATGACACTAACAAGGTATAACGCGACCGCGGCCACCCTGACCAAGAACCGGACCGGGAGTGATTGGTGCCCGTTTTCCGGGATGTGCGTCACCTGCATTGACGGATGTATCGGCATGTGCGAGATCGGAAAGAGCGCCTACCGGGGACACGAGGTGATCTATCCCCAGCCCTTCGGCATTATCACCGCGGCCTCGCAAAAAGATTATCCGGTGGACCTGTCCCATTTCAACATTATGGGAACCGCGGTCGGAGCCGTCGGGATAGAAGCGGATTCGGACAAGGCCATCTTCCCCAATGTGGATTTGGAAATCAAGCTCGGCGCCAACGGCAACCCCATTAAAATGCGCCTCCCCATCATCATCCCCGGGCTCGGTTCCACCGATGTGGCAAGGCTGAACTGGGAAGGGCTCGCCATCGGCTCGGCCATTTCCGGAACCCCGCTCACCATCGGCGAGAATGTCTGCGGGATGGATATAGAGAGCAAGGTCAAGAACGGGAAAGTCATCCATTCCCCGGAACTGGAGCGCCGGGTGAAGATGTACAAGCAATGGCAGAGGGAAGGCTATGGAGACATCATCATCCAGGCCAATGTTGAGGATACCCGGCTGGGCATTCAGGAATACGCCCTGGAAAAACTCGGCGCCGAGACCGTGGAATTGAAATGGGGACAGGGCGCCAAGGACATCGGCGGCGAGGTCAAGATCAAGAACCTGGAAAAAGCCCAGCTCCTGAAAAAGCGCGGCTATATCGTGCTCCCGGACCCGCTGGACCCCGCGGTGGTTGAAGATTTCAAGCGCGGGGCTTTTACCGAGTTTGAAAGGCATTCGCGCGTGGGAATGGTCACGGAAGAGGACTTTATGAGCCGGGTGGAAGAGCTCCGGAAAGCGGGCGCCAAGCGCGTTGCGCTCAAGACCGGCGCTTATCGGCCCGCGGACCTTGCCCGCGCGGTAAAGTTCTCGTCAATGGCCAAGATTGATTACCTCACCGTGGACGGCGCCGGAGGCGGCACTGGAATGAGCCCCTGGAGAATGATGAATGAATGGGGAATACCCTCCATTGAGCTCTGGTCCCTGACCTATCAATATTGCGAGCGGCTGGCCAAGAAAGGACAATATCTCCCGGACATCGTGTTCGCAGGCGGCATCGGCCTGGAAGACCAGATGTTTAAGGCCTTCTCCCTAGGCGCTCCCTATGTCAAGGCAATCGGTATGGCCCGAGGACCCATTGCCGCGGCCATGGTCGGAAAGACCATCGGCAAAGCCATTGAAAGCGGAGACCTCCCGGTTTACCTGGAGCGCTTCGGAAGATCGCGGGAAGCCATCTTCGTGACCGCAGAGAAACTGAAACGCGAATTCGGAAAGGACTATAACAAAATACCGACCTCGGCCATCGCCCTTTATACCTACTACGAGCGGCTGTCCCAGGGGCTCCGGCAAATGATGGCCGGGAACAGAAAGTTCGCGGTGAAGCACATTGACCGGAACGACATCGCATCCCTTACCCCCGAGGCCTCCAAAATTTCCGGCATCCCCATGATAACCGACCTGGACAAAAAAGAAGTGGACAAAATCCTGGGATAGTCAATTGGGGGCATCTATGAAAACCCAGGTCAAGGGAAAGGCTTCCCCTAAAGCCAAATTTCTTTGACCTGGGAGGGCGCCTAGGACCGGCGATCCCGGAGCAGCCTGATCCACCGGAAATTTTAGGCCATAGTCAGTTCCGGTTTCCCGGAAGAGGATTTGGCCCTGCGGGATGATCGGCTGATAAAGGATGAAGGGTGAAGGATGAAGGATGAAAAATGGTTCGGCAAGCTCCCTTCGGGTCTGACTTCCGAGAGCTCAATCAAGCCGAGCCTCCCTTCGGATCTGAGACTCAGGGTAGAAGACCGCCTAGCCGAAACTCCGGAAACCGTTCCCATTGACATTATAAATTGGTTTCGGTATAATAATCAAGAGCATTAGACTCGGATTTATTTGTGGCTTGGCGGATTACGACAGAGGGGGCAATAATGAAAAAGTTTGGACGGTTTTGGGGGATCGGTTTTTTTTGCTTGACCGCAATTTGTATCCTTTCCTTTTCAGCCAACGCTCAACAACACCTGCCGGGCGCGAATTTCTGGGGAGACTCGGACAATGCCCTGATTGACAACCCGGATATGGGGGCGATGGAATTGGCATTGGTCGCCCAGGACCCGGGATACTGGAATATTACTGACAACCAGGCGCCGGGCGGGGTTCGTTCCCGGACCACCCTCTGGCAGGACCTGGATGGAAACGGGTTTTTAGATGGCCCGGATTACGCCATTATCCAAGCCTGGCTGGTCGGAGATTTCAGCGACCTGTCCGGGAATCCGATCTCCATTGAGGTTGGGAATTATAATCCAAAAACAACTGCCGGGGACTCGGTTGAAATTCGCGCCCGAGCGATTTCCGGCTTTGGACGGTACCGGGTCGGATGGGGGATCATTTTTGAGATCACGGGAGGCACCTGCGCGGGCGCGCAGATTTGGGGCCGGGATCCTAATGATGGGAAACATTATGGCTGGCAAAATACCAAGGCGTTTGAATATACGGATGAAGCGGGCAATGAAGGATGGGCGCGGGTAAAACTGAGGTATCCGGTTGACTGTTTGAACGGAGAGTCGGTCAGCGTAGGCGTCTATATTCCAGACAATGACGAGGTCGGAATTCCTGATGGCAGATTCCCGGATCCTCTTCCTGCTGATGACGACATTATCGGCACCGTGTGCCGGAAAGTTACCGCGATCGAGGTCAAGCCGGCAAACCCGTCCATGCTCGAGGGACAAAACCTGACTTTTGCGGCTACCTGCTCGCTGGACGACGGGAGCACGGTTGATTGCACAGAATCCTATTGCGAGGTTCAGACCCAATGGGATTATCAAGGAGATATAACCCTGGTCGGCCCGGGCCTGACTTTTCAGGCCGATGAGATTCCGGGTCTGGCCGGCGGAAGCGGGAGCGTGAGCGCGAGCTTTGATGACGGCAAGAATCCGGTGTCATCCGACAGCGCGGCCGTGACCATTGTCAATGACGAGACCGCGCTGAGCGTTCTGCTCAGCACGACTGCGGCTTGGGAAGGGACCAATGACCTGGCCTATCGGCTGGTGGCGAGCCTCTCGGACGGAACCACCGAGGATGTGGCCGCTACTTCCACGGTTTCGGGAAATTGCACCGGCGGCGACGGCGTTGTGAGCATCTTCAATTCCTGCGGGAACGATCCGGCGCAGTGCACCATCACCGATCCGGGCTCAAGCCTTTCCGATGCAATTGACATTCTGGATAATGATGTCATCGCCGGGATAAACTGTTCGGTCGGCGCGGTTACAGAGGGGACCAGTTCCGCGCTGGGCTGCCAGTATCTCTGGAGCGATGGCCAAGTGTGCAATGATTCTGATGATAATGCGGACACGGATGCCACGGTAAGCGGAACCAGCTGCTATAAGTCCGGAGTGGCCGGAGCCTGCGCCGAGGTCTGCGGTAACGATACCGGCAGGACCTGCACTATCGGTTCCGCCAAGACCGCGGCCACCGACACTTATACCTGCAATGATGACGGCGATACCATCACCGGCGCGGCCTGCACTAT
>CAIYYW010000244.1 GCA_903930515.1 uncultured delta proteobacterium | reverse complement strand
CAGGCTCAGGTGCACGAAATGGTCATAGACCGAGCATTGCAGGTCCTGCACCACCATCAGGCTCAGTTTCTCGCGGTGGTATTCGTAAAGGAAAGTGGTGACTTCCCGGATCAGGAACAGCAAGACCAGTCCGATCGGGGCGATCCAGACCATCTCCGAGACCTTGTCCGTGAACACGAACCGGATGAAGAACTTGATCGAGATCGCAATCGAGGGTTCAAAGATATTGGACAGGACCGCGAGGCCGGTGACCAGGGCGGTGAACCTGCGGTAGGGATGGAAATAGGGAAGGACATATTTGATCGCCTCCCGGAACCGGGCCAAGCCCTTCATATCTTCCAGCCGAACTTTTTTCCCCTGCTCCATTTATCCTCTGAAAAATTTCCGCAAGCTGCCGGCGATCTCCTTGTTCACAATCATCGCGGCCTCCAAGGCCCTTCTCCCGTCCTCGCCGGTCACCACGGGCATCGACCGGGTCCGGACCGATTCCGCGAAGGCGGCCAGTTCGGTCCGGAGCGCGTCGTCATCGTCAATGGATACCTGCCTGATTTTGATCCGGCTCATCGGGTCTTTCTCTTCTCCCGGCCCCAGGGTGAAGACGGCCATTTCCTTTTTCTGGTAATCGAGGGAGATGTAATTTTCCGGCTGGAAGATCCGGATCTTGCGCAGGGGCTGTCCCAGGCTGACCCGGCTGGCCGTGAAATTGGCCACGGTGCCGTTTTCAAACTCCACTCGGGCATTGGCGATGTCTATTTTATCACTAAGCACGGCGATTCCCATCGCGCTCACGCGCTCCAGTTTGGAATTGACCAGGCTGAGCACTATATCCAGGTCGTGGATCATCAGGTCCCGGACCACATCCACATTGCTGGCGCGTTCCAGGAACGGCCCCAGCCGGTGCACTTCTATGAAGGCAGGACGGGTGAGCGCCTCCGAGAGCGCCCGGACCGCGGGGTTGAACCGCTCCAGATGTCCGACCATAAAAATCCGCTTCCGTTCGGAGGCGAAACCGATCAGCTCGTCCGCCTGTTCCAGGGTGGAGGTGATCGGTTTTTCCAACAGGATGTCCTTGTCCTTAAGCAACGCCTGTTTGGCCACTGCGTAATGGTCCGCGGTCGGAACCACGATGCTGACCGCATCCGCCTGTTCCAACAAAGCTTCCAGATCGGGAAAAGCGGGACAGCCGGCTTCCGCGGCGACCTGCCGGGCGCGCTCCGGGTCGGTGTCAAATACCCCGACCAGTTCCGCGCCGGGCACTTCTTTCCAGCGCAACGCGTGAAACCTTCCCAGGTAGCCGACCCCGATCACGGCGACGCGCACTTTTTTATCGTCACCCATCCGCGACCCCGACCAGGCGGATTTGGTTCTGGTCCGCGAGCCGGACCATCTCTTCTTGCTCCACCACCAGGCAGGATTGGCTCTCCACCGCCAGCACGCTTGCCTGGGCCTGGACCATTGATTCCATCGTGCTCAACCCCACCACCGGCACATCGTATTTCAGGCTCTGGCCCGGCTTCAATACCTTCACCACCACGGCTCCCTTGGAAATCTGGCCGGCCCGGATGATGGTCAGGTCGGTCCCGTCAATAGCTTCCACCGCCAGAACCGCCCGGTCCAGGACCGCCACGGTCTGTCCGATGTCCAGCTTCCCGATCTCCTTGGCGATCTTCCATCCGAACCGGATGTCCCTCCACTGTTTCTCGTCCGGCTCCAGCCGGGTCATTTTACCGGAAGGAGCCAGCCAGTCGCGGACCAGGCCGATGGTCTCCAGGAT
>CAIYYW010000243.1 GCA_903930515.1 uncultured delta proteobacterium | reverse complement strand
TTTTTCATCCCAACCTCCTGTTTTGTGTATTATATATCAGACCGCTCCGCCTGTCTAAAATAATCGGGCGTTGACCCCCCGGTCGGGCCGGGCTACCATCTTATTATGAGCAAGGAGAAAGAAGCGCGGAGCAGGATCATCCGGATTGAGGCGGGCGTGATCGGGCCGAAGGAGGCTAAGGCTCGTAAGGTCCGGATGCGGAGTATCGGGGACTATCCGGAAGTGGCATCGGCGTTGCTGGAAGTTTCCAAGTTATATTCCAGCCCGTTGCTGTTGGGGCCTCCGATTTGCGACGAGCTGATCGCGTTGATCCGGCATATGTTCACGGAGGAAGAGGCGGGATTGGTGAGGCATCTTAGGCCGCTGTTCGGCAAGAGCGCTTCGGAGTTGGCCAAGGCGGAGCATCGGACGGAGTCGGAGGCGGCTTTGATTATGGACCGGCTGGCGTTTGAGAAGCGGGTGATCATCAGCCGGGAGAAGGACGGGACCAGGATTTTTTATTTGATGCCGATTGTGCCGGGCGCCTTTGAACATTCAATGATGCGGACCTCAATGGATTCGCTCACGGATTGGAACCGCGGCTTCGCCGCGTTGTTTGAGGCTTTGTGGGAGACCGGATACTTCGTGGATTACGCCGAGCATGCTTCTCCGATTGTGCGCTATGTGCCGGTCGGGCAGGCGATCGGGGCGCATCCGATGGCCCTTCCGGCCGACCAGATGGAGGGGATCCTGGACCGGTATTCATCTTTCGGGGTGACCAATTGCCAATGCCGGATGGCGGAGGAAATTATGGGCCGGGGTTGCGGGAGGCCGAAGGAGAACTGCCTGATGATGGGCCCCTGGACCGAGGTTGCGGTGGCGCGCGGATTGCACCGGAAGGTTAGCAAGAAGGAAGCTCTGGAGATCAAGATGGAGGCGGAAGCCGCGGGTCTGGTGAACTGGATGATCTATGAGGAGTCGGGACAGGGCACCTCCGGGTCCTGCTCCTGCTGCGGCTGTTGCTGTCATATGCTCAGGACCGTTACCGAATTCAACGCGCCCGGCAACATCGCCCCGCCCCATTTCCTGCCCAGGGTGGATCCGACAAAATGCAGCTATTGCGGCAAATGCGCTTTGGCCTGCCCGATGGCCGCGATCAAGATGGACACCCGGGGCAAGACTTATGAGCATCTGTTGCTGAGATGCATCGGCTGCGGGTTGTGCAAGGTTGCGTGCGACAAGGAGAAAGCCATTGAAATGGAGACCAACCGAAACTACCAGGCGCCTCCGGCAACGATGCTCTCGCTCCTGCTCAAAAGCACCCCCGGATATCTCCGGAATGCCTGGAGCGTGTGGCGCAAGTTCCGGTGATTGATTGGGCGGAGCGTTCAGGCTTTAAAGGTTTCGGGTCTGCCCTGCGCAGCTTTGAAAAAGCGAAGCCGGGTTTCGCGTTTTAAGCCGGGAACCGGAAACAATATTTCCCTTGTCCCTTGCTACTTTTCCCCTGCTGCTTTTTCAACCTTGACCGCGCACACCTTGAATTCCGGGATCTTCGCCACCGGGTCCAAGGCGGGGTTGGTGAGGACATTGGCGGCGCCTTCATAGAAATGGAATGGGATGAAAAGCTCGCCGATATTGACCACCTCGGTGACGCGGGCCGCGACCTTGATCTCTCCGCGCCGGCTTGCGACCCGGAGCTGGTCCCCGTTTTTGACTTTCATCTTTTTCGCGTCAACCGGGTTCAACTCGGCATAGGGTCCGGGCACGATCTGGTTCAGGCCGGCGCTCTTTCGGGTCATGGTCCCGGTATGGAAATGATATAGGATCCTGCCGGTGATGAGCGTGAACGGGTACTGTTTGTCCGGAAGCTCGGCCGGGCCAAGATGCTCAATCGCGGTGAATTTCCCCTTCCCGCGCGTGAACCGATCCTGGTGCAGAATCCTGGCGCCGGGATGGTCCTGATTCGGGCAGGGCCAGCACAGATCGCAGCCGCCTTTCAGACGGGAATGGCTGATCCCGTGGTATTGCGGGGTCAGCTTGCGCGCCTCTTCCATAATCTCCGCGGGATCAGGATAGCTCATCGGGTAACCCAATCTGTCAGCCAGCTCACAAATAATTTCCCAGTCGGGTTTGGCCTCCCCGGGCGGGTCCAGGGCTTTATTCAATAGCTGCACCCTCCGCTCGGTATTGGTGAAAGTGCCTTCCTTTTCCGCGAAACATGCGCTGGGGAGAACCAGATCCGCGAGCTGGGCGGTTTCGGTGAGAAAGATGTCCTGCACCACCAGAAAATCAAGCGCTTTCAGCCCCTGCTCCACATGATGTAAATCCGGGTCGGAGAGCAGAGGGTTTTCGCCCATAATATAAAGCGCCTTGATCTTTCCGTCTGCGGCCGCGTTCAGCATCTCCACGATGGTCAGGCCGGGATGGGATGAAAGCGGAACCCCCCAGGCGTCCTCAAATTTTTTCCGGAGCGCTTCATCCGCGACTTTTTGATATCCGGGGAAGACATCGGGGAGCGCGCCCAAATCGCAGGCCCCCTGGACATTGTTCTGGCCGCGCAGGGGATTGACGCCGGTGGCCGCCCTGCCGATCTGTCCGCAGACCATTGCCAGGTTGGCGAGGGATTGGACATTGTCCGTGCCGTGGCTGTGCTGGGTGATGCCCATAGAATAGAGGATGCTGGATTTTCCAGCGGTGGCGTAAGCGCGGGCGGCTTGAAAGAGCTGCTCTTCAGGGACGCCGCTGATCTTGGAGACATATTCCGGGGTGTATTTATCAACGGTTTTTTTCAAGTCCTCAAACCCCTCGGTCCGCTCCGAAATGAATTTTTTATTTTCCAGCCCTTCCTTCAAGATGATCCGGATCAGGCCGTTGATCCAGGCCACATCGGTTCCGGGTTTTTGCCGGCACCAGAGCCAGGCCTGGTTGGCGAGCCAGGTTTCGCGCGGGTCAAACACGATCAATTTCGCGCCCTTGCGGAGCGCCTCGCGGATGCGGTATCCGATGATGGGATGGTTCTCGGTGGTATTGGACCCGGTGACCAGGATCAACTCGGCGTCCCGGAATTCGTCAATGCTGTTGGTCATCGCGCCGCTGCCGAAAGAATCCGCAAGCCCGGCCACGGTTGAGGCGTGGCATAATCTCGCGCAGTGATCAATATTATTGGTCTTCATCACGGCCCGGGCGAATTTCTGCATCAAATAGTTCTCCTCGTTGGTGCATTTGGCGGAAGAGAGCGCGGCGAACCGGTCGGCGCCGATGTAGGGCTTGAGCTTTTCCGCCATATAATCCAGGGCCTCCGGCCAGGACGCTTCCACGAACTCGCCGTTCTTTTTGAGCAAAGGCTTTTTCAAGCGGGCAGGATGACCGATGAATTCAAACGCGCCGAACCTTCCCTTCACGCAGAGCTGCCCCCGGCTGACCGGGTTGTTCTTGTCCCCGCGCACTCCCACGATTTTTCCGTCCTTGATCCCGAGCAGGATCCCGCATCCGGTCCCGCAATAGGGGCAAATGGTTGAAACTTCCTTGTCCGGCCAGACCTGCTTCTTGATGCTGAGCGCCGCGGTCGGGCACCGCTCCACGCATTCGCCGCAGCTCTCGCATACGCTCTCGCTGATCGGCCCGTCCCCGAAGGGCTGGACGATGCTGTTGAAGCCCCGGCCGCTGAGGTCAATCGCAGTCACGCCGTTGATCTCTTTGCAGGCGCGCACGCACTTGGCGCAGAGGACGCATTTTGTCATATCCCGGGAATAAAAGGCATTGGACTCGTCCAAGACGCTCTCGCGGGTTAGATGCCGGAGCTTGCGCTCGCGGATGCCGAATTCCTCTGCCATTTTCTGAAGCTCGCAATGGAGGTTTTTGGCGCAGGCGAGACAGTCGTAGGGATGGTCGGATAAAAGCATCTCCATCAGCATCTTCCGGACCCGGTGCAGCTCCGGGGTATTGGTCCGGACCACCATTCCCTCCGCCACATTGGTGGCGCAGGAGGGGGGCAGTCCGCGCATCTTTTCTATCTCCACAATGCAGAGCCGGCATCCGGCATAAGGCGCGAGCTGATCGTCCGCGCACAGGGTCGGGATGTGAATCCCGGCCTGCTTCGCCGCATCCAGCACCGTCGCTTTGGCACTCGTCTCAATTTCTTTCCCGTCTATGCTCAGTCGTACTTTTCCCGGTTCGGTCATTTTTGCCGCTCCTTATTTCTCTTCCAGGTCGCACTGCAAACACCTTGACGCTTCTTTGGTTGACTGTTGTTTGCTGTATCCGCATTCCACCTGCCTGAACCCTTTGATCCTTTGACCGGCGTTCAAGTATTTCATTCCCGGCCGCTTCCGCTCCCCGGTCTCTTCCGGGCGAGGCAGCTTTTTCATCCCCGCGGTTTCCGGCGCGAGCTTCTCGTCAATCACCCCTTTCCCGCCCAGGGAACGGTCAATCGCGATTGCGGCTTTCCGTCCCATCGCGATCGCTTCAATCACCGAGGCCGGGCCGAGCGCCGCGTCTCCTCCGGCGAAAATTCCGGGCAGGCTGGTTTCCAGCGTGTCCGGGTTGAGCTTGATGGCGCCGTCTTGATTCAGCGCAAGCCCCATCTTGGCATCCGTGCCCGGTCTTTGTCCGATCGCGGCGATCACCTGGTCAAACTCCAAATCAAACCCGCTTCCCTTGACCGGAACCGGACGCGGCCTTCCGCTCCGGTCCGCCTCTCCCAATTCCATTCTCTGAAGCCGCAGCCGGATTCTTCCGTTTTTCTTTTCCGCTTGCAGAGGCGCGACCAGAATTTCCAGTTTGATCCCCTCATCCTTGGCTTGCTCAATCTCCTCCGCATTGGCCGGCATTTCTCTTTCGGTTCTCCGGTAGAGGATGGAGACATTTTTCGCGCCGAGGCGGAGCGCGGTCCGGGCCGCGTCAATCGCGGAATTGCCCCCGCCGATCACGGCCACATCTTGACCGAGCTTGATCTTCTTTCCCAGCTTCACCTCCCGGAGCAGGGTCACGCAGTTGAGCATCCCCTCCAAATCCTCTCCCGGAATTTTCAACCTGACATTTTCGTGCGCGCCCACCCCGACAAAGATGGCGTCAAACTTTTTCCGGAGCGAGTCCGGGTTTTCAATTTTTTGATTGAGCCTGATCTTGACCCCGAGCTTTTTTATCCGGGCGATTTCCGCGTCCAGAACTTTTTGCGGAAGACGGAATTCCGGGATGCCGTATCGGAGCATCCCGCCCGGCTTGGGCAGGGCTTCAAACACCGTAACCTCATAACCGCAGAGCTTGCGCAAATAATACGCCGCGGTCAGACCGGCCGGGCCGGAACCGATCACCGCGATCTTCTTCCCGCGGGCCTTGACCAACATCTTCGCGGGATCGCTCACCCCGGCCCCGAATTGCACGGCTGCCCGTTTCAGAACCCGGATCGCGATCGGCGCGTCCACGCTCCCGCGCTTGCAGCGGGTCTCGCAGGGATGAGCGCAGACCAATCCGCAGACCCAGGCGAACGGTATTTTCTCCTGGACCACTTTTCGCGCCGAGGCAAAATCTCCCTGCTCCACCAGCCGGATGTATCTGGGCGCGTCCACATTGGCCGGGCAGGTATGCTTGCAAGGAGCTTGCACGATCTCCGGGCAGACCGCGGCGCGGCATTTCTTGTCCTTGATGTGCTCCACATATTCCTCGCGGAAATACTTGATGGTGGTGATCACCGGGTTGGGAGCGGTCTGGCCCAGGCCGCACAGGCTGGCCTTCTTGATGGTGTCCCCGATCTCCAGCAGAAGTTCAATATCCCCGGGCCGGCCTTTGCCCTCGCAAATTTCTTCCAAAATTTTCAGCATCTGGCGCGTGCCGATCCGACAAGGCGTGCATTTCCCGCACGACTCGTTCTGGGTGAAGGCCAAAAAGTATCTGGCCAGATCAACCATACAGGTGTCCTCGTCCAGGATCACCAGGCCGCCCGAGCCCATAATGGAGCCGACTTCCGCCAGATGCTCATAATCCATCGGAAGATCAAGATACTCAGCCGGGATGCATCCGCCCGAGGGGCCGCCGGTTTGCGCGGCCTTGAATTTTTTATCGTTGAGGATTCCGCCGCCGATCCCGAAAACAATGTCCTTGAGCTTGATCCCCATGGGCACTTCAATCAGGCCGGTGCGCTTGACCTTTCCGGTCAGGGCAAAGGTTTTCGTTCCCTTGCTTTTTTCCGTGCCGAAGCCCGCGTACCAGGCCGCTCCCTGGCGCAAAATATGCGGCACATTGCCGAAGGTCTCCACATTATTGATATTGGTCGGCTTCCCGAACAGGCCGGCCTGGGCCGGGAAGGGGGGACGCTGTCTGGGCATCCCGCGTTTCCCTTCAATGCTCGCGATCAGCGCGGTCTCTTCCCCGCACACGAACGCGCCGGCGCCTTCCTTGATCTTGAGCTGTAAATCAAATCCGGAGCCTAAAATATTTTGTCCGAGCAGGTTGGCCTTTTCCATCTGAGCCATCGCGATCTGGAGGCGCTTGATCGCAAGCGGATATTCCGCGCGGCAATAAATGTATCCGTGGCCGGCTCCGATCGCATAGCCGGCAATCACCATCCCCTCCAGGATCGCGAACGGGTCTCCTTCCAGGAGCGACCGGTCCATAAACGCCCCCAGGTCTCCCTCGTCCGCGTTGCAGATCAGGTATTTGTCCGCGCCTTTGGCCTTGCGGGCGAACCCCCATTTCTGACCGGTGGAAAAACCGGCGCCGCCCCTTCCTTGCAACCCTGATTTTTTCATCTCCTCAATCACGGCTTCCGGACTCATCGCCAAGGCTTTTTCCAGGCCCAGGAACCCGTCCCTGGCCAGGTAATGATCCATTTTTTCCGGATCAATGATCCCGCAATTCTTGAGCACGATCCGGAGCTGGGGCTTGAGCATAGGGTGATCAAAGAGGGACGGGATCCCGTCCAGCTTGCCCTCGCCCACGATCCCGAGCGCGAGTTCCGGATGCGGGTCTCCCTTGACCAGGTAGTCGCGGAGTATTTTTCTGAGTTTTGGCAAGGTCATCCGGTGATAGCAGATCCGGGGTTGGCCCGGAATCTGGATGTCCACCAGCGGCTCATAACAGCAGACGCCGATGCAGCCGACCGGGATGATCCGCGCCCGGACCTTAAGCTTCTTCAGCTCGGCCGGGATCAGGTCCATCAGCTCCATCGCGCCCGCTGCCTGGCCGCAGGTGGCGTTCCCGACAAAGATCGCCGGCAGATGACCGCCGCCGAGCTTCTGATATTCCGCCCTGGCCTTTTCCCGGAGTTGGTTCAGGTTCAAGTTAAGTCCTCCTCAAAGTGATCAGGATTTCTTGAAAGCAATCAGGATTTTTTGGATTTCGCTTTCGTTGAGGTTGATTTTTTTATCCGGCCCAATAACTTTTTCATTGACGGGCTGGTCTGCCGTCCGTAAACCTTGCCGTTCGCCACCAGCACCGGCGCGACCGCGCAAGACCCGAAGCAGGCCACCTGCTGGATGGTGAATTTCAAGTCCGGAGTGGTCTCCCCGGCCTTGACCCCGACTTCCCGTTCCAGGTCCCGCAGAATCGCGGCGCTTCCGCAAATATGGCAGGCGGTCCCGCGACAGACGGTCAGGATATTTTCCCCGACCGGCTTGAACCGGAACTGGGCGTAAAAACTGGCGGTTCCCCAGACCTCGCTCTCCGGGACCTTCAGGTATTTGCCGATCCCGAGCATCGCCAGCTTGGGCAGCCATCCCAGTTTTTCCTGGACCATCTGCAAAGCGGGGACCAGACTGGCGCGCTTGGCCGGCAGGGACGATTCCACCCTTTTCAGAACAGATTTTATCTCTGAAGGACTTGTTTCTTTCATATCTGCCCTCCCCTATCGCTTGGATTCCTAAGTTGCCAGTTGATTTGCAGACTATTATTGCTGATCCTCAGAACAGCCTCAACCTCCAAATCTATATCGCAATCCGGCCGTATTTGTCAAGTTTCAAACGGGTGAATTATTTTTTTGATAAACGGATCAAGTTTGGCCCAAACCATATCCGGGGTGAGCCGGGTCTGGCAAATTATTTCCGGCTTGGGGCATTCGTGTTCGCCGCAGGGACGACAGTCCAGGTCCAGGAACGCGCTCTGGTGAAGAGGCGAAGGCGGGGTCCATTGCAGGCCGCTGGGACCGAGGATGGTGAAGGTGGGAATTTTCTGGCTCACGGCAAGATGCTTGGACCCGGCGTCCCCGCCGAGGAATAATTTGGCGCGATGAATGAGCGCGGCGAGTTCAAGAAGGTCCAGGCTGGAGGCGATGAAATGTTTTTGCCGGGCTTGAGAAATCGCTTGCTCGGCGCGGACGCGATTTCCCGGCAGGCAGGTGATGATGACTTTGGCTTGATGTTGCTTGGCGAGCCGGTCCGCGAGTTCCATAAAATAATTTAGCGGCCATTGCCGGGCCGGTCGTTTATGGAACAGGTCCAGGACCACCAAGGATTGCTTTGCGATTCCCATTTCCTCTAGCAAGCTGTCAATTTTTTCATCCGCTTCCTTTGGGTATTTGAGGACCAGGTCAAGTCCCGCGTTTTTTATTCCAAGCGGTCCGAGCAAGGAAATCTTTTCTTCGGCGACATATTGTCCTTGAGGCTGGACGCGGAGGCTATAGAGGAATGATCGGCGCTTGTTGGCGTAAGAGAGTCTGACTTTTGCGCCGGAAAGAAGGGTGATGATTGCGGTCCTGGGATTGGCCAGATAGTCAATCACCAAATCCGGGGCGAATTGGCGGACCTGGCGGATGGTCTTGATTGCCTCCAAGCTCTCGGCCGGGTCTCTGGTCAAAATCAAGTCCAGGTCGGGATTGTGCCTGAGCAAAGGCTCAAAGGGCTTATCCACCAGGAAGGCGATTTTAGCTTGGGCAAATTTTTTCCGAAGCGCGGCCAGGGCGGGGGTGGTGAGCAGGACATCTCCGATCTGGCGGAGTTGGATGACCAGTATTTTTTTTAAATCTTGCGCGATCAACTGATTCATTGTTTTAGATTCTACCAGCTTGCGTGGTGCGCTCAAGTTTCAGTGTGAATATTTTATGCCCCTCAACCTGGCCATCGCTTGTGAAGAGTGCCTGAGAAAAAATTGAATCGCGCCTGAAGTCGCTCGCCCCTTAAGGGATGATGATGGTAACCAGCACCGGAATATGATCGGAGGGCCTTCGGTCGTTGCGATAGGTTTGATCCAGGGCGAGATATTCTTTGACCGCGATTCCGGTTGAGACGAAAACATAGTCAATCCTTTCGGTGGGCGGGTTTCCGGGCTGGAAATCCCAGGCGGTGTTATGAGGTCCCCGGGGCGGGACCTGGGCGATCTTTCGGGAATCCAAGAGCAGAGAATTGATGGTCCGGTAGGGAGCCGATTCCGGGGCGGTGTTGAAATCGCCGGTCACGAACACCGGGTTTTGCCCGGCGATCTGTTGGATTTTTTGGGTCAATAGCCGGCCGCTTTTTTCCCGGGCGATTTCTCCTTTATGGTCAAAGTGGGTGTTGAATTGGAAAAATATTTTGCCGGACCGCCGGTCTTGAAATTTTCCCCAGGTGACCACCCTCCGGCAGGCCGCGTCCCAGGAGATGGACCCGGGGATATCCGGGGTTTCCGAGAGCCAGAAGGTATTTTGTTCCAACAACTCAACCCGGTCCTTGCGGTAAAAAATCGGGCAGCGTTCCCCTTTTTTCCTGCCGTCATCGCGGGGCGGCCCGAACCAGGCGTATCCGGCGAGTGCCTGCGCCAAATCATCGGCCTGCAGGGTGTAAACCTCCTGCATCCCGATCAGGTCCGGCTGGTTTTTCCGGATCAGTCCGGCCAGGTATTTTTTCCGGAGCCACCAGAGGTCTTGGAAATCATTTTCCAGATTGAGACAGCGGATGTTGTAACTCATCACCCGAATTTGAGAAGCGGAGGAATCCGGAGCCGGAGCTTGGTTTTCCTTGCCCAGGGCGGCCGCGGCCAAGACCAGAATGACCAGAACCATTCCCGTAATTTTTCTCATCAACGGCTCCTTCCCGATCTGATCCTAAAACATTGAGATATTTTTTCAAGAGGGCCGCTCAAACCCCGGCCGAGGGATCGCTTTTATTGGTCCCGGCGCGCAAAGCGAAGATGATGGTCTTGGCCGGGGTTTTGATGGTTTGGGGCCTGAGAATCCAACGCAAATATTTGGTGAAGAACCAATAATTGCGGCTGATCTTTTTCAAGGCCCTTTGCGGGTTGAACTCATCGGTGGCGATCCCGGGCAGTTGGGGCGGGAAGATCAGCATCACCCGTTCTATTTTCCCGGTCCGGGGCGCTTTCCATTTTTTTACCGTATCCCGCCGGTTGATAATTTCAAATTTTGCCGGACCGGACCCGGGGAAAAAACTTATTTCAGGATAAGACTTCCCAGCGGAGCGAGGTCCGCCATCAAATACGCGGTCAGGTTTCCGCTATGAATTTTTCGGTCCGGTAGTTTCAGGATGGTCCGTTTGGTTGATTGATCCAAGCGCTGGCGCCTCATTTCAATATTGTAGTTGATCGGAACCGGCTTGCCGGTTTCCCGATCAACCAGCAGGATCCCGATGGCGGTCATATTTTTATCCGCCCCGGGAACCTCAACCTCCGCCACGATTTCCCTTTTCCGGGGGTCATATTCAAACCTTTTCACCTTAACCGCGCCAGCCGCGGGCAAAGCCTGAGGCTCCATTTGAAAGGTGCCGGCGGCCACAAAGTCTCCCTGCCAATTGTAAAATCCCCAGGCGCCCCAGACGCGATCGGCGATATACCCCAGGACCGTAGGCCCGGTGGCCAAAGCCGCCCGGATGAATCCCTGGGAGTCCCCCCCGGAGACGGCGCCGCTCAGATATTTTTTTTGGCCGGCGCGGTCCTCCTCACTTGAAACGCTGAGCATATTCAGGGCCTTGAGGATTCCGGGCGGGTCATATTCGGCCAGCAGCGAAGCATCCTTTCCCGCCGTGCCCTCGGGGTTGATCCTTCCGGAGACCCGAAATAAATCAAGGGGAAAAGGAAACGAGCTTTCTTCAAAAGAGCAGTTCCGCGACTCCATTTCAAAGAAATCTCCGTTGACCTTTCCGGAAAAGGCGTAAAACAAACTGCGGGAATCCGGGATCCCCTGCTCCTCTCCCCCGGCACTTTGCCCCCACTTCTGAACCGCCCAGGCCACGAAAGTCCCCTTTTTCGGATCGGTCTCCACCACCGCAAACGGGATCCGCATCACCGCGATCCCGATCTGGTCCAGGCTGGGCACGATCGCGGGCTGGGCAAATGACATATGGGTGAGCGCAAATCCCCGGTTTCCAGCCTGCATCAGCGGGTTTACAGCCCCGGCGTCTTTGACCCGGATTTTCAGATTGCCGGAAACCTTTCCCGCCCGCCCGTCCCGGCTTTGATAGGATGCGGTCAGATGCAGCAGGTACTCCCTGCCCGGCTCCAGGCCTTGCTCCGGGATGATGCAGAGGGTCTTGTCATCCCCGATCGCCGCGATCCTATATTTAAAATCCGGCTCCGCTTGCAGGCGCGCGGAATCAGGCAAGAGCCTGGCGCTGACGGTTCCGTTGTTTCCTCGGACAATCAAGCGGACGATGATTGCCTGGGAAGGATGGACCAAGCGCTCTTGTTTGGGATCGGCTTCACTCTCCGGCCGCCGGTCAATCAAGCCGCCGGGACTGAGATAATGCCAATGAGCGCCTTCTTCTCCAAAACCATCCGAAGGGTCCCGGGTGATTCCAGCCGGAGCCGGGTTTAAATAATATTGGTAGGGAATATAAAAAACATCGCCATTGGCATTTGCCGCGGCAATCCCATTTTTACCCAACGCCGGAGAGCCATTGAGGTTGGGATAGTCCACCCGGTCGGTCAGGGCCAGGGTATTGAAAGACCATCTCCTCCGGCCCGAAGGCTCAATCGCATAGAACTCTCCCTGGCCGCCTCCAAAATAAATCAAATATTCCGCTTTGCCCTCCGGGTCCGGGCCCAGGACCGGAGAAGACCTGACCGCGTCTCCGGTGTAAAAGGTCCAGAGCACCTTCCCGGTATCGGCATTGAGGCAGTAAAGGAAACCATCGGTGGAAGGGACATAGACCCTTCCTTTTTGGTCCAGGGCCGCGGAGGCGTAAATGTGGCTGTCGGTTTGAGCGGCCCACTTGATCCTGCCGTTCCGGGAATCCAGGGCATAGAGTTTCCCGTCAAAGCTTCCCTGGAAAAGCGTGCCGTCCTCTCCCAGCGCCGGCGACGCCACCAGGGGATTTTTCAGGTTCTTCTTCCATTTCAACCTGCCGGTCGCGCGGTCCAGGGCGTAAACCTTCATATCAAACCCGGCAAAGTACAGGGTATTCTCATCCGGGGAAAAGGCCGGGACCGACCAGATCAGAAACCCGGTGCGATGCGCCCATCTTAAGCTTCCATCCGGGTTGATGCTGTAAAAAAAGAAATCGTCGTTGCCCGCGTATAAATTTTGGTCCGGCCCGATCACCACATTTCCCTCCCACCAGTAATTGGTGCCAAAGGTATAAAGACCTTCGGGCCGGTGATTGGTCACATCAAAGGCCCAGAGCCGGTTGCCCTCCGGATCCAAAGCGTAAATCGCCGCTCCGGCCGGAACATACACCCGGCCATCTCTGGATACTGCCCCGGCGGAATCAATCAACTCAAGCGCGTCAAACTTCCAAAGCTCCTTGCCCGAGACCGGGTCCAGGGCGTAAAAATAATGATCCGCGCTCCCCACATAAATCCGCTCTTGATCGTCAATCACCGGGGTGGAAAAAATGCCGTTCCCGGTCTGGAATCGGCGGACTTCTGAAATGCCCTTGGGGGACGGCTCCCATTTTCCGGCCTTGCCTCTGCCGGTATTCTGCAAATCCCCGCGCATCACCGGCCAGGCCGCATTGGGAAGATAGGGAGAACCTGATTTTTCAGGAGGGGTGGCGTATGAGATTCCCGCGGTCAACGAAAAAGCCATCAAAATCAATGCAAACCATCCCGGCCTTGGCTTCATTTATGCCTCCCTGCTTTTTCCTCTCCTTGGTTAACGGTTATTCTTGTCAATCTTTTACCCATCTCCCCTGAAGATTGACCCTGATAAATATATTAGACTTGAACTAATGAAAAATATCTGCAATCATTCTATCATATATTCAAGAATAATATGAAACCCCTGGTTTACATCGCGGACCAATCCGGGTATGACCCGGAGCAAATCCGGTCCCAAGTCAGGGCCATCCTGGAATCCGAGCAGGTCCCGGTCCGGGGCAAGACCGTTTTTGTCAAGCCGAGCTTTGTCTATCCGGCCCGGCCCCCGCTCAACCGCGGGATCAATACCCAGCCGGAGTTTGTCGGCGGAGTGGCACGGGCGCTTAAGGACCTGGGCGCGAAAAAAATTTGGGTGGCGGAAGACTGCCTGGTGGGCCCGTCCCAGTCCGGTTTTCTGGCTATGGGCGTGCTCCCATATCTGCGCGGGATCGCGGAGCCGTTATATCTCCTGGACGAGCCGAGGCGGGAAGTGCGGATAAAGGACGCCCTGATTGAGGATCGGTTCCTGCTCCCGGAAAAACTTATGGACGCTGATTTATTTATCAGCCTGCCCAAGCTCAAGGTCAATATGTACGCGGTGGTCACGCTTTCGGTGAAAAATAATATCGGCTTGCTGCTGGCAAAGGACCGCCTGAGCAACCACCACTATAACATCCATAAAAAAATCGCGGACCTCTACCGGACCCGGATGCCGGATTTCATCATCGCGGACGCGATTATGGCCGGGCAGGGGCAAGGGCCGATGAACGCGGAACCGGTCAAGCTCAATGTGATCATCGCCGGCAAGAACGGGCTGGCCGTGGATACCGTTTCCTGCCGCCTGATGGGCTACGATCCCAAAGAAGTGCCGCACCTGGTATATCTTTGGGAAAAAGGGCTGGGACCGATTGAATTAAATGAGATTGAGCTGCGGGGCAAGGAACTCCTGGAGCAGCGCACCCAAAAATTGATCCGGCCGAACCGGGATTTTTCCGGATTCCCGGATACGATCCGATTCCTGGTCGGGAAAGAATTGGCCTGCCCGGAGGGATGCGTGGGGATGATCCGCGGGTCATTGGACCGGTGGCTGATTTCCAATCGCTGCGATAAGCTGGCCGGGTACACCTTTATCACGGGCAAGTCGGTGGGAAAAATACCGGATGATTTGAACCCTAAAAAGACCGTCGTGGTCGGGGACTGCGCGGCCGAGCACAAAGATCTCGGCAGTTTCATACCCGGTTGCCCGATCCCTCCGATGGCAATCACCTTCCTGCTTACCCGCAAAGGGGTGTTGGGGCCGCTCAACTCGCGGCTCCGGGACCTGGCCTGGGGAATGATCGCGCGGAAACTGGGAATTGCCATAAAATAAAATGAAATGAGGGCTGCGATGAAAAAAATGGCGCTGTTGATGATCTTGCTTGCCCTGGGCGGCAGGGTTTTTGCCGCGGGAATGGCGACCCATATGGTTATCACCGAAATTGCGCTGGATAAAATTTCCGACCCGGAATTGAAGGCATTGCTCCAGGCTAACCGAGACGCCGCGCTTACCGGGTCCATCTTCCCGGACACCGGCAATGGCTATGCCTATTCTCCGTTTGCCCGGGAGGACCAGAACTACAGCGAATTCACCCACCTGCCTGAATTCACCGAGGCTTACCTGGCCGAGCTCAAGGCCGATTGCCGGGCGCCCTTTGCAGATTGCCCGCAACTGCTGGCGCATTTTATGGGGACCCAGGCTCATAATATGGAAGACGGAATCTATCACACCCTTTTCAATGACGAGCGGGAGAGGATGGATGCCCGGGCCATGGAAACCAACCTGGACGAAAGCGGGGATTTCATTTTGATCAATTGGTATGATCGCTGCCGAAACCTTCCGAAATATTATGTCCCCGCGGATAAGTTGGAGAAGGTTTTTCAGAAGCTCGGCAAGGACTATAAAAAGAAAACCATCGTTACCGGCAACCAGGTCCATAAAGACGCCCTGGTCGGGGAATGTCTGCTTGCTCCCTTTGAGAAGGCGTCTCTGGAAAAGAAAATCCCCTGGGAGATCAAGAATATTTATTCCGCGCCGGGCGGGATTGATTACACCGCGGGGATCGTCGCCGATTACTGGGAAGCGTTATGGCTGAGGCTGAACGGGAAAGACGACCGACTCGCGCTGATCAACGCCGCATATCCCGCCTCCGGAGCGGAAGGCATCCCCCTGGAAACCCGCATCTATCTTATGTTCAATCAGCCGGTTCTGACCGGGACTTTGAATAGCTCAAGCATCATCCTGACCGGCCCGGATCAAAAACCGGTGCAAGGAACCGTCCGGAACCAGAATAAAAACCGATCCGAGCTGACCATCTTTTCCGAGTTCATTCCCGGCGCGTCATTAAAGCCGGGCGCTGCCTACACGGTCGTCCTGACCCCCGGCATCATTGGCATAAACGGAAAATCCCTTTTGCAAAATTATTCCTGGAAATTTTCAACCTTGAAATAAATACGCTCACCGCAAAGCCGCGGCCTGGTCTTTATTTAATGTTTGGCCGAAGCTATGCTAAAATATATGCGATTAGAAGGAGGCCTTGCCATGGAAATCGCGCCTGGAATCGAGGTTAACGAAAAAGTTCGGTTTGGAAAACCCGTAATTAAGGGTACCCGGGTTCCGGTTGATTTGGTCCTCGGCAAACTGGCCGCGGGAATGACCTATGAGCAGGTGATGGATGAGTATGGTCTAGAAAAAGAAAACCTCTTGGCGGCGCTGAAGTATGCCTCCGCTTGCCCAAAGTGACTTCCAGGGAAATTTGATCATCCTAGAGCCGGGCAAGATCAGGATCAGGCGGCGATAAAGCTCTATCGTCCACCTCCGGATTATTTCTCGGTGGTCACCGTTCCCCCGCACCTCCAGCATTTTTCGTTGGTGATTCCGGCGATGTCCTGGACATTGGCCCCGCACTTCGGGCATTGGACGATTCCGAGGACATACCTTCCCGCTGCCAGGGGCGAGACATTTTGGGGCCGGACCGCGACCGCTCTCGGCTTCCAGACCGAGGCTTGGGTGATCTCGCTCAAGACCCAACTGAACTGTCCGGAGGTCAGTTCGGACCCGCAGTATTCGCATTTCCCGATCGCGTTCACCGCCATCGGCGCTCCGCAGTTGGGGCAATGCTTGGAAATCAGCTCCGGGGCGCCGGCCGGGGTCTTGACCTGGTCGGACCTGAGGAAGGTCCAAAATTCGGTGAACTGCGTGACATCGGTTGATCCGGAAAGGATCTGGCCGGTTTTTTCGTTAACAATATAATCCGCGGCAGCCGCCTTGATCATCGCGGTGATGTAATCGTTGCCCCCGTCGTGAGCCGCCTCCGCGATCTCAACCGAGCCGACCGCGAGTTTATCCACCTTGTTGATCTTGCCCTCGCGCTTGAAGCCGTCCAGTTGCGCGCTGAACCTCCCCAGCAGGCTGGGGCTGACAAAGGCCTGGGCGGAAGACATCTCCCTTTTGCTCCAGGCGTCCTGGATCTTGAAAAAGGCGGTTGAGGCCAAATCTTCAAACTGCTGCTTGCTGAAATTGGGGTCGCGCGTCTTCAACTCTTCCATCTGCGCGCCAACATCAATGGCCGCGGCGGTTGAGCTCACCGAGTTATAAACATTGGCAGATCCCGGGGAACGCTGCACAATGGTGTCTATTACGGATCCAATCCCCTTTTTCTTCCTGGAGGCCCGGACAATAAACACGATGATGACAATAATCGCAAGCAGCTTGAGCGGCCAGGGCAGACGCGAAAAAACCAACGCCAACAAAACCGCGAACAAGCCGCCGTCTCCGCCTCCGCCTCCGCTCCCGCCACCGCCTCCTCCGCCTCCGCCTCCACCGCCTCCGCCACTGTCACCGCCCCCATAGTTCTCTCCGCCCCCGGCCCGGGCCAGGGCCAATCCCAACGGGAACAATACCAGGGTCATCGCCGCCAACACGGCCAGGACCAAAAATATCATCTTGGATTTACGCATCCTGCTCATAGTCATCCTCCCGTTTTTTTCTCAATTACTTTTTACTATGCATTTTGCGCAATTGCAACCAGCCGCGGACTGCGACATATCCGGCGACATCTATGAATTATGTCTTGGTCAGGCCCAGCTTGAGAAAGGCGGGGAAGATCGTGGACAGAGTCGGCCTTTGATCCTTGCTTTTAACCATATTAGATAGACGCTAAATCCTGCCCTGAGTGAGCATCGCATCCATTTCCCGTTCTTTGATCAGGGCTTCCCATTGACTGTATCTCGGGAAAAACACCGCGAACAAGATCAGGGACAGCGCCAGGAACAGGTAAAAATCAGCGGCTTTGTGCGCCATGAAAAACAGCGCCAGCCCCAAAATAAGCACGGCCTCGCAAAGCGTGTAGGTGACTATGGACGAAGTCAGGAGCGCCTGGACCGGCGCCGGATAGTTGAACCCTTTCATTTTATAAACCCCGATGAAAGGGGCAGGCGAGGGAGGCGGCGGCGCCGCGGGCGGCGAGTCCGCGATTTTGCGGCCGAGCATGATGCGCTTCAAGAGGATGATCAGGAAAATGTCCATTGCCGCGACGCCCAGGAAAATATATCGCAAGAGGTTTGCGGTTTCGTCCGGAAGCGAATTGCCCGAGAATCCCCCTTGCCGCTTCATCAGCTCCACGATCAAGGTATTGATGACCACGCTCGCGACCATGGCCAGCCCGATAATCAGGCTCATCCGGTAAGCATTTTTCAAATCGGCGATCTTTTCATCCATTTGCCCTCTCCTTTGATTCGTGGCGCAGACACTCCGGCTTGCGCGCCATTCATATCGCTCATTGACAGAACACCTTAAATCCATTAAATTATAAATCAGACCGGAGGAGTGGCCGAGTGGTTTAAGGCGACGGTCTTGAAAACCGTTGACCTCTTACGGGGTCCGCAGGTTCAAATCCCGCCTCCTCCGCCATGGATTTTTTGTTAAGCACAGCGGAGAGTTGGCCGAGCTGGCTTAAGGCACACGCCTGCTAAGTGTGTGAA
>CAIYYW010000242.1 GCA_903930515.1 uncultured delta proteobacterium | reverse complement strand
TCCGTTTCAGTCCCTGGGCGATCCGTTTTTTTTCAATGGCGTAACTGAACCGGATATATCCTTCGGCGTTTTTGCCGAAATCAATTCCCGGGGTAACGGCCACCTTTGCCGATTCCAGGATTTCGAAGGCGAACTTATAAGAATCCGCGCAGAACTTTTTGGCATTAGCCAAAATATAAAACGCCCCGGTCGGCTCCTTGCTGATTCCGAAGCCGAGTTGTTTCAATCCCGCCACCATAAATTTTCTGCGCTCATTGAAAACCGCTCTCATCTTTTCCACCTCCGGGCCGGCCTCGCGGATGGCGGCGAGGGCTGCCCATTGGACGAATTCGGAGGTTGAGATAAAGAAATTTTGCGCCACCTTCTGGATCGGCCGGGCGAAATCTTTGGGCACGATGCAGTAACCGATTCTCCATCCGGTCATTGCGTAGCGCTTGGAAAATCCATTGAGCGCGATCGCCTGGTCGGTGAATTCCAAGATGGAATGTTCTTTTCCCTGGTACACCAGGCCGTGATAAATCTCGTCCGAGATCACCAGGGACCCGAGTTGGGAGATTTTTTTCATCCGGTCCGGGTCCAGCAGGTTTCCGGTAGGGTTGCCCGGGGAGTTGATCATAATGGCTTTGGTCTTTTTCGTGATCCGCTCTTTCACTGCATCAGGCTCAAACTGGAATCCTTGCTCTTCATAAACCGGAACCGTGACGGCTTTGCCGTTCAGGTATTCAATCATATTAGGATAGCAGGCATAGGCCGGATCCGAGACGATGATCTCGTCTCCGGGATTGAGGATGGAGCTGAAGGTTAGAAACATTGCCGGGGAGGTTCCGGGGGTGATGATGATTTGATCCGGATTGACTTTGACGCGATATTTTTTTAAATAGTCTTCGGCGATCGCTTCTCTCAACTCCGGGATGCCCAGCGAATGGGTGTATTTGGTTTTGCCTTGCCGGAGGGCTTGTTGGCATGCGGTTACGATGCAGGAGGGTGTGGGGAAATCCGGCTCGCCCACGGCCATCACGATCACATCCTCGCCGGCCTTTTGCATTTCCACGGCCCGGTCAATTACATCCATCACGATGAAGCTGGGAATCCGCCTGGCCCGATCCGCGATTTGTTTTTTCATTGCCCGAGGGATTTTAAACAGTTGTTCTGGAACTGTCAAAGCGGTCGGTTTCGCTTGTTGGGTCGGGCAGAAATTCCAAGTTTTGTTTTCCGGGCGGGATTCCTTTAGTATGGTTTTAATATGAGACGCGAGCGATCAGATTGGGGTTGGTTGTCGCTGACGCTTTTGCTTTCCCTTCTGATCCTGCTGCCCACGCTCTGGTTCGGGTTCGGATCCGACCAGGGGTTGCTGTCTTACGGCGCCTGGATCTGGCGCAAGTTCGGGATGGCGCCTTACGCTTACATCTTTGACGGCAACTTGCCGGGAATATACCTGATCCATTACCTGGCCCAGGCGCTATTCGGCGATAGCGTGACCGGCTTCCGGGTCTTTGATCTGATCTGGCAGCTTGCCACCGCGCTCCTGATTTATCGGGTCGCCGCCCAAATTTTCCGCGATCCCGGCGCCGGTCTTTCAGCCGCGGTTTTTTATTCGCTTTATTACACCGGGCTCGGCCACTGGGACGCCGGCCAGCGGGAAGGCTTTATGACCTGCTTTTACCTTTTAAGTTTCCTGATCCTTTTCCGGGGCTATCCCCGGCCGATCCCGCTTGGGTCCGCGGGCTGGGCAGGATTGGCAATGGGGCTGGCTTTTTTGATCAAGCCGGTGGCCGCGCTTCCCGGTCTTTTCCTGGCCGCATTGATTCTGAAATACTCCGCTCGCAGGTTATCCGGATTGGGCTTATTTATTATTATGTCCGGATTTCCCTTTTTCGCGGCAGTGTTCTATTACTGGAGGATTCATCATTTCCCGGAATTGTTTCAAAACATTTTTGTCTATACCACCCAGGTCTATCTGGGCTCTGCCCGGGTCGGCCCGGCGTTCATCCTCAAAGGCCTGTTCCTGGTCAAGCCCTTGCTGGCCAATCCGCTGACCGGGCTGGGGGCGATTTTATTTTTGGCCGGGAGCAGGAAAGGGGAAGGCCAATCCCGGGCGCTGAATTTTTGGCTGATCGGCCTGATCGCCGCGATCTACCTGTCCTATCTGGTTCAGGGGAAGTTTTTATCCTATCATCTAATCCCGGTTTTCAGTTTTGTTTGTCTCGCCTCCGGCTTGGGCTGGTCCCGGCTGTTGAAAAAACTCGGCGCCGAGCGGGGTTTGATATGGCAAAGAGCGGGCTGGTTGGTTTTATTGCTGGTGGTCTTTTCGCTCTCCTGTCTGGACCAGACCAGGCGGCAGTCCTTTCTCAACAGCCTGCGTCTGTCCCCGGCAAAGGCCCAGGACTCATACTTGCTCCAGTTAAACTGCCGGCTCGCGGCCGATTATTTGAAGGCGCGCACGGGTCCCGAAGATACCATCCAAGTCTGGGGGGTTGAAGGAATGGTCAATTATTTCGCGGAACGCCGATCCCCGACCCGCTTCCCGCAGGTGTATCCCCTGATGGTGTATGTCCGGGGGAACCAGAGAGCGCCATTGCAAAAGGAGTTGGCCGACCAATTCTTCCGGCAGCTCCAGTCCGATCCGCCCGCGTATTTCCTGGTGCAAAAAATGTCCAATCTAGGTTTTGGAATTGACAATTACGCCAGAGTCCTGACCGAGGACTATCCCGAGATTTGGAGGTTCGTGACGCGGAATTATTCCCCGGAATACCGGATCGGCGTGTTCACCATCTACCGCTTGCGGAAAACGCGATCGTCGGACTAAGCCGGACCGCGGGGAGGGAATTCCGTCGGGAATATTTTATGGAATACCAACTCGGCTTGATTGAGTTTTACCGATTAAAGCCTGTCCCGGAAAAATCTCCGGAACCGGAAAGCCGGCAGGAATATCACCGGAGCAAAGCTCAGAAGCCAGCCCGGATTGCCGTCTCCGACCCCGGCAACCTGACATCCGCCTCCGGCATTGCCTGGTTCCGCTCCCGCGCCAAGATCGGAAGAATTGCCGGCATCCTTACCCGGCCCTCTCAGGCCTGATCCCCGGTCCATACTCGACCGCGCGCCGCTTGCGACCAGGTTCACAATCAACGCCTGATCCTTCTTTCCGCTCTTTCCCGCGTCGTCCACCACCAGATCGTAGCTGTCCGGCCCCAACTGTGACAGGTCCAAATCAAGCTGGACCAGGTTTTCGCTCAAGAACTGGATATTGGAAGAGGGGTTTTTAATATCGCCCGTGCTTTCCGAAATCAACTGAACCTGGATCAGCCCGTCCTGAAAGGCCGCTCCGTAAATGCAGAAATTCTCCGTGGCCGCGGATTGGTCAATCACGGTCGGAGAAAAGTTATAAGTCCAGGCCCAGCCGCATCCGCCTTCACTCAGCTTCCATAAACTCGGCCCGGGAATCGCCGAATTTTTCTTCGGATATAACCATCGCAACCCCCTCCGGTCATCCTTTGCCAATGTCCTCCGCTTAGTCGCGTAAGGCATCCGGAGGGAATTGAACATTGTTGACTTGCCCGCCTGGCTGTGCCCGAGTCCGAGAAAATGCCCAAGCTCGTGGGTGAAAATGGTCCCGAAATCCGCCCTGAAATCACCGGTCTGAATGTTCCCGAAGTTCCAATCCATCCCGTTGAAAAAAATGTCCGCCTCGCGCAGCTTGCCGGTGGAGGTGTTGTAATGAAGCGAGGTCAGCGCCACCAGATACGGCCCGAAAAACCAGTCCCGATGAACCAGCTCCGCTCCGTTTATTCCATCATCAGACCCCAGCCGATCGGTCCAGTCTCCTTTAAAGGTCACATTTCCCTTAAAACGGATCCGCGCCGAGCTGTCACTGACGCTGTTCCATTGACCCAACGCCTGCCAGGTCATCGCTTGATTATCCGAAACTCCGGCCAAGTCCTGATCCAAACTGATCCAGACCGGGACCATTGAATTTCCCGGACCCGGCCTCGGCCTCAGCCCGTCCTTAGCCGGCCAGAACACCTCCGGCTTGGTCAAATCCTCGCCCGGATGATAAGGATAAAAAGACCAGCAAAGCCATCCGATTCCGATCAAAACCGATTTCCATCCCTGATTCCTCATCTATATATATGATACCCGCTCCCATATCCTTCGCAAGCCTGCCCCCTGGGGCGCATACACTCTTGCCTGCATGCTGCTTTGAATGTGCGAGCGAATTCAGTCGCGACAAGGGCGCAGCCCTTGACCACTCTGTGCGGGCGACTTTAGTCGCCATTTGCTTCTTGAATGTGCGAGCGACTTTCTTGTCCGCCGACTTGTCCGCCGAAGCTTCTTGTCATCCATAGCTTTAGCGACGGATGAT
>CAIYYW010000241.1 GCA_903930515.1 uncultured delta proteobacterium | reverse complement strand
CTTTGCCTGTTCCACGCTGATCAAAGAAATGCCGACCTTGACCAGCAAGGGTTTCGGCAAAGTTCCGAAATCAAAATAAGCCGTGATTTTGCCGGTCCTGGCTTCAAGGGCTTTGGGCAAAACCTTGCCGTCATTCTCAATCCCGAAATCATGCGCCGGCTCGCTCAGCCGGGCGAAGAAAAAATATTTCACCCCGCCCGACCTTGCGGTCAAACTTCCGCAAACCTTCTGCCAGCCGGAAATCTCTTGCGCTTGAGCGGAAATATTTATTTCGCTTCCGCAGGCGTATTTGTCCAGAACCGCCCGCGAAAGGTCCAAAATCAGGACCGCGTTCTTGCCGGAGGGAAAGGTGTATTGATGGAACCCGGCGTCTTTGGTCGCGGTCAATTCCGCCTTGATCCCGCTGTCCTTCAGAACCACTGAATAATAGCCGGGATACGCCTTTTGGTCCTGGTGTGAAAACCCGCTCAAATACGCGCTCTGCGAAACCTTTTTCTCGGCCTTGCCCACGGTGGGCATCATCCGGATATTGCCGTAATCCGTCACCCCGATCCCGCTCAAATGGGTATGGCTGAACCCGCGGATCTGGTTGTCCTTATCCCAATACCCGACATTATGCGCGAAGATCGGAGCGATCCCGTTCCAACTGGTGTCCGGGCCCAGACGCACCATCCCGAACGGAACGCAGGCAGCCGGCGTGGTGCTCCCCACCCCGAACCCCAGCCCGCCCGTGCCCACAAAAACATTCGCCGCTTCCATTGCCGGGCTGTCCGCGAGCAGAGAAAGCCCGAGTAAAAACGCGATCAAAAAAACCGCCAACCGGATCTTCTTCATCTGACGCCTCCTCTACTTAGGTCCCGGTCATTATAATTCCGTTCCGGTCATTGTGCGAGCTACTCGGATTTCTGGTTTCGCTTGATCCCGACCAACCTGCCCGGATCAACTTATCAACCCTTTCTTAAATGGAATGATCCGGCCATAGCGAAGATCAATCCCGGCTTGAAACTGCCGGCCACTTCCAAGAGGATGATACCGCCTGAACCTTAATGGAATCGGGAATTGGGGGTTGGGGGTCGGCGGATTCCGAATCCCTGCCCCCTAATTCCGCGCTCTCAAATTCAAAGTTGACAAGAAGCCCGCTTGTTTTTACTATATAAGCTCATTTGATTTTTAAAAGGAGCTGGTGATGAAGGACTATCCGAGGAAGAATTTGAGGGTATTCGGATTGTTTTCGCACGGAGGCGGGGGCAAGACCTCGGTGGGCGAGGCCATGTTGTATCTTGCCGGGGTGAACAATCGGCTGGGCAAGGTGATGGAAGAGACTTCCCTTTTGGATTACGAGCCCGAGGAAAAGAAACGGAAGGCGTCCATTGCAGTGGCCATCGGTAATTTCGACTGGAACAAGAACCAACTTTTTCTGGTGGACACCCCGGGCGATCCCAATTATATCACCGAGGCGAACAATGCCTTGCGGGCGGTGGACTCGGGGATATTTTTCGTGGACGCGGTGGACGGGGTGAAGATCTTAACGGAGAAATTATGGCGGATGGGGCAGGAACTGGGGATGGCGCGGGCCATTTTCATCAGCAAGCTGGACCGGGAGCGCGCGGATTTTGAGGCGGCCATTGAGCGCCTGGAAAAAACTTTGGAAATAACGGTCTGCCCGCTGGCGATCCCGATCGGGAAAGAGGCCGCGTTCAAGGGCGTGGTGGATTTGATCCGGATGAAGGCCTACCTCTATCCCGAGGACGGCACGGGGAAGAAGCAGGAACAGCCGATCCCGGATGATTTGAAGGATCAGGCCGCCCGGTACCGGGAGAAGATGATTGAGGCGGTTGCGGAATCGCGGGACGATCTTCTGGAGAAATATTTGGAAGGAAAAACGCTGAAGGAAGAAGAAATTTTACAGGCCCTGCAGCAGGGGGTGAAGAATCAAAAAGTGATCCCGCTTTTGTGCGGGTCGGGCGTGAAAAATATCGGGGTGGATTTGCTCTTGGATTTGATCGTGAATTGCTTCCCCAATCCCCTGGAAAGGCCGGCGGTCAAGGGAGTGAATTCCAAGACCAAGCAGGAAGCGGAATTGAAGCCGGCGGAGGACGGTCCTTTTTGCGGGTTTGTGTTCAAGACCGTTGCGGACCCGTACCGGGGCAAGCTGAATTTGATCCGGATGTTTTCCGGGAGCCAGAACGCGGACTCCACGACCTATAATGCCGCCAAGGGACTCAAGGAGCGGGTCGGGCAGATGTTCTGGATGAACGGGGATCAGCCGGAAAATGTCAACCCCGCTAGGATGGGAGAGATCGTGGCCATCCCCAAACTCAAGGAGACCCAGACCGGGGACACGCTCACCGTGGAGAACAACCCGCTGGTGTTGCCCCCGGTGGTCTGGCCCAAGCCGGTGATCAGTTTCGCGGTGGTTCCCAAGACCCAGCAGGACGAGGATAAGCTGACCATGGCCTTGAACCGGCTGACCGAGGAAGACCCGACCTTGCAGTTAAAGCGCGACATCCAGACCAATGAGTTCATCCTCTCCGGGATGGGACAGATGCATGTTGAAATCGCGCTTGAGCGGATGAAACGGAAATTCGGAGTGGAGGTTCTGCTCAAGGAGCCGAAAATACCGTACCTGGAGACGATCAAGAAGACCGCGCAGGGCGAGGGCAAATACCGGAGACAGACCGGCGGACGCGGACAGTTCGGATGGTGCTGGATTGAGGTGTCGCCCCTTCCCAGGGGGAGCGGAGTGGAGTTTGAAGACGCGATCGTGGGAGGGGCGATTCCGCGCAACTACATCCCGTCGGTGGAAAAGGGAGCGCGGGACGCCCTGGATAAAGGGATTCTGGCCGGATTTCCGATGACCGATATGAGGTTCAAGCTCTATGACGGCAAATACCACGAGGTGGATTCCTCGGATATGGCCTTCCAGATCGCCGGGTCGCTCGGGATCAAACTAGCTTGCGAGCAGGCCGGAATGACCCTGCTTGAGCCGATTATGAATGTGGAAGTGTCGGTCCCGGACGATTGCATCGGGGACATCACCGGGGATTTGAACCGGAGGCGCGGGCGGCTGGCCGGGGTGGAACGGCACGGGTCAATGCAGGCGATCAAGGCCCAGGCGCCGATGTCGGAAATGCTCAGATACGCCCCGGATTTGGATTCAATGACTTCCGGCCGGGGGATGTTCACGATGGAATTTTCGCATTACGAGGAAATCCCTGCCCACATCATTGAGAAGGTCATTACCATGGCCAAGCGGGAAAAAGAGAAGGAAAAGGAAGAAAAGTAACGCCCGGGATTTTGTGAGCGAACAAAAAAACACCCGATCTCTCATTTTGATTGCGGCGGGAATTTTCCTGTCAGCTTTTGCCCTCAGGCTGATTTATCTCCGGCAATACCGTCAGTCCCCGTACTGGGACCTGCTGTTTTTGGATACCGAATCGCACCAGCGAATGGCCGAGCGGATCCTTTCCGGAATCGGGCTTGGAAACCGATCCTATTTCCGCTCCCCGGCGTATTTATATCTCCTGGCCGGACTGGAGTATCTGGGCCAAAGGAGTTTATGGGCGCCGAGGATTTTTCAATCCCTGCTCGGCTCTCTCTCCGCGTCCCTGGCCGGACTGTTCGCGTATCGGCTTACGGGCAAGCGCTGGGCGATGATGATCAGCGGCCTGATGGTGGCCGGCTTCTGGCTCTCGGTTTATTTTGACGGAGAACTCCTGATTACCACCAGCGCCACTTTCTTAAACCTGCTCGCGCTGTATCTCCTTAGCTTCAAGGCCGAAAAGGGCAGGGGAATGGTCGCCTGGAGCGGGATCGTTTCCGGACTCGCGATTATTTTCCGGCCGAATTTTATGCTCTTCTCCGCGGCGATTTTCATCTGGTGGCTTTGCCGAAAAAGATACCGGGAAGCCCTGATCCTGCTCCTGTTCACCGCCCTGCCGGTGTTCCCGATCACGCTGCGGAATTTGAGCGTGGCCGGGGATTTCGTCCTGGTATCCTCCCAGGACGGGATCAATTTCTGGATGGGGAACGCGCCGGGCGCGGACGGAAGGATGGTGGTGTTGCCGCTCTTCCGGCGCGAAGTGGACGGCGAATTTCTGAACCGGATGAAGCCTGACCCCTGGTTCCGAGAGGATGTCTGGCTGGTCTCCACTTACCTGGCGGAAAAAGAATCGGGACATCCGGTCAAGGAAGGGGAGGTGAGCCGGTTCTGGATTAGGGAAACCCTCCGGGCGGTTGAGGACTCGCCTGGATTATGGCTCAAACTGTTCTGGAAAAAATGCTACTTCCTGGTTGACCGGACCACGGTGGGGAATGATCGCGACCTGGAATATCACCGCGATCAAATCCCGATTTTGCGTCTGCTCGGCAAATTTCATCTCGGCCTGATCCTGCCCTTTGCCCTGCTCGGAATCGTGCTCAGCCTGCGCGACAAAAAGAGCCGCTATCTGGTTTTATATGTTTTGGTTTACGGGTTTTCCATCGCCCTCTTCTTCGTCATCAGCAGGTATCGGATGAAGCTGTTCCCCGAACTGGCGGTCCTGGCCGGGATCGCACTATCGCGATCCGCGGATTGGGCGCGGAATAAAAAATGGGCTAGGCTTCTGGCCGGATTTTTATTGCTCGCTTTTTTTTCCTGGCTGGCCAATGCCCGGCTGTTGAGCTGGAACGACCGTCCGCTCCGGTCCAGTATGCGGTTCAACCTGGGAATGGCGATGATCCAGAAGGGCAGGTTCGCGGAAGCGGTCCCGGTCCTGGAAGACACGATCGCGATCAAGCCGAGCTACCCGGAGGCGCAACTGGCATTGGCGAACGCGCTGGCTTTGACCGGGAGAGCCGAGGAATCCATCAGGCATTATCAGGAGGCGCTTTTCTACGATCCCGATTTCGCCGATGCCGATTACAACTTCGGAATCACCCTGCTCCATCTCAATCGGCCAAACCAGGCCTACGATCACCTGCTGCGCGCCCACCAGCTCAAGCCGGAATTATTCCCGGCCCCGGAACAAGTCCTGGAAAAATTCAGATAGGGACCGGCCCGCAAGAAAAGTTTTCCACTTCCGCGGACCCCGGCAAAACCCGCGCATTTGACCGGACCGGCATCTTTAGATAGCATTAAATGATGAACTTGGATCAGGAAATCACCAGACGCTTTCAGGACTGCGCCGTCCTGGTCAATCAAAACCTGGCGGAAAACCTGCCCAAAATCAGGCAGGCCGCGGGTCAGATCGCCGGCGCGGTCAAGAATGGCAACAAGATCTTATTTTTCGGGAACGGGGGCTCCGCCGCGGAGGCTCAGCATTTCGCCGCCGAGTTCGTGAACCGGATGGTGATGGAGCGGAAACCCCTCCCCGCGATCGCGCTCACCGCCGACTCTTCCATCATCACCAGCATCGGCAACGACCGCGGCTTTGACGAAATCTTCAGCATCCAGATCCGGGCGCTCGGGAAAAAAGGAGACCTCGCCTTCGGTATTTCCACCAGCGGTAATTCCGCCAATGTGATCCGGGGCCTGGAAACCGCCCGGGAGCTCGGCCTGTACCGGATCGGAATGGCCGGAATTCCCGGCAAAAAAATCGGCTCGGTTTCCGACCTGTGTTTGTGGGTCAATTCCAAAGACACGCCCCGGGTCCAGGAAGTGCACCTCCTGATCGGGCATATCCTGTGCGAGCTTGTGGATTTGATCCTGTTTGGAGACAAGGATGTCTGAAAAAAAAGCAGCCCTGAAACCGCTGGACAGTTCCGGTCTGAGGACCAGCTCGCTGCTCAAAAGCAAGCGCAAGGTACAGGTCAAGGATTTTGCCCGGACCATTTCCCGCGGATCAAAATTTTCCGAGTTCTGGGAATCGGGGATTCCAAAGATCCTGGCCGGAGCCGAACTGCGCAAGCTCGCCTGCAAAATCGCCGAGGCGCATCGGAGAAAGAAGCAAGTCATTTTGGCGATGGGCGCGCACCCGATCAAGGTCGGCTTAAGCCCCTTGATCATTGACTTTATCAAGCGCGGGATCATCACCGCCATCGCCGGGAACGGCGCCGTGGCGATCCACGATTTTGAGATCGCTTTTGCCGGATACACTTCCGAGGAAGTGGAGACCGCGCTGGAAGACGGAAGCTTCGGCACCGCCAAGGAAACCGGGGAGGCCTTCCGGGAAGTCTCCGGGAGGTGCGGCCGGGCCGAAATCGGCTTCGGGGAGGCGCTCGGGGATTTGATCAATTCCCGCAAACTCTGGAACCGCGAGTTGAGCATTTTCGGACAGGCCCAAAAACTGAACCTCCCCGCAACCGTCCATATCGCCATCGGAACCGACATTGTGCATATCCATCCCGGCCTGGACGGAGCCGGCTTGGGAGCGGGCAGTTTGCGCGATTTCGGTATCTTCGCGCAGGCCGTGAGCAAGCTGGAAGGCGGGGTCTTCCTCAACCTCGGCTCCGCGGTGATTATGCCCGAAGTTTTCCTCAAAGCCCTAAGCCTTTCGCGCAACCTCGGATACCGATTGGAAAAATTCACCACCGCCAACCTGGACTTCGTTTTCCACTATCGGCCCGCGGTCAATGTCCTGAAGCGGCCGACCAGCAAGGGCGGAACCGCGGTCAGCCTGATCGGGCATCACGAGATTATGTTGCCGCTGCTGTTCGCCGGGGTGCTGGAGGAATTGGGAGGGAAAAAATGAACGAGCCGAATCCCCTGGGAAAGAAACGGATTTTGGTGGTGGACGATGTGGAGATGTTTTCCGCCCTGATGGCGGACCTGCTGAGCCGGGAAGGGTTTGAAGTGCTCACGGCCAAGGACGGCCTGGAAGCGATCCAGGCGATCAAACACGAGCTTCCCCATCTGGACCTGGTGCTCCTGGACCTGCTCCTGCCTCACCTCACCGGCTTTGAAGTGCTCAAGGAAATACGGTCCGGCAAATTGGGGCAGGACTTGCCGGTGCTCGCCATCACCGGCGTGTTCAAGAAGCCCTCCCAGATTGAAATGCTCAAGAAGCTCGGCGCCAACGGATATATGACCAAGGACCAAAAACCAGAGGAGATCGTGCGCCGGGTGAAATCAATCCTGGGGATGGACGCCGGGGCTGCGGCCGCGCGGGCCAAGGCCGAAGCGGGAAAGGCGCCGGAAATAGAAAAGCTGGATCCGATTGAGTTCCTCAGCCGGACCGAAGTCTTCTCCGGCTTGAGCCGGAGCCAGCTTGAGAAGGTGGCCAAGGCCCTGTTGGAGATGAGGCTGGCGCAGGAAACCAAAATCTTTTCCGAGGGAGACCTGGGCGACAGCTTTTTCATCATCGGGAGCGGCACGGTTCGGGTTGTCAAGGTCGGCGAGGCCAAGGAGGACGAGATCTTGGCGATCCTCAAGCCCGGGATGAGCTTCGGGGAAATGGCCTTGATTGAAAAAGAAACCCGGAGCGCCACCGTGATCAGCAATGAGCCGGGCCGGGTCCTGCAAATGAATAAAGACGATTTTGAAAAATTGCTCAGGAGCGACAAGGAACTGGCCCTGGTGGTGTATCAGAATTTCGTCCGGATGCTCTCGGCGCGGTTGCGCAAGACTAGCGAGAGCCTGACCTTCTCCCGGGCGATGCTGGAGGAACTGAGGAAGGGCAAATAGAATTGATCGCTGGAAGCGGTCGCGGTTGGGCAAATGGAGACCAAGGAATTACAGGGAAAATTTTCCCGCCTGAGCGAATCGGAATTTGAGAAAATACTCCGGGCCAAACGGCCGGAGAAAATTATCGACCCCGCTCTGATCCCCTCCGCGGTGACCGTGCCGCTGATCCGCCGCGCCCAAGGGTGGTGCGCGCTGTTCACCAAAAGAAGCCAGCGGGTGGAGACCCATAAAGGGGAGGTTTCTTTCCCGGGCGGAACCATTGAAGAAGGCGAAACCGCGCTGGGGGCTTCGCTCCGGGAGCTGGAAGAGGAGGTGGGGATTCCCCGGGAAAAGGTGAGAGTCCTGGGGGAGCTGGACGAAATTTCCACCATCAGCGGTTTCCGGATCCAGCCCTTTGTGATCTGCCTGAACTGGCCGGCGCAAATCATCACCAATCCCGGCGAGATAGACGAAGTGTATATCCTGCCCCTCTCCCAATTCCTGGATCCGGCCCGGTTGAGAATTGAAAACTGGCAATGGAACGGCCGGGAATATCCGGTCTATTTTTTCCAACTCCCCGAATGCACGGTCTGGGGAGCCACCGCCAAAATCACCAAAAACTTCCTGGAAAGATTGCAGGGATCTATTATCAGTTGACCAAAGTCAATTCTTGCCCATCATTTCCAGGGCCTTTTCCGCGGGTTTCCGGAGCGGGTTATCTTTGTCCTTGGCTAATCTGGACAAAAGTTTTTTGGCCGGATGGTGTTTTCTTTTGCCCAGCGCCTCAATCAGGGCGATTTTGATTTTGGGGGTAAGCCCGAGTTTGGTCCGGGAAAAAATACCGTGCGCCTCGGTTTGCTCGAGCAGGCTGAAGAGGAACTCGCTGAGGTCGGTTCGGTCGGGCAACTTGTCCAGCCCGGTCCGGACGAGCAGTTCAATCGCCTGTAGAAAGACGGTCTCGGCGTTGCCTTCCAACTCGGAGGCGGACAGGTCATTGATCAGGATTTTGATGGAGAGCGCGGTTTCCGGACTGATATTTTCCAGCTTGCCCATTGCCCCGAGCGCGCGCCTTCGGACCGCGAGTTCCGGGTCTTTGAGCATCTGCGCCAGGACCGGCTCGAGTTGCTTGTCGCCGGTTGCAAGCAGATAGTTGATCGCTTCTTCCCGGACCCGCATGTGCGGATGTTTCAGGAGCTTGCCGATTTGATCCCTGAGCGAGGGTGATTTGATTTCCGCCAGGATCATCACCAGGTTCCGGGTCAGATACCAGGGAAGTCCCGGCTCGTTAAGCTTCGCCAGCAGGGTCGGCTCCAGGTTCGGGCCGAACCGGGCCAGAACCTCGCAGGCCAGCCTCCGCACATTCCGGTCCTCGCTCTGCTCCAGCAGGACCATAAGTTTTTTTACGCAGGCCTCGCCGGTGGCGTAAAGCATGGAAGCGGCCAGATCCCGCTCCTCCTTTTTGCCGCTCTGGAGAATCCGCGCCAGCAGTTCGATCGCGAACGGCTCGGAAAGTCGCTTCAAGCTGTCGCGCGCCAGTTTGGGCCGCTCCGGAAAAGGCGGAGACTTGTCCTGGTAATGCGCGACCAGGGTCTGGAAAATTTTCTGCGCCCATTTATATTCCTTTTTATCCAGCAGCGCGATTGAAGACCAGATCATCTGGGAGGCCAGCCGGGAATAAGCCCCGGCGCTGTGGGCGATTTGCAATTGGCTGAGTCTGGCCTCCGGGCTTCGCAGGAACTCCTGACCGAGTTTGGACGCGGCCACCTGGTCGCGGATGTCTTCCGGGAGCTCCTCGTACTTGATCAGTTGCCGGTCAAAGAGTTCGCTCAGGATCTGCAGGGCCTGTTCCGGGGCTTCATAAGCGATCCGGGCCATCACCCGGCGCAACAGTCGTTCCAAATTGGGTTTATTTTTATCAACCCCGCCCGGCTTGGCCGGCTTCAGGCCTTTCGCTTGAATCAATTTCTTGAATAAAATTTCCGACGCTTTGAAAAGCGCGGGGACCGGGATTGAGAACAGGATCTGGTCTTCCAGGTCCTGGAATTCAAAATCCTGGATTTGGTCGTTCCAGATCAGGGGCAGATGCTCCAGCACTTGAGCCAGAACCTCCTGGTCGGCAACCGGCCGGATAATATCTTCCAGCCTCAAGGTCAGCAGCGCCAGCGGCTCCTCGCTGATCTGCTCCGCCAGAACCTTGAGCCGCTTCAGTTCCGCGGTCAGCCGGGCCAGGACGATCTTGGTGTCTTCCTTGATCTTTTCCGGGACCGCGACCAGGTCGGTTTCAAAAATCAGGCTGAAATAAAAAATCCCGGACTGGATCAACTTGCGCGCCAGCTCGTCTGCGGATTCTTTTTCCGGGTTGAAGCGCGCGAGGGCGGAAATGAAAATCTGGAAATGGCTCAGCTCCAGGTATTTTCGGAAAATAATCCCCACCAACTCTTTCTCGTCAAACAGTTCAATCAGCCGGAAGAGCAGGGTGCCCACCATCTCCGGGGGAAGCAGGATCCGGATGCTTTTCGGGCTGGCTTGCGCGCCTTCAATGATGAAATCCTTGCCCGAAGCGGCCAGAACCAGGTAAATCCCGATCCGCTCCCGGGATTCCATCAGCTTCTGGAAATCCTCAAACAGGGACTGGATCTGCTTGGCCGAATCCGGCAGATCGGGCGGAGGAGGGTTCAATATGATCCGGCAGAACCGGAACAGGAAATCAGAAAGCCGCTCCGGAGAGATTGACTTGAATTCCGGAGCCGGCTCGGCAGCCGCCAACTTGGACTCGGGCGACGCCGGGGTCGGCGGCTTCTGCGATCCCGGCTTTTCCTCAAGCAACAAAGGCTCTTCATCGGTCAAGGTTTCAATCGGAACTTCAGCCGGAGGAGGCAACGGAACCGGTTTGGCCTTAGGGAGAGGTTTTGCCTCTTTGAGAAATTCCGGCATGGGAGAAAATTCCAGGTCCCCCAAATCGTCCTCCAACAAGGGCAAGGCCGCAGGCTTGGCAACCGACGCGGGCTCAAGTTCCTGAACCGCTTCAGCCGGCACCTGCTTGGCCGCAACCGGCTCGGTCCGGGCAGGCGCATCTCCGATCAACAGGTCAGGCTCTGATCCAAACAAGGATGCTTCGGAGCCGGGCAACATCACTTCCACCAGCGGTTCCGGCTCGGGTTCCTCTTCCAACGGGATCGGCTCGGTCAATTGAAAACCGTTTTCCAAAGGCGGAGCAGGATCCGCGGCCGGCGCGCCCGGCTCTTCATTGTTGGTCTCAACCGGCTCCGGCTGGGCAGGAGGGGGCGTCGAGGTTTCCTCGGGGACCGCGGCCGGCGCTTCCGGTTCAATTTCAATTGCGGGTCCTTCCGGCTCCGGAGCCGGCTGCTCCGGTTCAGTTTCCTTCCCGGCCTCGATTTCCCTGCCGTCAAAGCTCTGGGTCGAGCCCGCCTGCAAGGTGACTTCTATTTCCAAATTCGGTTCCGGAACTTTTTCCGCGGCCACTTCAACCGGCGCCGGCTTGGCCGCCTCTTTGGGAACCGGAGCTGGTTTTGGCTCCACTTTTTCCGGCGCCGGTACCGGGGCAGGCGGCGCAGGAGCCGCAATTTCTTTCGGAGCGGATTTTGGAGTCGGAGCCGGGATTGGTTCAGGCGGCTTGTCCTCAACCGGTTTTTCCGGGGGCTTGATCTCTTCCCCCGCGAGCAGGCGGTTGAGCTTATTCTCGGTGAAATTAAGGAATCGGATCCCGTAGGCAAACTTGCCTTTTTCTTTGTCTTCCACCCGGTCAATCACCTGGCCGATGATCTCGACCGGAGATGGCCAATCCCCGAGTTGGAAGATCAAGATTAAACGCTGTCCGGAATTGAATTCCTTTTTCAAACGCACCAGGAGCCGTCCCTGGCCGAAGCTCTTCCGCACCGCTTTGGCAAACGATTCCAAAGTAGGATATTTCAAATTCACTTTCGGAAAAGCCGGTTTTTCCCCCATCGTCCCAATCCCTATTATCTTACCTTTTCTCGACAGTGCAAGACGGGGAAAACATTCTCGGGCAGGTCCCTTAAAATCACGGGGGAAAGCGCTCGGAAGATCTTCTTCAGCCGATCAGGGTGTGGGAGTAAATTTTGATCTCGGATTCCGACAGGCTGTGTTGGGGGGAAATTTTATTCAGGATGCTCTTGATGTTTTTGACATAGTCGGCGAAGGTTTCCAGGTTGATCCCGGACTTAAGCCTTTTCCCCAGGACTTGCTCCCCTTCCAGGGTGTAAATGTGCAGATACTCGGAATTTTGCTCCTGGAAATAAATCTGGTTCGCCGGAGAACAATGGTCCAGCGCTTCCTGGAGCTTGCCGTTGATCTTGACTCCGATAATCAAATACTGCTCAATCATCTTAATAAAATTAAACGCATTTATCCCGGCTGTCAATTTCGCTGAAGCGGCGCGGACACGCAACCGTATCATCTCCGCCTTGCTCGGGAAGGTCGAATCGAGTTATAATAGAAAAGATGAGGCAAATTCCCGATCTTTCCGTGGTGATCCCGGTTTTCAACGAGGAAGAAATTTTGGCCGGGGTATTTTCCAGGCTGGAACCGGCCTTGGAAGGGATTGATTACGAACTGGTGTTTGTCAATGACGGTTCCAGCGACCGGAGTTCTGAAATCCTGGAAGGGTATTGCCGGAAAAATCCGCGCGGCCGGCTGATTGAGCTGTCGCGCAATTTCGGGCAGTACCTGGCGGTGAGCGCAGGGTTGAGCCGGGCCGTAGGGAAATCGGTTTTGGTCATTGACGCCGACCTTCAAGACCCGCCGGAACTGATCCGGGAAATGATCAAGAAATGGAACGAGGGTTTTCAGGTGGTGATCGGGGCGCGCAAAAGCCGGACGGAATCCGGGTTGAAGAAGCTCGGCCTGCAAATTTTCAACAAACTTTTTATCTGGCTCTGCGATTTCCCGATCCCGGTCCGGGGAGGGTTCGCCCTGATGGACCGGAAGGTGGTGGATCAGCTTTTGGCTTTGCCGGAGCGGCACCGCTATCTGCCGGGTCTCCGGAGTTGGGTCGGGTTCCAGCAGACTGAAATCTGGTACGACCGGGCGGAGCGGATCGGCGGGGAAACCAAGTGGAGTTTCTATCAACTGACTTTATACGCCCTGGACGCGATCCTGAGCTTCAGCCATAAGCCGCTCCAATTGACCTGGCTGGCCGGATTGGGAATCAGCGCGTTATGTTTCATCTACGGCCTGGTCCTGATCGTCCTCCGCATCCTCGGGATCGGCGTGGTGGCCGGGTTCACCACCGTGGCGGTGAGCCTGTTTTTTATGGGCGGGGTGCAGTTGATCGCGATCGGGATCCTGGGAGAATACCTGGCCCGGGTCTATGACGAGGTGAAGCAAAGACCGCTTTTCATTATCCAGCGGGAATTTCCTCCTGGCCAGGAATAATCCGGCCTGAGAATGGAAGAGAGGGAAATCTCACTGTTCGCCCGGATTGAGCGGGAACATTTTTTTTACCGGGGCCGGAGGGAACTGGTCCGGCATTGGCTCCAGAAACTTTTCCCGGCCCGGGTTCCGAAGCCGATCCTCATTGACGCCGGAGCCGGCACCGGAATCCTCTTGGAGGAGCTGGCGCCGGATTATGACGCGATCGGCTCGGACCTTTATTTCGATCCGTCGGTTTCCGTCTCTAAAGATAAAATCCTGCGCGCGGACGCTTACTCCCTTCCTTTCCCGGACCGTTTCGCGGACGCCGTGATCGCGCTGGACCTGCTGGAGCATCTGGAGCGAGACGCCGCGGGTCTTTTGGAATTCGCCAGGATCACCAGGCCGGGCGGATATGTGATGATCAATGTTCCGGCCTTTGCTTTATTGTTCAGCGACTGGGACCAGGCGGTCGGGCATCGGCGCCGGTACCGTAAACAAATGGTCAGGGCCTTGGCGGAAACCGCGGGGCTGGAAATAATTTTTATCAACTATGTCAATTCCGCGCCTTTTTTCCCGATCTTGATCTACCGTCAAATCCGGACCCGGTTCAAGATCGGCAAGAGCCATCGGCTGGAAGATCAACTGCCGCCTTCCTGGTTCAACCGGCTCCTGCTTTGGGCCTTGATCCAGCAGGGGAAATATTCCCGGCTCAATCTCCCGTTCGGGGTTTCCCTTTTCGCCGTTTTGAAAAAGCCGGCCGGGAACTTATCGGCAGATCCGGATCTCTAAATATATGGAAACTTTAAACCATCCGCGTTTTATTTTTCAGGCGATCAATGTTAATTTGAAGGGGGAGATAAAGCCTTAGCAATGTCAGGGCAGGGATTATTATTCCGGATGGTGGAGCGGGATTTACGGAGCAAATATGTCGGCAGTTTGATCGGCATTTTCTGGACCGTGATCAATCCCCTGCTCCTGCTTTCGGTGTTCACTTTTATTTTCACCATCGTGTTCCGGGCCAGGTTCGGCTCCGAACCCGGGATCGGAATGAGCGCTCTATACATCCTTTCCGGTTTGATCCCCTGGCTGGGGTTTCAGGAAGGCGTGGCCAGGAGCGCGAATTACCTGATTGAAAACCGGAACCTGATCTCCCGGGTGAAATTCCCGGTCCCCATCCTCCCCGCGGTCCCGGTCCTGAGCGGATTTTTCGGACAGATGATCGGGTTTGTGGTCCTGATCGTCTGGGCCGGGATCAAGGGCAAACTTTTTATCCCCGGCCTGATTTTTCTCCCGGCCTGGATGATCCTCCAGATCGGCTTTGGGATGGGGCTGGCATATTTCCTGGCCGGGGTCGGCGTCTGGGTCAGGGACTTGATCCAGATCCTCCCGGTACTGCTCCTGGTCTGGCTCTATGCCACTCCGGTTTTTTATCCGGCAACCCTGGTT
>CAIYYW010000240.1 GCA_903930515.1 uncultured delta proteobacterium | reverse complement strand
CCCGGGACCGGCTGTATTGCGAGGACAAGAAGGGGCGGGCGCGGAAGAGCAGCCAGAGCGCGCTCTGGCTGCTCTTCCGCGCCCGCCCCTTCTTGTCCTCGCAATACAGCCGGTCCCGGGCAATGTCAATATAGATCGCGCTTAAATCCACGGCGCAAAAATTGTTGAGCAGATGATAAACCAGGTGGAACTCAAAATCCCGGTAAGCCTCTTTCACCCGCCGCTTGAACTGCTCCAGCCGACCAAGCAGCCATCGGTCAATCAGGAACATTTCCCGGGGATGCAAGAGTTCCTTCTCCGGATCAAAGTCATCCAGGTTCCCCAGCAGATAACGGTAAGTGTTCCTGACCTTGCGGTAGGTTTTGACAACCCCATCCAGGATGTCAGAATCCACCCGCAGGTCGTTCCGAAAATTCTCCGCGCTCACCCACATCCGGATGATCTCCGCGCCGTATTTTTCCACCATTTCCTCAATGGCGATATAATTGCCCGCGCTTTTGGAAAACTTCCGGCCCTCTCCGTCAACCACATAGCCGTGGGTCAGGACCATCTTGTAAGGAGGGGCCGAGCGGGTGCCGACGGCGGCCAGGAGCGAGGAATGGAACCATCCCCGGTGCTGGTCGGATCCTTCCAGATACAGGTCCACCGGGATTCCCAGCTCCGGATTTCCTTCGCAGACCGCGGCATAACTCACGCCGGAATCAAACCAGACATCCAAAATGTCATCCTCTTTTTCAAAATCAGCGCCCCGGCACTTCGGACATTTAAACCCGTCCGGCAAAAGTTCCGTTGCGCTCTTCTCAAACCAGGCGTCGCAACCGTATTTTTCAAACATATCCGCGACCCGCTCCGCGATCTCCGCGTCCAGGATCACCTCTCCGCATTGCCGGCAATGGAACGCGATAATCGGCACGCCCCAGAACCTCTGCCGGCTGATGCACCAGTCCGGACGGGTCTCCACCATTCCGTAAATCCGCTCTTCTCCCCAGCCCGGGTCCCATTTCACCGACCGGATCGCCTCCAGGGCCTTCTTCCGCAGATCGTTCTTTTCCATGGAGATGAACCATTGCGGAGTGCTCCGGAAAATGATCGGGTCCTTGCTTCTCCAGCAATGCGGATATGAGTGCGAGAACCTCTCTTCCAACAGCAGCGCGCCCATCTCCTTCAGCTTCGCGTTCACATCCTTGTTCGCGGCGAACACGAACTTGCCGGCGAAGAACTCAACCTCGTTCGTGAACTTGCCCTCATCATCCACCGGAGAATACACTTCCATCCCATACTTGATCCCGCTCTCATAGTCATCCTGACCGTGGCCCGGCGCGGTGTGCACCACGCCCGTGCCCGCCTCCAGCGTGACATACTCCGCCAAAATCGTCACCGAATCGCGGTCGTAAAGCGGGTGCTTGAACACCAGTTTTTCCAGATCCACTCCCTTGAATTTTCCAACAACCTGGTAGTCCAGCTTGAGCGAATTCATCACCGGTCCGGCCAATCCCTCGGCCAGCAGATAGACCGCGTCCCCGCTCTTCACCGCGACATATTCAAGTTCCGGATGCACGGCCACCGCCAAATTCGCCGGGATGGTCCAGGGGGTAGTGGTCCAGATCATAATGTAGATCGGCGCCTGGCCGGAAAGCTTGAGCAAATCCTGATACGCCCCGGCCTCTTTCCCCTTTTCCTTCTGCCAGAGGAACCGGACAAAAATGGACGCGGAGGTTTTTTCCTTGTATTCCACCTCGGCCTCGGCCAGCGCGGTCTTGCAGGTCGGGCACCAGTAAACCGGCTTCTTGCCCAGATAAACCGAACCGGCCCGGATAAATTTCGCGAACTCCCGCGCGATCTTGGCCTCGTAATGATAGTCCATAGTAATGTAAGGCTTTTCCCATAAACCAAAAACCATCAGCCGCTTGAACTCCTCCCGCTGGATCTCCAGAAATTCAGCCGCGTATGCCCGGCAGAGCTTCCGGAATTCCAGGGCGCTGATCTCGCTTTTTTTCTTGCCCAGATCAACCTCCACCTGCCGCTCAATCGGAAGGCCGTGGCAGTCCCAGCCCGGAATGTATGGCGTGTAAAATCCAGCCATCGCCTTGGACTTGACCACGATGTCCTTCAGGATTTTGTTCATCCCCGTGCCCAGATGGATATGCCCGTTCGCGTAAGGAGGCCCGTCGTGAAGCACAAACTTCGGACGGCCCTGCCGCGCCTGGATCAGGCGATGATAAACCTTCTGCGCTTCCCAATCTTTCAGCATCTCCGGCTCGCGCTTCGCCAGGTTCGCCTTCATCTCAAACTTGGTCTTAGGCAGATTTAAACTGTCCTTGTATTCCATTCCCGTTTTAAAGCCTCCCTTAAACCTATCTAAGGTATCAAAATTAGGGCGGGTGTCAATTTGGGCTGATTCCTCGCCCGGCCCATAATCCTTGCAGGGAAGCAACGGATGATGGGATTGAAACAGGCCAACAGGACTGGACCGTTATTGAAATGAATGGAAAAATACCGATGTTTTAGAAATTGTTCGCGCGAAAAAACTCTCTTATTTCCATTTGAAACTGATCAAGGGTTTTCCTTGAATTTGCCACCAACTGATTGACCTTATTCTGCCTTCTCACTAAGCTCATCCCACACTTCTCATCTCCCCGCTTGATTTCAGGTAGTCAATGAAAGGCGAAGAAGAATCCACGTCAACGATATGGACTTCATGGTCAATGCTCATCATTACCCTTCCGCAAGCCTCATAATACTGCTCCGGTGGAACTCCCGAGACCGCCAGGTCCAGGTCGGAACGCTTGGTTGCAGTGCCGTCCACTTGCGAGCCGAATACAAAGATCTCCTTGGCGCCGAATTCCCTGAGAATCCTGGCGGCCTTTTCCAGATCCTTTTTCACTGATTCGTCCATATTTATTTATTTTAACCCTATTTCTCCTCAGGGCAACACCCTGATCCCAAAATCCGCGACGGATTTTTAGGGAGGAGCATAAGATGGGCAAGAGGGCGGGCAAGAATTGAAAATCAGCGCTATCTCCGCTACAATAAACTTGCCGGAGAATTTAGCCGGAACGGAGGAAAACGAAGATGACATTTACGGCTTATGTGGAATGGGACCCGGAGACCAAATTGTATGTCGGCATTGTTCCCGGAATTACGGGCGCGCATACGCAGGCTGCAACCCTGGATGAGCTTCATAACAACCTCAAGGAAGTCCTGGGGCTTTGTCTGGAAGAGATTAAAGACCTTAAGTCCGATCTGCCCCAATTCGTTGGCTTGCAGCAGATTGAGGTTTCGGTATGACCAAATTGTCCATTGTTAATTTCAAAACAATGGACAAATTGCTGAAGAGCCTTGGGTTTGAGCCGGTGCTTCCAGAAAGGAAGCCACATCTTTTATCGTCATCCTGATGGCAGAACAACTACGGTTCCCAATCATCCCGGCCGCGACCTCGCCCGACCTTTGATCCGCGAGATTGTGAGAGAAATCGAACTCTCTCCAGAACAATATGAAAAATCTTTGGGAAAAATCTGAATAAATTTTGCTTTTTCAGCTAGTCATCTATTTTCTTCATCCTCTTCCTCATCCCAGTCCACATACTGCGGCGGGTTCTTGCCCACGCGCTTGATAACCTTCGGGTATTTGCCGGCTGGCGCTTTATCCTCAATCGCCTTGACATTGATCTGATGCCACCAGTCATCTCCGAAGTCAAACCAATAACAGAAGATATCTCCTTCTTTCAGTCCGATTGAGCCGATGGTCGTCCGAGTAACCACCCCTCCAGGTCTCTGACCGCGCGAGATGGATGGAACGGATGATCCCGGCAGCACATACCGCCGCGCCTTGGGGTCCATCGGACCTTTGCCCCCGATCTGAAACTCATACATATGTTCTTCTTCCCGGCCAAAGGCGTCAAAGATCGCATAGTGAAATTCTTTGAGCGTCTGATCCCCGCGGATCTGGATGGTTCGGGAAACGACCGGGTTCTTCTTGATAAATTCCTCCGTTGTCGGCCCGCTGATGATGAAAACCTCCAGCGTGAAGAGCCGGTCGTCTTTCAATACCGACCCCTGGGCGGCGGGCTTGCCTTGGCCGCCTTTTGATTCGGGACCCCCGATTTTTTCCTTCTTTATCTTCATGGTCAACATTTAAGCGCATTCTGCAACCTTGATCAAATAATTTAATCCGGTCCTCGGGGCGGGATTACGCTGATTTCCTATTTATAATTTTGTAGTATGATTTGAGGAAGGAAAGGAGCGGAAAATGGCGGATCGGTTTTGGAAAAAAGGTTTGGCCTGCGCTGCAGCGGCCTTCTGCTTTTTATTTGCCGCGGGAGTTCGCGCGGAAAAGGTAAGTTTGTCCGCGGAGTTTGGAAAAGTGGAATTGGAATTCCTGGAAAAAGGGGTGGTCAAGGTTGAGTTGATCGCGCCGGAGATTGATTCGGCCTTTCAAACCGACATGACCGTTCCCGCCAGTCTGAAGCAAATTCCCTTCCAGCAGAATGCCAATGAAGCAAAGGCCGAGAGCGTCAGGGTGCAATATTCTCTTAATCCCCTGTCATTAAAGTTTCTTGACCGCTCGGGAAAGATTTTACTGGAACTTAAGCAGGATGGAATCAAGACCAATCCGGACGGCTCGTATCAACTGACTTTCAGGAAAGAGCCGGGTGACCGATATTTCGGCCTGGGCGAGCCGTTTCCGGATTATGGCTGGAAGTTCTGGGCGTTGTCTCCGCTCAAGCTGGACCGGAACGGGAAGAAGCAACTGATCTGGAACCGGCACCGGCCTCCCTCGGAACTGGGCCTGCCCTTTTTCATCAATCCGCGCGGCTATGGACTCTTGATTGACAACCCGTTCAAGGCTGAATTCGATTTTTCGCAGCCGGATTCGTTCCGCTACTCGGCCGGAGGCGGTCCGCTCCGGTTTTATGTTTTTGTCTCGCCGACCATTTATGAAATTATTGACTCCTATTCCCAGCTCACCGGCCGGGCGCCGATGCCGCCTCGCTGGGCCACCGGCTATATGCAGAGCCGCTACGGCTACAAGGGCGAAAAGGACTTTCGCTGGCTGATGGATAATTTCCGCTCCCGCAATTTGCCCTGCGATGTCTTGATCTTTGATTTGGAATGGTATTTCGCGGGCACCAAAACCAGAGAGCTTAATATGGGCGAGCTTCAATGGTCAACCGAGAGATTCAAAGACCCGCTTGCCTTCCAGAGAGAAATGCAGGATCGCGGCTTCAAGACCATTGTGATCATCCAGCCATATTTCACCGGCACGAGCAGGAATTTCTCGGAGGTCAAAAAATTCTCCGCGCAAAATCAGCAAGGCGAGCCGTATGTCTTTTTTGGTCTCTGGGGCAGTATTCCGGAAAGCCTTCTGATTGACTTCACCAATCCCGGGGCGCAGAAGTGGTATGCGCAAAAAGTATATGAGCTTCATCAGACCGGGGTTGACGGCTGGTGGACGGATTTAAACGAGCCGGAGATGGATTTGCCGAAAATGGTTTTCTACGACCGCCGCGACCGCAATGCCGCTCACAATTTGATGGCGCTCTCATCCCATAAGGGCATTTATGAAATGTACCGAACGCAGATTCCAGACGAGCGGGTGTTCATCCTGAGCCGGTCCGGGTTTGTGGGAGACTGGCGTTATGGCGCGGGGATCTGGTCCGGGGATGTCACGAGTAGGTGGAATCATTTGACGCGCAATGTGCAAATGGGGATCAGCTCCAGCCTTTCCGGCTATTCGATCTGGGCGTCAGATGTAGGAGGATTTAAAGGAACGCCCTCGGCTGAACTTTACACCAGATGGATGCAGTTCGGCGCCTTCTGCCCCATCTTCCGCGCCCACGGCGCCCACAGCATCCGCGAGCCCTGGTCGTTCGGAGAGCCAACCGAAAAGGATATGCGCGAGCTTCTCAACCTCCGCTACCAACTCAGCCCGTATTTATATACCCTGTTCCGCGAGACTTATGATTCCGGAAAACCGGTGATGCGGGCGATGTTCCTGGAATTTCCCAAAGATGAAAAGACCTATCAGTTGAACAATCAATATATGTACGGCCCCTCTTTTCTGGTCGCGCCGGTGACCCTGCCCGGACAGCGGACCAAATCCGTCTATCTGCCCGCCGGCTCCTGGACCGACTTTTGGACGGAGAAAGTGGTCCAAGGACCGCGCCGGATGGAGGTCTCTGCTCCGCGCGACCGGATTCCGCTCTTTGTGCGCGAGGGATCCATCATCCCGATGGGCCCGGTGCTGCAATACCTCGGGGAGAAGCCTCAGGATCCGTTGATCATTCAGATTTATCCCGGACCTGATCCATCCTCCTATCGGATTTATGACGATGACGGCGCTTCTTATAAATATGAACAGGGCGAATTCAGCTTCCTGCCCGTCAGCTTCACGCCCGGCCCGGAATCGGTTTTGAAGGTGGGTCCGCGTCAAGGCAAATTCCCGGGAATGATCTCTCCCTCTTATGTGGTTGTGGTTCATCATTGCGGGAGGCCTTCGGGGATAGCTGTGGACGGCCAAAAAATTGAGCAAAAGACCGGCAGCCTGGAAACGGGAATGGGCTGGATTTATGATTCAGAAAAAGGGGTGATCACCATTCAGATCCCATCCCGGCCGGAATTTACCCTCCGCATCTTGGGGGGATAAATAAGGGTAAATCCGGGAGGATTATTTCCCGCAACATTTT
>CAIYYW010000239.1 GCA_903930515.1 uncultured delta proteobacterium | reverse complement strand
ATCTCATCGGGTCTTTGTGCCAGAGCAAGGCCAACTCTGCCTCGGGGGCCGGGGAGAATCCGGTCAGGGTGAATTCAGCGTTGAAGGATTGATACCGGTCCTTGTTGACCAGGAAGAGGCTGAGGCTCTCTCCTTTTTCGTCGCGGTTGGCGCTGATTTCAAGCCCTGGAATTGGGGATGGCATTACCGGTTGCAAATATCGGTCCAGGGCGTAATTGGTGTAGAGATTAAAGGCCCATGCGGATGGGGTGAGGAAAGTGCCGCGCTGGTCGGAGCTGATGATTCCGATGCAGTTGACCATCTGGGCGATGTTGGCGATGGGGACCTTGTCCGCAAGCCTTTGCAAGCGGTTGAGCATGGCGGCCACGAACAGGCCGTCGCGGAGGTTGTAATTGGTCTGGACCACATCCAAGAACTGGTACCAAAGGTTCCATTCATCAAAAGCCACTTTTATTTCGCGGTCTTTGGGTCCCCATTGTTCAATGGCGGAAATTCCCAAGTTGAGTTTTTTTTCAAATGAATCCAGGACCTTGAATGTGGATTGATATCCGAACTTCTTTTTCCATGACCCATCCAATTCCGTGATCTTGGAGGGACCATAGGAGTGGATGGACAGGTAGTCGGCGTCCTTGCCGGCGAGTTCCAGGACTTTGCGGTTCCAGTTATTTTCCTTATCAGTCCACCCGCAGAGGATGAGCCGGACCTGCGGGTCAACCGCGCGCATGGCCTTGGCGAATTCCAGATATTTTTTCGCGTAGGCCTCCGCGGTGAAGCCGCCGTCAATCGGGTTCCACATCTCGTTGCCCACGCACCAATATTTAACCTGGAACGGGTCCTGGCGCCCATTCTTCGCGCGCACCGCTCCCCATTTGCTGTCAGCCGCTCCGTTGCAATATTCCACCCAGGCCTGAGCTTCCTCAACCGTTCCCGAGCCGACATTCGCCGTGATCATCGGCTCCGCGCCCACCTCCCGACAGAACGCGATGAACTCGTCGGTCCCGAACTGGTTGGTATCGTCCGGGCCGACCGTCTTTCCCAACATTCCCCAGGCGCGGTTCGGCGTGACCGGCCGTTTTTCCTTCGGGCCGATCCCGTTTTGCCAGTGGTAGTTGTCGGCGTAGCACCCTCCCGGATAGCGGATCACGGACGGGTTTATTTTCTTCACCGCGTCCAGCAACTCCCAGGGCACTCCGCCCAGGAACTGGTCGGTTCCCGCGACCGGCCTCCAGATTCCGCCTTCAATGCATTTGCCCAACTCTTCAATGAAATGCCCGTAAATGGTTTTCGGGATCAGGTGCAAGGGCTTTTGATAGTCCAGAGAAATTTTCGCGGCCAAGCTCGCGCCGGCCAGGGCCGGAAAGCTCTTTACCGCGAGCAGTCCTGCTCCGGCGATGCCGACGGTAGAGATGAATTCGCGCCGGTTGGGATTTTTCCGGTTGGGTTTCCGCGATTTCTTTTTCATTTTTTACTCCAGTTCGGTCGCGATCCGGATCAATTGCAGGGGATTAAGCACCACCTTGAGGTTGTTGATTTCGCGGACCGCCTTTTGGATATTTTTTTCCAGGGCCTGGTGGGTGATGATTATGATGGGCACGGACTTGCCGTCGCGCACTTCGCGCTGGATGACCGAGTTAATGGAAATCATGTGCTTGCCCAGGATCCCCGCGATTTTGGCCAGCACCCCCGGCTGATCCTTGACCCAGGCCCTGAGATAATAAGGCCCGATCAAATCGTCCATCGGCCTCAGCTTGAGCCGATGCGGGTTGAGCGTTTCATATCCCTCGGGCTTGATCCTTCCAGCGGGCCGTCCCTGGATCAGGTTTCTCGCGAGTTCCATCACATCGCTCATTACCGCGCTGGCAGTCGGGTCCATCCCGGCGCCCTGTCCGTAGAAAAGGGTCGGGCCGACAAAATTTCCCTGGACATAAACCGCGTTATACACACCGCGCACGCTGGCGAGCAGGGACTCTTCCGGAACCAGGGTCGGATGCACCCGCGCTTCCAATAAGCCGTTGCTCTCCCGGGCGATCGCGAGCAATTTGATCCGGTAGCCGAGTTCGGAAGCGGCTTGCAGATCCAAATGGCTCAGCCGGGAGATGCCTCGGCGGAATATTTTCTCCAGCGGAAGATTTAGTCCGAACCCGAGCCGGATCAGGATTGCGAGCTTGTGGGAGGCGTCAATCCCTTCCACATCCGCGTCGGGGTTGGACTCGGCGTACCCCTTTTCCTGGGCCTCCCTGAGCGCGGAGGAATAGTCCAACCCGGCTTCCTGCATCCGGGTCAGGATGTAATTGCAGGTGCCGTTGACGATCCCGTAAATGGACTGGACCCGGTTCGCGCAGAGTCCTTCGCGCAGGACCCGCAGGATGGGAATCCCGCCGGCCACCGAGGCTCCGAAATAAATCTCCGAGTTATGCTTTTTCGCGGCGCTGAAAATCTCGTCGCCGAATTTGGCGAGCAGGGCCTTGTTGGCGGTGACCACCCATTTCCCGGCCTTGAGCGCGTCAATGATCATCTCTTTCACGCCGGGAAAATTCCCGGCCAGCTCAATGATGATCTTCACCTGCGGGTCTCGGATCAGTTGCTCCGCGTTCTTGAGCCGAAGCTTTTTCTCCAGCGAAACTTTCCGCGGCCGCTTCCAGTCCGTATCCGCGACCCCGGCCAGGCTGATCTTTCCGCCGATCCGCGCGCTGAGGTCCTCCCGGTTCTCGCGGAGCAGCTTGACCACCCCCTGCCCGACCGTTCCAAAGCCGATTAAACCTACTTTGACTTCTTTCATCTCACTTTCCTTTGAAAAGAGCTTTTTTTATCCCGCGCACCGCCTGCTTGATCCGGTGCTCGTTTTCAATCAAGGCGAACCGGACATATCCTTCGCCGAATTCTCCGAAGCCGGCGCCGGGGCTGACCGCGACCTTTCCGACATTAAGCAGGAACTTGGAGAATTCCAGCGAGCCCATGGATAGATACGGCTCGGGGATTTTGGCCCAGACGAACATCGTGGCCTGGGGCTTCTTCACCTTCCAGCCGATCTTGTTCAAACCGTCCACCAAAGCGTTCCGGCGCTTGCAATATACTTGGGCAATCCCGTGGGTGAGGTCTTCATACTGGTTGAGCGCGACCGCGGACGCGATCTGGATGGGCTGGAACACTCCGTAGTCAAGGTAGCTTTTAATCCGGCCCAGGGCGTGGACCATCTCCCGGTTGCCGACGCAAAAGCCGACCCGCCATCCGGGCATGGAAAAGCTTTTGCTCATTGAGTAAAACTCCACGCCGATTTCCTTGGCGCGCGGTATTTCCAGGAAGGAAGGCGCCTGATATCCGTCAAAGCAGAGGTCTCCGTAAGCGAGGTCGTGGATTACATAGAGGTTATTGTCAAGGGCGAATTCCACGATCTTCTTGAAGAATTCCCGATCCACCACCGCGGTGGTGGGGTTGTGGGGGAAATTCAGGATCAGCAATTTAGGCTTGGGCCAGGTTAATTTAAGCGCTTTCACCATCTCGTCAAAAAAATCGCTCTCCTCTCCGGTGAAGGGGATGGAGCGGACATCGCCTCCGGCGATCACCACGGAATAATAATGGATCGGGTAGGTCGGGTTGGGCACCAGCACGGTTTCCTTGGATTCCACCATTGCCAGAACCAGATGCGAGATGCCCTCCTTGGCGCCGATGGTAACGATCGCCTCGGCCTCCGGGTCCAGGTCAACCTCGTAGCGGCGCTGATACCAGTCGCAGATGGCTTTGCGCAAACCCGGGATGCCCCGGCTGACGCTGTAACGATGGTTCTTGGCAACCTCCGCGGCCTCCCTCAGCTTGTCCACGATCGGCTTGGGAGTGGGGAGATCCGGGTTGCCCATTCCCAGGTCAATGATGTCCTCGCCCTTGCGCCTGGCCTCGGTCATCAGGCCCACCACCTGGCCCAGGATATAGGGCGGCAGCCGTTTGATTCTATTAAATTCCGCGCACATTCAACTTTTCCTCCTTACTGTGCGAGGGATCACGCCTTGGCGTGATCCCGATTCCTTATCGTGCGAGCGACTTTAGTCGCGATTATGCTTTTAATGTGCGAGCGCCTTCAGGCGCGATTTTTGGGGCGCAGGCACTCCTGCCTGCGCTCCTCTAAAAATCTTGTCCGCGCGATAACTGCTTCTTACCAGAGGCCCTGCGAAAACGGTTTCAAAACCCATTCGGATTCCGATTTGTTCCAGTTCCGCGAATTCTTCGGGCCGGTAATATCTCTCCACCGGCCAATGCTTCCGGCTCGGCGTCAGGTACTGGCCGATGGTCAAAATCCTGCATCCGGCTTTGCGCAAATCTTCCATCACCCGGATCATTTCCTCCCGGCGCTCCCCCATTCCGACCATTATCCCGCTCTTGGTCTTGATGCATTTCTCGTTCTCGGCGATCCATTTGAGAAGCGCCAGCGAGCGCTGATAGTCGGCTTCGGGCCGGAGCTCGGGATAAAGTCGGGGAACGGTTTCCAAATTGTGATTGTAAACCTCGGGCCCGGCCTTTGCCACCCTCGCCACCGATTCCATCCTTCCCTGAAAATCCGGGGTCAGCGCTTCCACGCTTGAGTCCGGCAGTAAATCCTTTACCGCGCAAATGGCTTGAAAGAATTGTTCCGCGCCGAAGTCCGGGAGATCGTCGCGGGAGACCGAGGTGATCACAATGTGTTTCAAGCCCAATTCCCCTGCCATTTCCGCGAGACGCCTCGGCTCATTTGGATCAGGCGCGGCAGGATTCCCCTTTTCCACCGCGCAGAACCGGCAACTCCGGGTGCAGACCTTTCCCAGGATCATAAAAGTGGAAGTCCTCCTGCCAAAACATTCTCCCAGGTTCGGGCAAAGGGCTTCTTCGCAAACCGTGTTGAGATGGAATCGTCTAAGCCCGGCCCGGATTCGGCCGGCTTCCGGACCGAGCCGGGATTTGGCGCGGAGCCAATCCGGTCTGGGCCCGGCGGTGATATTATTGATTTTCGCTTTTCCCATCGCCCGGTGATTTTAACATAAGTTCCCGGGCTTTTAAACCCGGCCCTGGCGCGGAAGAGGGGAATTTCGGATGCGCCTCGGGAAGAGATTTTTTTATTTGATTTTGCCGGGCATTTGAGGAAACTATATAATTATGAAAAGCACGGCTTTTAAAATTTTACCGCCCGGCCTGATCTTGCCGATCTTATTGAGCGCCCCGTCCTGCGACAAGAAGATCGGCCTGGTCCCGGCTGGAGACGGGCTGAGCGCCGGGGAGGCGCAAAAGCAATTTGAGCGGGCGGTCTCGCTCCGGCCGGATTCCGCAAAGGCTCATCGTAACCCGGCGGACGGTTGGCTGAAGCCGGGAAAACCGGATTCGGCTGAGGCGGGGGCAAAAGCGGCTATAAAATATGGCACCCAAAACCAGGGGTATTTTCATCTAACATATAGTGAGGTCTTGATTGGAGAAAGAAGAAACCATCAATCCGCTTGTGCCGAGTTGGAAACCGCCCGAGAATTGGGAAAAGACGATCCCGGCGTGGTTTCGCAGGTCCATCAACTCCAGGGAGAACATTGTCATGGCGATTGATTTGGACCGGAAAGTGGGATTGCTGAAAGAGTTGCTCGGCAAAATGGGTTCGGCCCTGGTCGCGTATTCCGGCGGAGTGGATTCGTCTTTCCTGCTCGCCATCGCCAAACAGGCCTTGGGGGATCAAGTCAAGGCCGCCACCGCCCTTTCCCCTACTTTCCCCGCCCGGGAAAAGCAGGAAGCGGAAGAGATCGCCCAATCCCTGGGAGTGGAGCTGATTGAGTTTCAATCCCAGGAATTGGAACAGGAACAGTTCCGCCAAAACCCGGAAAACCGGTGTTATTATTGCAAACGGGAGTTGTTCCGGAAACTCGGGAAAATCGCCGGGCAAAATCATTTGCGCTGGATCGTGGAGGCAAGCAACCTGGACGACCTTTCCGACTACCGGCCGGGGAGGAAAGCGATTGAGGAATTGGAAATCCGGAGCCCGCTTTTGGAGATTGGCTTTACCAAATCGGAAATCCGGGAAGCGAGCAAGCGGATCGGCCTGAAGACCTGGGACAAGCCCAGCTTCGCCTGTCTGGCCAGCCGGTTCCCCTACGGAGAACCGATCACCCCGGAAAAGCTGGCCCAGGTGGAAAAGGCTGAAGAATATCTCCGAACCCAGGGCTTCAAGGTGATCCGGGTCCGCCATCATCGCCAGGTGGCCAGGATTGAACTGGACCAGCCGGGAATGGAAAAATTGCTCTCCAGCCCGGAACTGAGACAGACGATTTGCCAGGAATTCAGAAAGCTGGGATTCCTCTACGCCAGCCTCGACCTGCTCGGGTACCGGTCCGGCAGTATGAACCTCGCCCTTGACCATCCGGGCCGCGGGCGGACTCCGGATGATCCGGACCGGCGCCCTTGACCCGTAATTCAAGGCCGCGCAGCAACGATCTTTCATCGTATTATTGAAATATTCAGAACAATGGTTAGACTAATAGAGGAGTTCGGGAGAACCTTATGAGGACTAATTTAGCGGAAGAAGATGCCTGCCTGTTCCATTGCGGAGAATCGATCCTGGCGCTCTGCGAGAAATACGGCAAGAGTTTTTGCGCGGCCTGTTTTCGCCAGGGGATGGCGCGGTGTTTGAGTCCTCAGAACCATTGCAAGTTCCGGTCTCATTGCCTGGTGAAGGAATATAACTATTGGCTGGAGGAAGCCCGGCACCAGGGCCATCACAAGAGTTAAGCGGGTTCAGTCTGATTGCGCCGATCCCGGCCTGCTTTTTCAATTCCGGTTTCGCGGATACTGCCCCGCGGTTTCCGCGCCGGTCCTCGGCCGCCGCGCCCTGGTTGACTTGAGGGGGGATTTCAATAAAAATAAGGGTGATGAGAAAATATTTGCCGTTGTTGCTGCTGGCCGCGGTCCTTTTGGCCGGCGGTTCCTGCCGGGGTCACCGGGGCAAGCCGAATGTAATCCTGATCGTGATTGACACGGCCCGGCAAAGCCATTTCAGTTGTTACGGGTATTCCCGGGAAACCACTCCCCGGGCGGATCAGTTGGCCAAGGAAGGGGTTCGTTTTGAGAACGCGGTTTCCGCATCTCCCTGGACGCTCCCGAGTATGGCGTCTCTTTTGACCGGGCTTTGGCCGCATCAGCATTTGGCCGGATACGCGGTCCAGGACCCGGATACGCATCAGGAGGGCCTGACCTTTTTATCGGAATCCGCGGTCACGCTCGCGGAGGTTTTGTCTCGGAATAAATATCAGACCGTGGGATTTTTTCAAAACCCGTTCGTGGATCCGGGTTTTGGATTGAAGCGCGGTTTTGCCGATTACGATTATTTTCCGGGGGATAATCTCCGGATCCGGAAAGCGACCGAGGTGGTCAAGCTGGCGACCGACTGGCTGGAAAAATCGCGGGACCCGCGCCATCCCTTTTTTATGGTGGTCCATTTTTTTGATCCGCACCTGGCTTACGATCCCCCTTCGGAGTTTATGCTTCCGTTCATTTACGGCTACCAAGGCAAGATGGTTTCTCCCTTCAACCCGAGCGACCCGGAGATAGAAAAGATCCGGATGGGCGAGCTCAAGTTCAGCGAGGAGGACCGGAAATTCATAGTCGGCCTTTATGACGCGGAACTGAGCTTTACCGATAATTGGGTGGGCTTTTTTATGGATTACCTCAAGAATAAAGGGCTGTATGATCAAAGCCTGATCATCCTGACCGCGGACCACGGCGAGGAGTTCTGGGACCATAATTCCTTTGAGCACGGCCACACCCTTTACCAGGAACTGCTGCTGACGCCTTTGATCGTGCGCTTCCCGGGCGGGGAAAACGCGGGGATGGCGGTCAAGGAGCGGGTGAGCCTGGTGGATGTGATGCCGAGCATCATCGCTTACCTGGGCATTGAAACGCCCTTCCAGGGAGCGGGCCGGAGTTTTATCTCGATGCCGGGAGCCGCGATCAAGCCGGCGAATCGAACGATTGTCGCCGAGCTTAACCGGAGCGGGAACCCGCTCCAGGCGATCTATTCCGGCAATTTCAAACTGATCCTGGATCGGCTGAGCGGTAATATGGAAATCTATAACCTGGCCGATGATCCCAAGGAGACTAAAAACCTGTTCGGGATCAAGGAAAGTTACCCGCCGGAAATCATTGACCAGATCCGGGGCGTGGTCTCAATCATCCGGAAAGCGGATCAAGCGAAAACTCCGGCAAAAATTTCCCCCGAAATCCGCGCCAAACTGAAAGCCCTGGGATATCTCAAATAATGTTTTTATTTGAGATTTGAAACCTATCCTCCAACCTTCCATACCGGCCTGATGGTAAATTGATAGGAATAGGTTCCGGGCCAGAGCCGATACTGATCGTGGACCGGCGCTCCCCAGGAATCGTCTCCGCCCACTCCCATCTGGCGGTAGTCAAGGTTGACCGTGATCTCCGCTGACCGTTTCACCTCATCCGGGTGTCTCTTGCCGTCCAGCTCCTCCATCTTAAAATGCCAGGCGCTGAAATAAATAGTCGGCATTCCCCTGACCAGAAGACCCAGGCCGTCCCGGTTGGTGATGCTTACCCAGCGCACATCGGTCCGGTTCCCCGATTCCTGGGTTTCAATATAAGGATAAAACAGGTCATCCACCTTCATCGCATAAATCCCGGCCGCGGCTCCGGTGTTGCGGTCCCAGTAAGTTTCCTGCGGTCCCTTGCCGTACCATTGCGCATTTTCAAATTCGCCCGGAAGGGTCATCTGCATCCCGATCCGGGGAAGGTCCGGGATTTCTCCGGAAGCCTGAAGATAATATTCCACCCGGATCTCGCCGTCCCCGAAAACTTGATAGAGGTTTCGGAGCGTGGTGTTCCCCGCGGGAATCGAGGACTCGGCGCTGATTTCAACCATCTGCGGAGAGGGCTGCCTCGCGCTGACCGGCCTGACCCTCCGCTTCGGCCCGGCCTCGCGCCAGACCGCCAGTCTCTTATCATCCATTCTTCCTTTGTCATTGTCCGTGGGCGCTCTCCAGAAATTCGGGACCAGCGGCGAACTGATCATCTGCTTTCCCTGGAACAGATAGCTCTCAAGCGCACCGGATTTTTTCCCGAACCCCGCGCTGAAATCCGGGCCGGTGATTATGAACGCCTCCCCGGTCTCGGTCAGCTTGAGTTCAGGCAACTGGGAAAGGTCCTGCCCCGGGACCGGCGGGGTTTTCCAGGGAATCGGCATCTGGTCCCAGGCGAGCACAAACCCTTTTCCCGCCCAGGGTTGGTCATCCTTGAGCGCGAAGGAAATTTTCAAAAAATATTCCGCGCCCGGCAAAAGCTCCGGGGTTTTGATCGGAACAACGATTTCCTCCGCCTCCCCGGCCTTGGTCGCAAGCGCCGGCAAATTTCCGCTCTGGATCACCATTCCGTTTTCCGCGAGTTCCCATAAGCCCCGGACAAAAGTCAGGTCGCGGAAGATGTATTTGTTGCGGACGCGGATTTTACCGGCAACCAGATCCACCGGCTCAACCTTGATGCTCTGGTAAACCTTCTTGACCTCGTAGGTAGTGGGCTTGAGCGCGCGGTCCGGGGCGATGAAACCGTTGGTGCAGAAATTATCGTCATTGGGCAGGTCCCCGAAGTCCCCGCCGTAGGCCCAGAACTCTTTTCCCTCCGGGGATTTTTTCCGGATCCCCTGATCCACCCAGTCCCAGATGAAGCCTCCGTGCAGGAACGGATGCGCCTCAAACACATCCCAGTATTCCTGGAAATTGCCCACACTGTTCCCCATCGCGTGCGCGTATTCCACCAAAAACATCGGCCGGCCCCGTCCGAATTTTTCCCAATGCTTGACTATATTCTGCGGCTTGGTGTACATCGGGCTGATAAAGTCGCTGTGAACCCCCAACCCCTGCTCATACGAGATCAGGAATTCCGGGTAATGGCTCTTGGCCCAATCCCGGGCCGCGGCGAAATTGGGTCCGATCCCGGCCTCGTTCCCGAGCGAGAAGGCGAAGATGCTTGGATGGTTCTTGTCCCGCTCAATCATCCTGCTCACCCGGTCAATATGCGCCTGCTTGAAATCAGGCGCGGTGGAAATTTTCTGCGGAACATTGCTCCCGTATCCGTGCGACTCAATATTCGCCTCGTCCAGGACATAGATCCCAAAGCGATCGCAGAGCGCATACCATTCCGGATCGTTCGGGTAATGGCTGGTGCGCACCGCGTTGACATTGTTCTGCTTCATCAGCTTGATGTCCTTGACCATCATCTCGGTGGTCGTCACCTGTCCCAAATCCGGATCAAACTCGTGACGGTTCACGCCCTTGAGATAGATCTTACGGCCGTTGATCAAAAGTCGGTCTTCCTTGATCTCGCTGGTCCGAAAACCGACCCGCCCGGGAATCACTTCCAGCGCCTTCCCGCTTCCGTCCTTGAGCGTAATCAAAAGCCGATACAAATTCGGCTCCTCCGCACTCCATTTCTTCGGGTCCTTCACCGCCTGACTCAAATCCACGACCGACTCTTCCCCCGGCTTGACCAGGGCGTTTCCGGAAATATTTTCAAAAACCGACTTGCCGGAATCATCCAGCAGCCCCGCATCTATCTTCACCGGCATTCCCTGGGCGCCCACATTCCTGATCTTTACTTTCAGATGGAACACGGCGTCCCGGTATTGTTTATCCAACTCCGTCTCCACGAAAAAATCCCGGACATAAACCGAACCGCGCGAAATCAAAGTCACATCCCGGAATATCCCCGCCATCCTCCAGAAATCCTGGTCCTCCATATAGCTGCCGTCGCACCAGCGGTAAACCTCCACCCCGATCATATTCTCGCCCGGCTTCAAATACTTGCTGATGTTGAACTCGGAAGGAAGCCGGGAATCTTCCGCATACCCGACCGCCTGACCGTTGATCCAGACATAAAACGCGGAATTGACCCCGTCAAAAATCAGGAAGGTCTGCCGGTTTTTCCATCCCTCCGGCAGACTGAAATTCCGCCGATACGACCCGACCGGGTTGCGATTCACAAAAGCGGTCCAGGATTTATCCGGCTCCCCCATAACCCGCGGAGCGTCCTTCTTGAACGGATATGTCATATTACTGTAAATCGGAACATCGTATCCCTGCATCATCCAATCGCCCGGAACCGTAATTTCTTTCCAGATACTTACATCATAGCCCGGCTGATAAAAATCCCTCGGCCGCTCTTCCGGACGCCTCACCCAGTTGAATTTCCATTGGCCGTTAAGCGAGATCGCCAAAGCAGAGGACTCGCTCTCAGAATTAAGCGCGGCCTCAACAGTCGGATACGCGCTAAAGGTGGAATGAGCCTGCTCCTGATTGATGGAATTGACCTGCGGATTTTGCCAATCCGCAACCGGATCCTTGCCCTTCAGGGAGATTGCAAAAAATAAACCCAGCGCCAGAATAAAACCCGGATTCCTCTTCATCCTTCCATCTCCTTTGCCCTTAAATTACCCCGGAATTACCGACGGCCTTTTCATTATAACCAAAAGCAATGCCGGGAGCCAGTGGCGATTGGCCGGTGAATAATGACGAATGACCCTGAAATCCCGAAACGCGCAGCGATTGAGCGGTTCAAGCGGCCAGTCGCAAGGAGAAGGGGTGAATTATTACGCGTAACCCGGAACGCGACTTCGCCCCTGAGGCTCAGACCCTAAGGGAAAATCTTTAAGGGCAATGCAAATTGTTAAATCCTGCCCCCTCCGGGCCTACGCTTGATGCTAAATTAATGTCCACTGCTACTCTGCGAAGTAGTTCGCTGCGAAGCACGAGAAAACCGGGTGCGATCCAGCTTGCCGACCCTTTGTTCACCTTATTGAATTCACGGTCCAAATCCGATCACATCTACCGGAACATTGCTAGCAGTATTTGTCCCATTCCCAAGTTGACCAGCATTATTATACCCCCAGCACTTTACTCCGCCGCTGGAGGAAATGGCGCAGGTATGCCAACTACCGGAAGATATTGAGCTTACCCCTGAAGCCAAGCAGGAAACATCCACCGGAACATTGCTATTGGTATATGTCCCATTCCCAAGTGCACCCGCCTCATTATCCCCCCAGCACTTTACTCCGCCGCCGGAGGCAATGGCACAGGAATGCTTTTCACCAGCCGAGATTGCGCTTACCCCTGAAGCTAATCCGGAAACATCCACCGGAATATTGCTGTCGGCAGTTGTCCCATTCCCAAGTTCACCCTCCACATTACGCCCCCAGCACTTTACTCCGCCGCTTACGGTAAGGGCACAGGTATGATAACCACCAGCCGAGATTGCAGATCCACAAGTCTCAGCTACGCTCCAGGTTTGTGTTGCAGGCGATTTGTCAGCTTTGCCGGTGGTTTTGCTGATGGCTTTGACCT
>CAIYYW010000238.1 GCA_903930515.1 uncultured delta proteobacterium | reverse complement strand
CTCCGGCCTTTTCCCCGAAAATGGCGCGGAGCAATTTTTCTTCCGGCGAGAGCTGGGTCACGCTCTTGGGGGTGATTTTTCCGACCAGGATGTCTCCGGGCTTGACCTCGGCGCCAATCCGGACGATGCCGCTGTCATCCAAATCTTTCAGGACTTCTTCCCCGACATTGGGGATATCCGGTGTGATTTCTTCCCGGCCCAGCTTGGTATCGCGGGCGGTGCATTCGAATTCCTCAATATGGATGGAGGTGAAGGTGTCAACCTTGGTCAGGCGCTCGCTGACCAGGATGGAATCCTCAAAGTTGTAACCGCCCCAAGGCATAAAGGCGACCAGGATGTTCCGGCCGAGGGAAAGGTCTCCGCCCTCGGTGGCGGGTCCGTCCGCGATTACCTGTCCGGAGGCGATTTTCTGTCCGACTTTCACGATCGGCTGCTGGTTGACGCAGGTTCCCTGGTTGGACCGGCGGAACTTGATCAGGTTATAGATGTCCACTCCGCGGTCTTCTCCGCTGGCCAATTCCGAGGCCTCGATCACCACCCGGGTGGCGTCCACGCTGGCCACGGTCCCGGCGCGCTTGGCCGACAGGCAGGCGCCGCTGTCCTGGGCCACCATTCCTTCAATGCCGGTCCCGATCAGGGGGGCTTCGGTCTTGAGCAGGGGCACGGCCTGCCTTTGCATATTCGATCCCATCAGGGCGCGGTTGGCATCATCGTGTTCAAGGAAGGGCACCAGGGAGGCGGCCACGCTCACCACCTGGTTGGGGCTGACATCCATCAGGTCCACTTCTCCGGGCGGAACTATCAGGAACTCTCCTTTTCTGCGGACATTGATAGACTCTCCGATCAGCTTTCCGTTCTTGTCAAAGGGGGCGTTGGCCTGGGCAATGGTGTGGGTCTCCTCGTCCCAAGCGCCCATCGAAATCACTTCGTCGCTGACCACGCCGTTCTTGACGGTGCGGTAAAGGGTCTCGATAAAGCCGTAGTCGTTGACATGGGCGAAGGTGGTCAAGCTGGAGATCAGGCCGATATTCGGTCCTTCCGGGGTTTCCACCGGGCAGATCCGTCCGTAATGGGTGGAATGCACATCGCGGACCTCAAACCCGGCCCGCTCGCGGGTCAGGCCGCTGGGGCCGAGCGCGCTCAGCCTGCGCTTGTGGGTGATCTCGCTCCGGGGGTTGGTCTGGTCCATAAACTGGCTGAGCTGGGAGGAGCCGAAGAATTCTTTGACCGCGGCCATCACCGGCTTGGCGTTGACCAGGTCGTGTGGCATCAGGCTCTCGGCGTCCTGGAAGCTCATCTTTTCCTTGATCGCTCTCGCCATCCGGACCAGTCCGATCCGGAACTGGTTTTCCAACAGCTCGCCCACGCTCCGGACCCGTCGGTTCCCGAGGTGGTCTATATCGTCCGGCTCTCCGCGGCGGTCTTTGAGGTCAATCAAATATTTGACCACGGCCATAATGTCTTCTCGGGTCAGAATGTGGACATCGTCCGGGATGGACAACTGGAGTCTCTGGTTGATCTTCATCCTGCCCACCTTGCCCAGGTCGTATCTTTCCGGGTTGAAGAACAGACTTTCAAACAGCTTGTCCGCGTTCTTCTGGCTGGCCGGGTCTCCGGGCCGAAGCCAGCGGTAGATTTCCAGCCTTGCTTCTTCCGGGGTGGTGGCCTTGTCCATCAGGAGGGTGTCACGGAGGCTGGAGCTGATCCGGATATTGTCAAAATAGATCAGGTCGAACTGGGTGATCCCGTTGTCCTTGAGCTGTTCCAGTTTTTCCGGGTCCAGCTCCGCGTTGGCCTCAAACAGGACTTCCCCGGTCTCCTGGTCGAAAATATCATGGGCCAGGACCCGTCCGGTCAATTCTTCTTGCTCGATCCTGATCTGGTCAATCCGGGCGTCGGCCATCCTGCGGAGGTGGCTCATCTTGATCTTCTTGCCCTTATGCACGATCACTTCACCGGTCTTGGGATGCTTGATCTCACTCGCGGCCTGCTGTCCGTCCAACACCTTGGGGTTGACCGATTTGTAAACGCGGCCTTTTTCGAAATAGATCCGCTCGGTCTGGTAGAAGAAGTTCAGGAGTTCCTCGGTGCTGAACCCGAGCGCGCGAAGGAGAATAGTGGCCGGGAGTTTGCGCCGGCGGTCAATCCGGACGAACAGGATGTCGCGATGGTCGAACTCGAGGTCAATCCAGGAGCCGCGGTAGGGGATGATCCGGGCGTAGTAGAGGACCTTGCCCGAGGCGTGAGTCTTGCCGCGGTCATTGTCAAAAAATACCCCGGGCGAGCGATGGAGTTGGTTGACCACCACCCGCTCGGTTCCGTTGACCACGAAGGTTCCCAGGTCGGTCATCAGGGGCATTTCCCCGAAATAGACTTCCTGCTCCTTGATGTCGCGCAGGGTGCGGATCCCGGTCTGCTCGTCGAAATTCCAGACCACCAGCCGGACCTTTACCTGGAGCGGCACCCCGAAGGTCATCCAGCGCTCCCGGCATTCGTTCTCGCTGAACTTGGACGGGTCAAACCGGTATCCCACGAACTCGAGCGAACAATTTTCATTGCTCTCTTTGATCGGGAACACGCTGTTGAAAACGGCCTGGAGTCCTTCGTTCTTCCGTTGCTCAGGAGCGGTCTCTTTCTGGAAAAAAAGGTGGTAACTCTTCTTCTGGATTTCAATCAGGTTGGGCATATCAATCACTTTCGGAATGGTGGCGAAATCCAGACGCAACCGGGAAGGCAGAGCCGCTTTTTTCATCTGGGCCTCCTTGAACGGACGAAGAATTTTGAGCGCCGGTTATGGTTCACTTAACATCCACTTTCGCGCCCACCGCCTCCAGCTTTTGTTTCATCTTCGCCGCGTCGTCCTTGTTCACGCCCTCCTTGACCGTGCTGGGGATTTTTTCCACCAACTCCTTGGACTCCTTCAAGCCCAACCCGGTGATCTGGCGGATTTCCTTGATCACATCAATCCGCTTCTCGCCGACTTCCTTCAGGATGATGGTGAATTCGGTCTGTTCTTCCACCGCGGGAGCCGCAGCGCCCGCGCCCGAAGCCGCGGCCATCGCCATCGGCACCGCCGCGGTCACCCCGTAGCGGGTTTCAAACTTCTTGATGAACTCGCTCAGTTGAATCATCGTCAACTGATCAAAAAACTCTAAAACCTGTTCCTCGTTAACTGACATTGGACCTGTTCCTCCTTTTGAAATTTTTACGCATTCTTTTTATCCTTAAGCGATACCATTAAACCAACCATTTTTTGCTGAAGGGACTGCATCAGGCCGAGCAGTTTCCTGGGGCCGGCGGAGATACCGCCGGCGAGCTGGGCAAGCAACTCCAACCGGGAGGGCAGTCGGGAGAGGGCTTCCACGCCCTGGGCGTTGACCTTGTTCCCCTCAATCAATCCTCCCTTGATCTTGAGATGCTCGTATTTCTTAGCCATTTCGGTCAGAATCTTGGCCAGGCCGACCACTTCCTTCTGATGCCATCCGAGGGCGGTGGGACCATCGAGGAACTCTGCCAGGTCTTTGAACCCTCCCTGCTCGGCCGCGATCTTGATCAGGTTGTTCTTGAGCACCTTGAAATTGCCGCCGCTGTCCTTGACCTTCCGCCGCACCTCGGTGATCTGGTTCATTTTCAAGCCGGTGAAATCCACGGCCACGATCCCGGCTACCTGGCTCAAATCCTTTTTCAGATTTTCCACCAGATCAATTTTTTCCTGCTTCTTCAAAATATCCCCCCTTAAATGCGGTCAACAAAATCGCGCCTGAAGGCGCTCGCACATTTGTGCTCCGTGCTCCGTTCACCGTGAACCGTAAGGTCAAGCACAAGGTCTGACGCTACAGCCGTTCCTCGTTCCATATTCCTCTTTTCTCGCATTATGCCGCCTTGAGCTCAGCCAGGCTCAAGGGATCAATCTTGATTCCCGGACTCATCGTGCTGGAAATCACCACCGACTTGAGGTAACTGCCCTTAGCCGTGTCGGGCTTGGCCCGGATCACGGCGTCAGCCAGGGAGGCAAAATTTTCAATCAGTTTTTGCGGGCCGAAGCTCAATTTGCCGAAGGCGGAATGGACGATCCCGGTCTTGTCCACCTTGAAGTCCAGCTTGCCTTTCTTCAGCTCGTCCACCGCCTTCTTGATGTCGAAAGTGACGGTGCCGGTTTTGGGGTTGGGCATCAATCCCCGGGGTCCGAGGATTTTCCCCAACTTGGACACCTGTCCCATCAAGTCCGGGGTGGCCACGGTCTTGTCAAAATCCAGCCAGCCCTCCTGGACCTTCTTGATCAAATCTTCAGCGCCGACGAAATCCGCGCCGGCTTCCTGGGCCTCTTTCTCCTTGTCGCCCTTGGCAAAGACCACGATCCTTACGGTCTTGCCCAGTCCGTGGGGAAGGAGCACCACCGCCCGGACCATCTGCTCCGCGTGCTTGGGATCCACTCCCAGCCGGAAAGCCACTTCCGCGCTTTCGTCTAACTTGGAGTTTTTCATCTCGCTGAGCAACCGGATCGCCTCATCATATTTATACAGCTTCATCCGGTCCACTTTCTTGAAAAGCTCCGCATAGCGCTTGGTTCTGGACTGCATTTTAATTTCCTCCCTCGATCACCTGGATTCCCATTCCTTTGGCGGTTCCTTCAATGATCTTGACCGCTTTTTCCAGGTCGTTGGTATTCAAATCCGCGAGCTTCTGGCGGGCGATCTCCCGGACCTGGGATCGGGTGACCTGGCCAACCACTTCCTTGCCCGGCTCCTTGGCGCCCTTGGCGATCTTGGCGGCTTTTTTCAGAAGCACGGAGGCGGGCGGACTCTTGGTGATGAAAGAAAAAGAGCGATCCTGGTAAACCGTCACGATCAGCGGGATCAGGATCCCCGGCTCTTCCTTGGAAGTCAGGGCGTTGAACTTCTTGATGAACTCCGAGATATTAACTCCCTGCTGGCCGAGCGCCGGCCCGACCGGGGGACTGGCTGTGGCCTGTCCGGCCGGAACCTGGAGCTTGATTTTGGCAACGATTTTTTTCATAATTATCTCACCTCAGATTTTTTCCACCTGAATATAATTCAACTCCACCGGGGTCTGCCTTCCGAAGATGCTCACCAGAACCTTGATCTTGCCCTTGTCCGGCTTGGTTTCTTCAACCACTCCGTTGAAATTGGCGAACGGGCCGTCAATCACCCGGACCGGATCGCCGCGGTCCAACTCTTCCTTGGGCTTGGGCTTTATCCCTTCCTTGATCTGCCTGGTCAGAACTTCCGCTTCCGCTTCCGGGATACTCGGAGCGTCCAGGGTTCCTCCCACAAAGCCCGTGATCTTGGGAGTCCCTTTCACGATCCCATAGGTCTCCTCGTTCAGAAACATCTGGATCAGAAGATAGCCGGGAAAGAATTTGCGCTTGCTGACCTTGCGTTTCCCTGCCACCAGCTCCACCACTTCCTCGCACGGGATCAGGATTTCTCCGAACTTATTCTGATCCTCGGATTGCTTGATCCTCTCCACCAAGCCTTCCTTGGCCTTTTCCTCAAAGCCCGAGTAAGCGTGAACCACATACCATTTGAGTTGAATTTCGCTCATTTTTATTTCCGGTTTTAGAAAATCTTCTTGAATATGGCATCAAAGGTTTTATCCAGGCCGAAGATGATAACGGTGGTGATAATCACCATTACCAGGACGATGATGGTTGATCCCTGTAATTCCTTCCGATTGG
>CAIYYW010000237.1 GCA_903930515.1 uncultured delta proteobacterium | reverse complement strand
CTCAAATCCCAGACTAAATTACTTCAACTCCTGGGCTAAGAAAAATTGGGCTTGTGCTCACTGGCGGATAAAGATCGGCAACACCTGCAACGGCGCCGGATCATTGATGGTAATGGGGCCTGAAAATTTTTGAGCCCGGTTCCATAAATCCACCCATGCCTTGCGCCGTGATCAATGTTTCCTGGCAATAGCCGGGACTCAAGGTCAGCAGTTCAGGCCGTCCAGGTAAAAGTGAATTCGTGGCAAGAATCCCCTTTGCTCATACACATCGTTTCCCGGGCCGGGGAGACCATTTTCCCTCCCAGGATGACCATCGCCGCGGTGATCCAGCCTTCCATCAGACGGCAATGCGCGGGATCCATCTCGGGAAAATCCAGGATCCGAATCACGGTATTTTCGGGTTGGGAGGAATTCACCTCCATCTTTCCGGCGTTGCGGTAATATCCGGGCCAGACCATACCCGCGGCCTGGATCAGTTCCTCTGGCCCGCCGGAAATCTTATAGACATTAAGGAAAGACCCCAGGTCCAGACTGGCCGCGACCTCCCCCAGCTTCCGGAAATAAGCCGGGTCCCCGTTGCCCATTTTCTTGGCAATCGCCCGGATCAGGTCCACATAACCCTGATAGGGATACCAGCCTAAAGCCAAAACCCGTTTGGAAAAAATCTTGCGGTTAACTTCTCCGGCCTGATCCAGCACTTCCTTGAGAAAGTCCGCGCCCCGGCTTTCCTTGATGTGCTTGATCAGGCCCAGGAATTCCCTTCCGTTTACTTCAGCCATCGCCCTTCCATCTTAGCAAAGCCGCGGGTTTTTGCAAGTGCAAATTTCCGCATCGTCGGCTGGTGGAGAGCAGGCTGCGCATGGTAGCAACGGCGCCAGCCCCGCCCCTGCCTGCGCCTCAATTGGGATGCGCTGCAACCGGAGGGGAAAAGCTTTTTTATTTGGGATTCAAAAGCGTCCAAGTGCAAATGAACTCGTGATAAGGCCCGCCCTTGCTCATGCACTTGACTTCCGTAAGCCCGGTGAGCACCCGGGTGCCGATCATCTTCATCGCCTCGGTCATCCAGCCCTCCATCAAGCGGCAATGGGCCGGGTCCATTTCCGGGAAATCGGTGATGCGCAACACCGTGTTATCCGGCTCGCAGGAGAGAGCTTCCATCCGGCCCGCGCCGCGGTAATAATTGGACCAGACCATGGTGCAGCTTTTGATCAAATCGCGCTGGCCGCCCCGCGCGTTAAATGCCGTGAGCATGGAATGCAAGTCAAGGCTGGCGGCGTTTTCTCCCAGCTTTTTGCAATAAGCCAGGTCTCCCTTACCCATTTTGCGGTCAATGGCGGTGAGCAGATAAACATATACCGGATAGGGATACCAATTCAGGATCATGATTGATCTGCCGAAAACCTTTGCCATTTCCGCGTCCGCTCCCTTCAATAAATCGCGAAGGGAATCCGGACCGAATTCCGCTTTGATAACCTTGATCAATCCCAGGAGCGCTCTCCCGCTGACCTCTGCCATGAACTTCCCCTTTCCATTTTTAGATTCTTGGCCGGCGCTTGTCCCAAAACCAATATCAATCTTTAACGGAGCGTTATTATACCCCGCGGCTTGCATAAATACAACTACACATCCGATTTAAGATAAACCGCCGGACCCGGAGTAACGGGTGAGCGTGGTCCTGGGCTGGATCGTGTCTCCGAAAAACCTGGTCCGGATCCGACGGAGGCTCCCGAACCCGTAAAGGCCCAGTCCGGCCGCTCTTTCCACCAGGCCGGTCCGGCTGGAAACCTCTTCCACTCCCGCGAGCACTTGAAGGATTTGTTCCTGCAGCGTAAGCGTCGGCGCCAGCCAGGCCGAACCCTTAAGCACCGCCCGGTAGCGGAAAAAGCTCTGCGCCAGCATCTCCGCCCGCTCCCGCAGGATGGGATTCTTGGAGTCGCGCATCCGCCGCACCGTCTGGAAATTCAGGCCGATACTCCCGATCCCGATGTAGTCATACCCATTTTTGATTTCCCGGATGAAACGATCCAGGGTCGGGAACTCTAGCGCCACCGAAGGAACTCCCAGGTTGTTGGCGATGGTATGGAGGCCGAAGGTATGATAGGTCACGCGCGGGCCGAACACGCCCTGGTACTTGGTGATCTGGTTATGGAACAACTCGATCTTGGAATCCTTCCGGGAGTAAAGGCTGTCCGCTCCGCGAACGGCTTGAACACCGAGCTGAATAATATTTTGGGAATTCCTTCCATAATTCCTATTTATGGATTCTAAAACAATTTAGCTTAATTAAAAGCATCGCTGGGATTGAGGAGTTACCGGATTCAGCCGGGATAATAAGTAATCTTGGTCTTGGGCTGGATGGCATCTCCGAAATGGCGGGTGCGGAATTCCCGGAACCGGCCGAAGCCGTAAAGGCCCAGCGCTCCCACATTTTCAATGATCCCGATTTTTTTGGTAACCTGTTCCAGACGGGCCCGGATCTCCCGAGCCTGCTCCCGCATCTCCGGCTTGGGCACCAGGCTTTCGCAAGCCCGCAGGATCGCCCGATACCTTGCAAAATCCTTGGCGAAAAATTCCGCCCGGTCCCGGAGCCTCGGGTTTCCGGATTCGCGCATACGCAAATATCCCTCCAGCTCGTCCCGGATCAGGCGCACAATGCTCGGTCCCAGCCGGTAAAAATCATCAAGATACGCTCTCTCCTGGATTTTCTCCGCTTCCGTCAGGGTGAATTCCGGATGGATGAACCAGGGCTGCTTGAACGAATGCCATTCCTCAAACGGAATATTTTCCAGGAGCTTCCCCTCGCTCTTCATCCGTTGGTAGAGCGGGCTTCCCGGCATCGGCGAGTAAAAGGCGAACTGGCTGAAAGCCGGTCGGCAGGCCAAATGATCTTCCACATCCGCCCAGATATTTTCTTTGGTATGGAAATCAAACAGGAGAATGGAACTCAGGATCACCTTGATCCCGACTTCCCGGAGCCGATCAATCAAGGCTTTCAGATCAATGCCCCGGTTTTTGCCGTAAGGAGCGGAGCGGCTCTCCCTTCCGATCCAGATCACGCTCGCGCCCATTTCCGCCAATTGCTCCGGCTCCCACTGCGCGAGCAGGTCCGCGCTCGCGAACAGGAATAGCTTGATCTGCATCCCGCTCTTGACCACCTGTTCCCGAAGCTGCCTGGCCCGCTCCGGGTCGGCTAAAAAATTATCATCCCCTCCCAGGCCGAACGAGCTGGTCCGAAATTTTTTGCCCAGCCGGACAATCTCCTGGAAAATCCGCTCGCCGGTTGGAAGCAGCTTGATATGCTTCTTGCCGAAAAAATGGCTGGGACAGCAAAAATCGCAGGCATAGGGGCAGCCCAGTCCGACCGCGATGAACGGGTGGTAGTCTCCCCAAAAAAAAGGCACGCCCAGCAACTCCCTGGTCTCGGAAAGCATATCCGGCTGACGGAAACAGAACTCGGGCGGTTTCCCCAGCAGCTCCTTCATAAAGCTGATCCCCTCCCCGACGCAGACATAATCAACATCCAGCAACTGCTTCAGGTCCGGGATCATCGCGCAAAATCCCCCGATCACGATCTTGCTCTGCGGGCTGTGTTTCCGGATCTCCTCGGTCATCCGCTTCACCTTGTTGAAATTGGGGGTGATGGACCCGATCCCGACATAGTCATAGCCCTTCCTGATCTCTTGGATGAACAGGTCCAGGGTCGGATAGTCCAACACCACGCTCGCTTCTCCCAGGTTGTTCGCGATCGCGTGCAGACCGAAGGTGTGGTAATGGATGCGCGGGCTGAAAATCCCCTGGTACTTGGTGATCTGGTTATGGAACAACTCAATCTTGGAATCCAGACGGGAATATAGATTGTCCGCCTCCGCGAACGGCTTGAACACCGAGCTGAAGAGAACTTTGGGATTGCCCGCCATAGTTTTAGATGATAAAAGAAAAGGTTCCTAAAAACAAATCCGCCGAAGACCTGAGTTAATCTCCTTTCAGATGACGGGAATATCAATTCAGCGGGAAAGACTTTAAGGCTCCGCCATCAGCCGAACCCCGTTCCTGAACTTTCCAAGTCTGTTCCGGAGATAAAAATATTTATAGAATTCTTTCCTGTTCGTTTTGGCGCGACACGCCCTTAAAATTCCTTGACAGGAAGGCTCTTTTGGGTTATGGTTGAACTTCAGAAGATCAGATGAAAATTCTACTCATTAATCCGCCTTACCAGCATTGCGTCAAACTGCCCGGCTCCAATCAACTGATCACTTTCTCCCATAATTACGCGCCTCCGGTGGGGCTGATGTATTTAAAAAGCTTCTTGCAAAGGGAGTCTGACTTTAAGGTCAAACTCTGGAACGCGCAGGTGCCCGGCCAGCAGGGATTCGCGCAACTGGAGGACTTGCTGGGTCAATACCAGCCGGACTTGGTCGGTATTTCCGTGATGCTTTTCAACTGGTATGACGCCCTGGAAACCGCCCGGCTGGTTAGGAAGAAAATGCCCTCCAGCCATCTCGTTCTGGGCGGACCGCATACCGCGATCTATCCCGAGGAATCGATGGGCCAGCCTGAAGTGAATTCCATTGTAATCGGCGAGGGCGAGTACACACTCCTGGAAATGGCCAACGCGCTCGCCAAAGGCGCAAGCCTGCAAGGGATTGCCGGGGTGTGGTTCAAGGCGGGCGGCAAGATTGTTCGCAATCCGGCCCGGCAGGTGGAAAAAAATCCAGACCTCTTCCCCTTTCCGGACCGCTTCGGCTTTGACCCTTTTCAGCACCGGGTGACCACTGATCACCTTGCGCCTGCCGCGGTCATCATCAGCAGCAGAGGCTGTCCGTTCAACTGCACTTTTTGCGGCAAGATTGACCGGCATTACCGGGAACGCTCTCCCGAAAACATTATCCAGGAAATCCTGGCGGTTAAAAAACTAGGATACCGTTCTCTGGATTTTTACGATGACGTCTTCAATGTCACCAAGCAGCGGGTGATGGACATCAGCGAGGCGTTGCTTAAAAACAAAATCAAGATGCCGTGGTCCTGCCGGTGCCGGGTGGACCAGGTGGACGAACCGTTGATCGCCAAGATGGCGGAATCGAACTGCGAGCGCATATCTTTCGGCATTGAATCCGCGGATCCGGAAATCTTGAAGCAAGTCAAGAAGCAGATCACTCCCGAACAAAGCGTTAAGGCGGTCCTCCTTTGCAAGCAATATCGAATTTCGACTCTGGGCTATTATGTGATCGGCTTCCCGGGCGAGACCCTTCAACAGATAAATCAGACCATCCAATTCGCCTTTAAGCTCAACACCAACTTTTCCCTGTTCCACAGTTTGATGCCGGAGCCGGGTTCGGAGATTTACCAACAGGCCATTCAGGACCCCGGCTTTGGCGGCGATTATTTCCGGCGCTACGCCCGCAATCCGGTGAAGGATTTTCAATTCAAGGTCTGGGAAACCGCCTTGACCGAAGATAAAATGCTTAAAATTCTTGGACGCGCCTATTTAAGATATTACTTCCGTCCTCGGTATCTGTTTAATTCCTTTCTCAAACTGACCTCGTTGGAGGATTTAATGACCAAGTCCAAGGCTGGCCTGAAGATCGGATGGGAACTCCTGATCGAGATGCTCAATCTCAAACGCTCCGGCCGCAACCAAGCTGCTTAATCGCAAAGGGTAAAAATCCGCAACCGGGACGAAAATGAAAGCCTTCTCGCGCTTGCTTTTTTTGGTTTAGCGATTAAAATAGTTATTGGTTCGTGGGCGCTTAGCTCAGCGGTGGCAGCGCTACCTTCACACGGTAGAGGTCACAGGTTCAAATCCTGTAGCGCCCACCATTTTTTTGCCCGTTGACAATTAAATGACGCCGAAGAAAATAGGGATCATCGGAGCAGGTCCGGCCGGGGCCTGGCTTGCATACCGATTGGCGCAAGCCGGGCTGGAAGTCCTGATCTACGATCATAAAGTTCCCTGGGAAAAACCCTGCGCCGGTGGATTAAGCTCCGTGCTCTGGGGCAGGTTTCCGGAACTGGATCCGCTTAAAAGCCAGGGATATCCCAACCGTAAATTCAGGATCGTCACCGTGCTGGGCGAGAAACTGGAATCCGAGGTCAGCCATCCCCTCTACACGGTTACCCGCAAAAGACTGGGGCGATTCCTGATGGATAAGGCCGCTTCCGCGGGCGCGGAATTCTCTCCGGCCAAGGTGGATAATTTTACCCGGAATAATAACGGAGTTGAACTGATAGATAATCGCGGCGGCCGCGCCCGGGTGGATTTTATGGTCGGCGCGGACGGAGTGTCCAGCCTGGTGCGAAGAAAATTATGCGGCGCATGGGCCAGCCGGAATTTCAATTACTCGCTTTCGGTTTTAATTCCCAAACCGGTGTCGGTTCCGCTGACTTTCCAATTCTTTTCGGGATTGGCCGGCTATACCTGGATTTTTCCGGGCATAGATTCAACCTCCATCGGCATCGGCGCCAAGGCCGGAAGATATAAAGCCGAGACCCTCTTCTCCTTCCTGGCTCAAATGGTTTCAAAGAACCCGGAACTTTCAGGGCTGAACCTGGATTTGAGGGCGGAGGCGGTCGCGGCATTGATTCCCTCGCTCACTTTTTCCAGCTTCCTCCGCCAAAAGGTGGTGGGCGAGTACTGGGCCCTGGCGGGCGACGCCTCGGGTGCGGCTCATCCGGTGAGCGGAGGCGGGATTCATAATGCCATCTTTAGCGCGAATCTTCTGGCAGACTCCATTATTTCCGGGAATCCCCGGCGTTACCAGCAAGATTGGAGGCGGATGTGCAGACAGGAATTAACCGGAGCATCCTTGTGGGGACCGATTTTTTACCGGCCCGGAATGCAAAAGCTGTTTTCCAAAATGATCGCCAAAAGCGAAGCGGCCCGGGCATTAACCGTGGAACTGCTTCCCGGCGGGAGGCCCAAGCGAACCGCTGTCTTGTTGAAACTGCTGAAAGCGGTATCGCAGGTTTTGATTTAAGGTCAAGGTCAAATAAAATCTTGTCAAGAGGAGTTGAATTTGGCGAAATCCAAAGTGGCGGCCCTTTTTACCAGTCCTGAAAAAGTCAATCAGGATTACTTCCGGCTATTTGAATTGGCCGGCCTGAAGCAGGAGTTGGACCAGAAAATTCCAACCATCATCAAGCCCAATATCTCCTGGCATTATTTCTTCCCCGGAGCCAACACCACGCCCTGGCAGATGGAAAGTGTGCTGGATTATTTGCGCCAGAACCATTTCGCCGAGATTTCCGCGGTGGAGAACAACACGGTGGTGACCGACCCGTTCAAGGGGGAGAGGCTGAACAAGTTTACCCCCATCTTCAACCGCTTCGGGGTCAAGGTGTTATACAACTTCCGCAAATCGGATATGGAATGGATCCCCTTTCAGCCCAAAGCCAAAATGCTCGCGCTCAACTCCATCTTCCCGGAGGGGATTCAGGTCCCGGATTTTTTCGTCGGCAAAAACATCATCCATCTCCCAACCGTCAAATGTCATGTCTATACCGGAACCACCGGCGCGATGAAAAACGCCTTTGGGGGTCTGCTCCCGACCAAGCGCCATTACACCCACAGCGTGATCCACGAAACTTTGGTGGACCTGCTCGCGATCCAGAAGGAAATTCATCCGGGCCTGTTCGCGGTGATGGACGGCACCATCGCCGGGAACGGCCCGGGTCCGAGGACGATGTGTCCGATGTATAAGAATGTGATCCTGGCAAGCGCGGACCAGGTCGCGATTGACGCGGTCGCGGCCAAGATGATGGGGTTTGACCCGATGGATTTCAAATACATCCGGCTCGCCACCGAGGCTGGATTGGGAATGGGCGACCCCGCGGAGATTGAAATCGTCGGAGACGACATCAGCCGGCAAAACTGGGGTTTTAAAGTCGGATCCAACTGGGCGGTGGCCTTTGTCAAACCGTTCTGGTTCAATTCCTGGCTCTCCCGGTTCCAGAAAATATTCTTCCACACCCCGCTGGTGTATTTTTTCGTGTTCGGAAGTTTTATCTTCCACGATTTCATCTGGTACCCGACGAGAGGGAAAAGCCGGGTGAAAAAATTCCTGGCCACGGCCTGGGGGAAGAAATGGCTGACATATTCAAGTTAGTCGGAATTGGGAATTAGGCATTGGCTAATTGCAAATCCCCAATCCCGAATTCCTAATTCCGAATTCCCATCCCCCAACCCCTCCTGCCCTGACTTGATTTGAGATCGCGACTTTTTGTGGTATTTTAAAATAAATTTGACCGAGGAGGATTTATGGTCAAGCGAGACGAGAGCAGAGGATTCCTGTTGAGTTTCAAGCCCAGGAGCAATCGGGTCAAGCTGGAGGATCATTCTCAGCCGGAGTTATTCCGCGAGATTTTCCCTTACTCGGAAGTTCCCAAGGTTCCGTTTGATCTCAAGATCATCCGGCCCAGTCCGGCCAATGAAATTGTGATCACGGACACCACCTTCCGCGACGGACAGCAGGCGCGCAAGCCTTATACCGTGGAGCAGATGGTGGCCTTGTTTCAGATGATGAGCAAGCTGGGAGGACCGAACGGGGTGATCCGTCAGAGCGAATTTTTCCTCTATTCCAAAAAGGACAAGGAAGCAGTGGAAAAATGCCGGAAGCTGGGCTTGAAATTTCCGGAGATCACCGGCTGGATCCGGGCCAATCCGCAGGATTTCAAACTGGTCAAGGAAATGGAACTGGCCGAGACCGGGATTCTGACCTCGGTGTCCGACTATCATATTTATCTCAAGCTGAACAAGACCCGGCAACAGGCGATGGACGGCTATTTGGCGATTGTAAAGGAAGCGCTGGCGAGCGGGATTGTGCCGCGCTGTCATTTTGAAGACGCGACCCGCGCCGACCTTTACGGGTTCTGCGTTCCGTTTGCGACCGAGTTGATGAAGCTTTCCCGGGAATCAAAACAGAAAGTCAAGATCAGGATTTGCGACACGATGGGGTTCGGCGTGCCCTATCCGGGAGCGGCAGCTCCGCGCGCGGTGGACAAATGGGTGCGGGGGATGATTGATGACGCAGGCGTTCCCGGAGAATGCCTGGAATGGCACGGCCATAATGATTTTCACAAAGTCCTGATCAACGCCGCCACCGCCTGGATTTACGGATGCTCCGCGGCCAACGGCACCCTGCTCGGATGGGGGGAGCGGACCGGCAACCCGCCCATTGAGGGTTTGATTATGGAATACATCGGCCTGACCGGGAACGCCTCCGGCATTGACACCGCGGTGATCACCGAGATCGCGGAATACTACCAGAAGGAAATCGGCGATCATATCCCGGCCAATTACCCGTTCGTGGGCGAGCAGTTCAATGTCACCCAGGCCGGGATCCACGCGGACGGGATGATCAAGAACGAGGAGATCTATAATATCTTTGACACCGCCAAGATTTTGAACCGGCCGGTGGATGTGTTGATCAATGACAAGTCCGGCAACGCCGGCATCGCCTGGTGGCTGAACATCCATTTGAAGCTGGAGGGGGACCGCCAGGTGGACAAGAAACATCCGGGCGTGATCAAGCTCGCCAAATGGGTCCAGGCCGAATACGACAAAGGACGGATCACCGCGATCAGCCACAAGGAAATCTATAATATGGCGGCCAAGTATCTGCCTGAGCTGTTCATCTCCGACTTTGACCGGCTTAAAAAACACGCCCATTCCCTGGCCGCGCACCTGGTCCAGAGACTGGTGGAAAGCGACGAGATCCGCGCCATGAAAGCGGAACTGATCGTGCCGGTGCTGCGGAGTTTCCTGGAAGACAATCCCTTCATCCAGTTCGTTTACATCGTGGATATCAACGGCAAGAAGATTACCCCCAACATCACCCATATTGAAGACCGCGCCCTTTATGAAAAGGCCGGGATGGACTTTGATTATTCCGACCGGCCCTGGTTTCAGAACCCGGTCAAGACCGGCAAGGTCTTTGTCTCGGATTTCTATACCTCCAAGATTACCAACCGCCTCTGCATCACCGTGTCCGGGCCGATTTACAATCCCAATGATGAAATCGTGGGAATCCTCGGCACGGATATAATGTTTGAGCAACTGGTCAAATATGATGAGATGCTTGAAAAGCAAAAAGCCGGCGAAGAGGAAAAAGCAAATACCGAAAAATGATCGGAATGAAATCCCAATGAAAAAAATGCCCAAGTTGAGGGTTTCGGGAAAGGCCATTGCATATAAAAATGGAGTAATGAAGGTTCCCGATCATTTGATCATCCCCTTTATTATCGGGGACGGCGTCGGCCCGGATATCTGGAAGGCCTCGCAGCCGGTGTTTGATGTCGCGGTCGCGCAGGCCTACCAAGGCCGCCGGAAGGTTTTTTGGAAGGAAATTTTTGCCGGGGAAAAGGCTTTCAAGAAAATCGGGAAATGGCTTCCGCAAGAAACCCTGGAGGCGATCCGGGATTTTCATCTCACCATCAAAGGCCCGCTCACCACCCCGGTCGGGGGAGGGATCCGGAGCATCAATGTCCAGCTCCGGCAGGCGCTTGAGCTTTATGCCTGCATCCGACCGGTCAAATACCTTAAAGGCGTGCCCAGTCCGCTCAAGAAGCCGCAAGATGTGGATATGATCATCTTCCGCGAGAATATGGAAGATGTTTATGCCGGGATTGAATGGCAAAGAGGTTCCCGGGAAGCTGCGAAGCTCAGATCTTTTCTGAAAAAAACTTTGGGAGTGGAGATCGCGCAAGATTCGGGCATCGGGCTCAAGCCGATCAGCGAGTCCAATACCAAGAGACTGGTGCGGAGAGCGATCCAATATGCGGTTGACCATCATCGGCAGAGCGTGACCATCGTGCATAAAGGCAACATTATGAAATTCACCGAAGGCGCCTTTTGCGAATGGGGATACCAATTGGCGCGCGAAGAATTCTCGGATCAGACCATCACCGAGCAAGAGCTTAACGAAAAATTCTCGGGCCGATGTCCATCGGACAAGGTCATCATCAAAGACCGGATCGCGGACGCGATGTTCCAGCAAGTGCTGCTCCGGCCCTCGGAATACCAGGTGATCGCGACCCCCAACTTGAACGGAGACTATCTCTCGGACGCGGTCGCGGCTGAAGTAGGCGGATTGGGAATGGCGCCCGGCGCCAACATCGGAGACCATTGCGCGGTGTTTGAAGCCACCCACGGCACCGCTCCCAAATACGCGGGCAAGGATAAGGTCAATCCCGGCTCGCTGATCCTTTCCGGGGCAATGATGTTTGACTATTTGGGATGGACCTCCGCCGGCGAGTTGATCCGCAAAGGAATGCAAAAAACCATCCTTGATAAAATCGTGACCTACGACCTGGCCCGACAGATGAAAGGAGCAAAAGAAGTGAGTTGCTCCGGTTTCGGAAAAGCGGTGACGCAAAACATCTGCAAATTGAAAAAATGACTGAAAATTCCGCCGACTCCGGATCAGCGCGCCAAGTTGGATCGGTTTTCCCGGCAAAGAAACCGACCGTGGTTCGAATCAAACGGTCAGAACTGCTTTTTACCAGAAGATTTTTTTGCCCGCATCGCTCCCAGGAGGAATTTCTGGTAGAATAGGTTGGGAGATGAGGGAGGCAAGGATTTGCCGGATGCGACAATCTTGCTTTCGCTCCGGAAGAATTTGACCGTTGGGGAAAAATGAGCCTGAAAGAGCAAAAGAGTGAAAT
>CAIYYW010000236.1 GCA_903930515.1 uncultured delta proteobacterium | reverse complement strand
GCCAAAACCAACCCGGAAATCCTCGCCCAGCTCCAGGCTTATACCGACGGCTTGAATGCCTTTGTCGCGCAGAACCGGGGCCATCTCCCGATTGAATTCCAGGTGCTATATTTCACGCCGGAGCCGTTCCGTCCCGCGGACATCATCGGACTCAGCCGCTTTTACGGGTCCATGCTCTGCGCCAACCTGGACGCGGAGCTTGCCCGCTACGCCCTGGCGAAAAAAGTGGGGGATGATGTGATGTGGAAACTGATGCCCCTGCATGAATCGCTCGGACCAACCGTGGTCCCCAAGGATCTGCTGTTAAACCGGCTGCCCGCTCCCAGGCCCCTGCCTCCGGGAGGAAGACCGGACCCGTCCATCTCCGGCCTTTCCGCGGACGCGGCCGTGATCCTGGCCCAAACTGAAAAAGCGATCCGGGCGGCCTCCTTCTACCCGAGCAACCAGGCCAGCAACAACTGGGTGGTCTCTCCCAAAATCACCACCACCGGCAGCGCCATGTTCGCGAACGACCCTCACCTCTTGCACATTGAGCCGTCGCTCTGCTATGCCATGCACTTGAAGGGCGCGGGCTTTGACGCCTATGGCGTGGTTTTCCCGGGACAGCCTTTCATCGTGATGGGGCATACCCGGAAACTTTCCTGGGGAGCGACCGTGACCAACGCCGATGTCCAGGATTTGTTCGTGGAGAAAACCGACAAAGAGCATCCGGGCCAATATTTTTATCAGGGAGAGTGGCGCGACTTCCAGGTCCGGAAAGAGATCATCAAGGTCCGGCCGGGTCTGATTCAAACCGGCCCGGACCATCGGTTCCAGGAAAAGGAAATAATTATCCGCCACACCATCCACGGCCCGGTCATCAACGACCTCGCCGCGAACCTGCCCAAGGACACCCCGCCTTTGGCCCTGCGCTGGACCGGCTGGGATTTTTCCCGCGACCCGAAAGTGTCCGAGCGGTTCAGCGGCTCGGTCACGGTTGACAAGTTTAAGGCGATGATGGAAACCATGGATTTTTCCAAAATCAAAATCATCAATATCGCGATTATGTACAACATCCTGATGAAGGGGGAGAGCATCCAGGATTTCATCAGGGCGCAGGAGAATAACGAAGTGATCAATATGAACTGGGTGGGCGCGGACGCGGCCGGTCATATCATTTATCTGCCGGGCGGCCTGGTGCCGATCCGGAAAAAAGGCATCGGGCTTATGCCGGTTCCGGGCGAGAACGGCGATTACGACTGGACCGGCTTCATCCCGCTGATGGAAACCCCGCACGCGATCGACCCGGAGCGCGGATATATGGCCACCGCCAATAATAAGGTGGTGGATATGGAATGGTACCCTTATGTCTTCGGGACCAATTATGACCCGGGCTGGCGGGCCTGGCGGATAGAGGAGTTGATCGCCCAGCTCAAGCCCCTTGACATAAACGATATGAAGCGGATCCAGAACGATGTTTATGTCAAGCAGGCGGATGTGTTCGTGCCGCTTATTCTCAAGGCGGTGGAGGCCAAAAAAGTTTCGGACAAGAAATTGCTGGAAGCCGCCAGGATTTTGCGGGAATGGAACCGTGAGGCGACCATTGATTCCCTCGGGACTTCCATTTTCGTGGAGACCATGAGCCACCTCACCGACCGGGTGCTCAAGGATGACTTTGACAAAGAGACCTACGACAAATTGATCAAGAATAACGCGGGCCAGCCCGTGCAAATGTGGGTGATCAAGGGGCAGTCCGAATATTTCGATGATAAGAGCACCCGGGGCAAGGTTGAGGATGTCAACGATGCGCTGGTGGGATGCCTGGAAGACGCGGTCAAGTGGCTGAGCAAAAACGCGGGCAGGGAAATGAAGGACTGGCAATGGGGAAAGCTCCACACCATCAAGTGGTATCATCCCATGGGGTTTATGGCGCTCCGCGATTTGAGCATCGGCCCATTCCCCCATCCAGGCACCGGCAACACCATCCGCAACGCCAGCTCCGAGGGCTTTGGAACTAAAAAATACATGACCTTCGGCGGGCCGGTGATGCGACATATTATGGATATGAACGATCCGGACAACGCCCTGCTGGTGATTGACGGTTCCGAGTCCGGCCAGTGGCTCTCTCCCCATTACCGCGACCAGCATACCCTGTTCTATAACAGCCGGTATATGACCGCGGTGATGGATCCGGAAAAAGTCAGGGCCCATGCCGAATCCGTCCTGATCCTGGAGCCGGAGAAATAAAATGGCCGGATCGTGGGGCCCGGCAAAGGATTTTATCCTTGCCACCGGCAAGCCGGCGGTGGGACGATCTGTTGGAAGGATTATTGAGGCGTTGTCCGAAACGATCATCCCGGCCGGGGGAGAATTACCCATCGCGGTGAATGAGACCGGCTCGCATTTATTCCTGGCAAAATACCTGCGCGATTTGGAACCGGGCGCGCGCTTCGGGATCAAGGCGCTGCTTATCGCTTTTGATCTTTTACCCGCGATCTTCATCTTCCGCTTCTCCCGCTTCGTGAATTTGTCCGCGGCGGACAAGGAGCGCTACCTGCGGAACTGGCAGGACAGCCGGATTTATTATCGGAGGATGGCGGTGGTTCTTTTCAAGACCATCATCGGGATGGGATTTTACAACGACCCCAAGGTGCTCGCGGCGATCGGGTTCAAGCTCAACTGCGAGCAGCCGAAACCGCCGACAGCAGTGTCTGCGCCCCGGAGCAACGAGGAACGGGATGATTCACGAGTTTAAAGATATTTCCGGCAGAATAAAAATTGACGCGGACGCGGTGGTGGTCGGCTCGGGCGCGGGCGGCGCGGTGGCGGCGCATCGTCTTCAGAAAGCGGGCCGGTCCGTGGTCCTGATTGAGGAGGGCAGCTATGTCAAGCCGGAACAATTCACCACTGATTCCTGGGCCGCGATGCGTTTGCTTTACCGCGACAACGGGATGCGGGCGATGACCGGCCGGATGATCATCCCGACCATGCAGGCGCGTTGCGTGGGCGGGACCACCCTGATCAATTCCGCGATCTGCTTCCGTCTCCCGGACGATGTCCTTGACCAATGGGTGGATCAGGAAAAATTGAAGGGGCTTTCGCCGGCTGTTCTCGGCCCGCTTTTCGGCGAGATTGAACAGTTCACCAACATCAGCCAGGAGCCGGAAGAAGTTCTGGGGATGAACAACCGGCTGATGCGCAAGGGCTGCGATGCCCTGGGATGGAGCGGGGACCGGATTTACCGGAATTCCAAAGGATGCCGGGGATGCGGGACCTGTATGAGCGGGTGCGTGGCAGGCGCGAAGATGTCAATGGACCGGAATTATGTGCCGGCGTTCGCGGATTTGGGCGGAGAGCTTTTCACCGATTGCCGGGTGGAAAAAATTTTGGTGGAGAACGGAAAAGCCGTCGGCGTTTCCGGAGCTTTTATTGATCCGACAAATTTGCGGCCCGCGGAAAAGAGTTTGGAAGTCCGCGCCAAAGCCGTGATCCTTTCCTGCGGAACCATGGGCACGCCGGTTCTCTTGCAGAAAAATCATCTGGCCAATTCCTCCGGACTGGTGGGCGGAAACCTCTGCAACCATACCGCGACCGGGATGACGGGTTTTTTCGAGGAAAAGGTTTGCGCCTGGGACGGGGTGAACCAGGGATATTGCTGCGACCATTTCCGGAAAGAGGGATTTATGGTGGAAGTGTTCTGGGCGCCCCCGGATGTGATCGGGATCCGGCTGCCCGGCTTCGGGCTCAAGCACAAGAATATGATGTCAGAACTCGCTCATATCGCCGGCTTCGGCGCGATGATCCGGGCAAAATCCACCGGAAGAGTGAGCGCGTCCAGGAACGGCTGGAGCCCGACCATCAAATATAATATGAGCCGGCCGGACGCGAGCCTGATGCAAAAGGCGATGAAGGCCACCGCGGATTTGCTGTTTGCGGCCGGAGCCAAAATGGTCACGCCCGGGATCTACAAGGTCCCTTCCGAACTGCATGGTCCCAAAGAAACCAGCCTGATCGCGGAAGCGGATCTCGGCCCGACCGATTTCAGCCCGATCGGGAATCACCCGATGGGAACCTGCCGGATGAGCGAAGTGCCGCTCAAAGGCGTGGTCAATTCCTACGGAGAATGTCACGAGGTCAAGAACCTCTTCATCGCCGACGCGTCCATCTTCCCGAACTCCCCCGGCGTGAACCCGCAGCTAACCATTATGGCGCTGGCGGCCTATATCTCCGACCATATCAAACAAGCGCTCTGAAGAATTGGGTTGCTCAACGGTTCAGGATTTTTGCGGCTCCGCGGGATGATCCTTGCCGCGGTTTTGTTCGCGCCGGGCCTTGATTATGGAAGCGATCACTGAAATCCCCAGGATGGATACGATCACACAAAGCGCGATCCAGGACGGGATCGGATAGATTTTGGACAGGAGCATCTTGGCTCCGACAAAGACCAGGATGATGGAAATACCGTATTTCAAATAATGGAACATCCGCATAATTCCGCTCAAGGCGAAGAAGAGCGAGCGCAGTCCCAGGATGGCGAAGACATTGGAAGTGTAGGCGATGAAGGAATTGAGGGTGATCGACAGGACCGCGGGGATGGAATCAACCGCGAAAACCACATCGGTGGTCTCAATCACCAGGATCACCACCAACAGCGGGGTGGCGAACCATTTTCCCGCTTGCTTGATCAAAAATTTGCCGTCCTCGTAATCCTTGCTCACCGGAATAAATCTCCGGAACAGCCGGAGCGCGGGGTTTTTTTCCGGATGGATCTCCTCGTCCTGCGAAAAAATCATTTTGATCCCGATCAAGACCAGGAACGCGCCGAAAATATAAATCACCCAGTGAATCTTCTGGATCAGGGTCACCCCGGCCAGGATAAAACTGATCCGCATAATCAGCGCGCCCAGGATGCCCCAGAACAAAACCTTATGCTCGTGTTGCGGCGGCACCCGGAAATATGAAAAAATAATCAGGAACACGAACAGGTTGTCCACGCTCAGCGAGTATTCCACCAGGTACGCGGTCAGGAACTCCACCGCCGGGCCGGAGCCGCGGATGAAATAAATCCCCACGCAGAATATCAGCGCCAGCGAAACCCACATCGCGGTCTGGAGCAATGCTTCCCGGGGCTTGATGATATGGGACTTGCGGTTGAGCACGAACAGGTCCAGCGCGAGCAACGCGATCATAAAAACAATAAATCCGATCCAGAACCAGGCCTGCGCGGACATTTATCTCTCCTCTTTTTTTCAGCGCGAAACGAAAACCGGCGTTCACCCGCTCATCAGTATTTTAGATAACTTTTCCCGACCAGCAAGCGCGAATTTAACGATCCCCTTTTACAGTTGCGCGCGCGATTTCAGTGCGGATTGATCTTCCCGTTCCTCGTTCCCCGCCTGCCCGCCGCAGCCCCGATCGGAGCGAAGGGAGGTTCCTCATTCCTCGTTATTTGCTTTTCACCCTTCCCACCGCTTCCTGCCATCCCCGGTAAAGTCTTTCTCTTTCCTCGGTCTTCATTTTCGGTTTGAAGATTTTATCAGTTTTCCGGAGTTTGTTGATTACTCGCGCATCCCTCCAAAGCCCGACCGCAAGCCCGGCCAGGTATCCTGCGCCCAGACCGGTGGTTTCAAATTTCACCGGCCGGTTGACCGGGATCCCTATTATGTCGGCCTGGAACTGCATCAGGAAATTATTCTGGCAGGAACCTCCGTCCACGCGCAGTTCCTGGATCCCGGTTCCCAAATCCTTTTCCATTGCCAAAAGCAAATCCCGGGTCTGATATGCAATGCTTTCCAGGGCCGCCCGGATGATCTGATCCCGGCCCGCGCCCCTGGTGATCCCGACAATCGCTCCCCGCGCGCTCATATCCCAATAGGGAGCGCCCAGGCCGACAAAAGCCGGGACAAAATAAACCCCCGCGGTATCCGAGACGCTTTCCGCGATCATTTCGGTCTCGCTTGCTTTCGCGATCACCTTGAGCTGATCCCGGAGCCATTGCACCGCCGCTCCCGCAATGAACACCGAACCCTCCAGGGCATAAGCCGGCCGCCCTTGCGCGTCGCAGGCGAGGGTGGTGACCAGGCCGGATTTGGACTCCACGAATTTATCTCCGAGATAGGAAAGCATAAAACAGCCGGTGCCGTAAGTGTTCTTGGCCAGGCCCTTTTTAAAACAGCCCTGTCCAAACAACGCGGCTTGCTGGTCACCGGCGACTCCGGCAATCGGGATTCCTTTGGGAAGACCGGCGCAGTCCGTGGCTCCGAAAAAGCCGCTGCTCGGCTTGACTTCCGGCAAGAGCGAAGCCGGTATTCCAAGGACATCCAAAAGCTCCTCGTCCCATTTCTTTTTCACGATATTGAAGATCAGGGTCCGGCTGGCGTTGGTGTAATCAGTCGCATGAACCTTGCCGCCCGAGAGCTTCCAGATCAGCCAGGAGTCAATGGTCCCGAAGGCCAACTCTCCCCTTCTCGCGCGTTCCTTCGCGCCTTTGACATTATCCAAAAGCCATTTGATCTTGGTGCCGGAAAAATAAGCGTCAATCACCAAGCCGGTTTTCCTGCGGAACTTATGGGACCAGCCCTGCCCTTTAAGCTGGTCGCAAATCTCCGCGGTCCTCCGGCATTGCCAGACAATCGCATTATGGATGGGCTTGCCGGTCTTGCGGTCCCAGATCACCGTGGTCTCGCGCTGGTTGGTGATGCCGATGGCAACGATCCGGTTCGGGTCCTTCCCGGATTTCTTGATCGCCTCCACGATCACCTTGCAAGTCACTTTCCAGATCTCCTCGGCATTATGTTCCACCCAGCCGGGCTTGGGAAATATCTGCCAGAATTCAGAATAAGCGCTTGCGGCCATTTCCCCGCGCCGGTCAATCAGGATCGCGCGAGACCCGGTGGTTCCCTGGTCAATGCACAGAATATAATCTCCCGCCATTTCTTGCCTCCCCATACCCTGGAATGCGCGATCGCTTTATATTCGTGGCGCAGACACTCCTGTCTGCGCACCTTTAAATCCTCCCTGAAAATAAAATCGGATTTTTATCATGCCACAAATCAAACCCGCGGGCAAGTTTTTCCCGATCCATTTTCCCCGGGATTTACCTCCGGCGCCAAAGCCTGAAAACGCGCAAAGATGTTTTGAGAACCCCGGTTGAATTCTGGTATGATCTTGGTATAATCATGGTATGATGGGGGTATGACTATGAGGACCGCGCAAAAAATCGCCATCAGTCTTCCCGTGGAGCTGGCGGCAAAGGTTGAGTTGGCGAGAAAACAGGCCAAAAAGTCGCGGAGCGCTTTTATCCGGCTGGCTCTGGAGCGGGCGCTCAAGGAGCTGGAGCGGAAAAAGTTGATTGAGCGGTATCAGCAAGGGTATCGGGAGCATCCTGAGAGCGAAGAAGAAATAGAAGCGGCGGCGGGCGCAGCCGCGGAGCTTTTTCAAGAGGAGCCGTGGAAATGATGCGGGGAGAAATCTGGTGGGCGCATCTGCCCAAGCCGGCCGGGAAAAGGCCGGTGGTTTTGCTGTCGCGCGATGAGGCATATCTGGTCCGGGAATTGATCACGGTGGCCCCGGTGACCACCAGGATCCGCGGCATTCCGGTTGAGGTTTTGCTGGGCAAACGGGAAAAACTGCCTCAGCCGTGCGTTGCAAACCTGGATATAATCACGACAATTCCCAAAAGGCTTTTAGCTGTAAGAATCAGCCAGCTCTCCCCGGAAAAAATGACGGAACTGGATGCGGCGATCAAGTTCGCGCTGGGACTGGATGATTGAGCAAAGCGGAACCTGAGATCATTTTTCCGTATTCTTGCGGAGCGCCTATCTGAGCGCAAAAGAAATGGTGGAGTAAACGAACCGGCAATCGAACCAACGGAAGGTTTGGCGGTATTTTTTATTTGCTCAAATCAAGCGGCTTTTGCTTAAATCCTTAAGCTTTCCTGAATCACCGTTAACGATAGCCTCTTTCTTGGCCCGGCTCTATTTCTTAATCTGGATGATTTGCCACCTCTGTGCTATTTGATCTATGATAAATTAATCATGAATTCGGTTGCGGCATTCCAGCATGATTTCGGGAGGATTTTATAACCATGAAAAAAGTCCTGATGGTGTCAGCGATATTGTTGAGCGCAGGCATTTGTCGCTCGGTATGGGCGGGCGATGTCGATGTCGCTCCGCTGGATTCGGCTCCGGCCAGAATAGCAAGAATCCGCACCCGGGAGGTGACGGTCAGGGTTCTGGATAAGGATGGGAATCCTGTTATCGGGAGGTTCCGGGCCGAGATGATACGGCACCAGTTTCTTTTCGGCTGCAATATCTTTATGTTCGGGAAGATGCCGACCGCTGAGGAGAACGAGCGCTACCTTGAACGCTGGAGCGTGTTATTCAATTATGCCACGGTCCCCTTTTATTTATCGCAATACCAGCCGAGGCCCGATAAAACCAGGGAGGCTAAGCTCAAAGAGATGGCGAATTGGTGCGCCAGCAAAGGAATCCGAGTCAAAGGGCATCCCCTGATCTGGCATTATCCGTGGGATAATCCGAAGTGGCTTCCCGAAGATATGGAAACTCTGGAAGAGATTTATCAGGCCCGCATAAAAGACCTGGTTGAGAAATTTAAACCGGAAATCCAATATTGGGATGTCTTAAACGAGCCAACCGCCGCCTGGATGTTTGACAGCCCGGTGGCGAATTGGGAAAACCGGATCGGGCCGCTCGCCGTCGCTAAAAAGGGGCTTGAATGGGCCGCGCAAGCGAATCCCGAGGCCAAGCTTCTGATCAACGATTATAATTTGAACGAAAACCCGATTCGGCGCTTGAACAATATCAACGACCCCATCAATCATTATGAAAATTCTTATTACCAGTTTTTGTCTGATCTGATGAGCCAGGGCGGTAAGTATCACGCTATCGGGATTCAGAGCCACATGCAGTGGGGCAAAGCGACCATGGAAGTTTTGTGGCGGGCGTGCGAGCGTTATTCAAAGTTAGGTTTGCCGATCCATTTCACCGAGGTGACGGTGCTCAGCGGGAGGAAAATCACGCGGCCGGATCCCCTGGAATTCAATCGTCTCTGGTGGCCGAGTACGGAAGAAGGCGAGGCTGAGCAGGCGGAGTATGTTGAAAATTTTTATACGCTCCTGTTCAGCCATCCCGCGGTGGAGGCGATCACCTGGTGGGACTTCACCGACAGGGGCTCATGGATGGGCGCTCCCGCTGGTCTGGTCCGGAAAGATTTATCCCCCAAACCCGCGTATGACAGGCTGCTCCATCTGATCCGGGAAGAATGGTGGACCAACTTTGAAGGCGATACTGACAGCCAGGGCGGATTGTCGTTTCGCGGTTACTGCGGAGATTATTTGCTTCATCTTACAGATGCAATCACTTCGGTGCCATTTTCAATCGAATGCGGTCAAAAAGACGGCCAGGCTATTGATATTCATCTCTAGGAAATTCCATCCTGTCCCACGGGGCGATGAATCAAAGAAGTCCCCAGCGTAATTTGGTGGAGGATAGGGGATTCGAACCCCCGACCTATGCGTTGCGAACGCATCGCTCTCCCAACTGAGCTAATCCCCCGCCCGATGTCCTTCCCTATTATAATTTTTATCGCTTGATTTGCAAGAAGCCAAAGTGGACAATAAGAAAGATGAAGAAATGGCTGGGAATAGATTTCAGCGGAAATTACAAAAAATGGGAACCTGACTGCGAAGGGAGCAATGTATGGATTGCAACTTTGGTAGAAGGGGAAGGACAAAGGGAACTCAAGAATTTGATTCCCGTTCAAGAATTAGACGGCGAGCCAAAAGAAAAACCATTTGAGCGGTTGGTAAATTTTCTTAGACAAAAGGATTTTGCCGCCGCGGGAATTGACGCGCCCTTCTCTATTCCAAAAAAGTTTATGAAGAAAATGAGCCATAATGATCTTTTGCTCAAGGTTGCGGGAATTGCTGATAAAGAAAGATCACCCTTTCCAGAAGGGAAAACTTTTGTAAATAAGATAGCCGGCCAAATTGAGAAAAATAAACCTCCCGAAGATTTCCGAATAACCGATTGAATCTGGTCGGTCAATGTTCGTCCTCCGCTTTGGACCGGATTCAGGCCAGCCGCTCCTATGACTGCGGCCTGTTTAACCTTGCTTGCTCAAAGAAGGGGAGCAATCTGGCCTTGGTGCAAAACGGGAAGGAGAATTTTGGTTGAAGCCTTTCCCGCAGCACAGCTCAAATATTGGGATCTTCCATATCAGGGCTATAACGGCTCTGGCTCTCAAGCGAAAAAGGCGAGAGCTGAAATAATCAATTTTCTGAGGCAAAAAGTTGAGCTTTCGGATTCGCGGAAAAGATGTGTACTAGAAAGCGCAGATGCCCTGGACGCAGTGATTTGTGCATTTGCGGCAATGGCGGTCACGGAGGGGTATTTGGTTTTGCAGGCTCCAAAAGTGTTTTCGGAATTTGAAGGCTGGATCGCGGTTCATCAATAGTTCGGTTAATTGATGATTGAAGACCTGACCCCCAATTGCCATTATCGCTTTAGTGCGACTGCAGGGGTTCCTTGGTTCTTGACAACAATTTCTAAATTGGTCATCATCAGATTAAGGATGGAGGCTGATGGATTATAGGATTGTGATTATCGAGAGCGAAGAAGGTTTCGCGGTGAGTTGCCCGGCG
>CAIYYW010000235.1 GCA_903930515.1 uncultured delta proteobacterium | reverse complement strand
ATTATTTCCCGAAAGACTATCTCCTGTTCATAGACGAGAGCCATATAACGGTCCCGCAGATTTCCGGGATGTATCGCGGAGACCGGAGCCGCAAGCAGACCCTGGTGGAATACGGGTTCAGATTACCCAGCGCGATGGACAACCGGCCGCTCACTTTTGACGAGTTTGAGCAAAGGGTGAGCCGGGTAATTTATGTCTCAGCCACTCCGGCCGAGTATGAACTGAAGAAGAGCGATGGCCTGACGGTGGAGCAGATCATCCGTCCCACCGGTCTTCTGGACCCGGAGATAGAAGTCCGGCCGGCGGAGGGACAGGTGGACGATCTTTTGGAGCAGATCCGGAAGCGGCTGGAGCGCAAGGAAAAAGTTTTGGTGACCACGCTGACCAAGCGGATGGCGGAGGACCTGACCAATTATTACCAGGAACTCGGGATCCGCGCCCGGTATCTGCATTCGGACATCGTCACTTTGGAGCGATATGAGCTGATCCGGGATTTACGGATGGACCGGTTTGATGTTATCATCGGGATCAATCTTTTGAGGGAAGGGCTGGACATACCGGAAGTGAGCCTGGTCGCGGTGCTGGATGCGGACCGGGAGGGTTTTTTGCGCGGGGAAAAGGCCCTGATCCAGACCGCGGGACGGGCGTCTCGGAATGTGGGAGGCCTGGTGATCTTCTACGCGGACAAGATCACCCGGGCGATGGCGATTTGCATCACCGAGACCAACCGGAGACGGAAACTCCAGCGGAAATACAACCAGGATAATGGAATCACTCCCGAGACGGTTAAGAAGGGGATCCTGGAAATCAGACAGTCGGTTTACGAGCAGGATTATTTCACCGTGCCCACTCCGTCGGAAGAGGATTTGTTAAAGGATATTCAGGGCCTGGGCGAGCTGGGCGATTTGCTCAGGCAACTGGATAAAAAGATGAGGGAAGCGGCCGGGCAACAGCAATTTGAAAAAGCCGCGGAATATCGCGACCGGATCAAGGCGCTCCGCGACCTGGAGTTGAGCTTCGGGTTCCGGGGCGCGGAAGGAGAATGAATTGTTCACCAAAACCGATCCATCGGCCCGGCCGATTTCCCAGCCGAAAAAGATTCTGATCCGGGCCCGATCCGAAGAAAGAGACCGGCTGAGGAGAAGGGCGGGGGAAATTTTTCCCGGTCTGGAGATTGCCTCGGAGCCGGCGGATTATTTTTCCCTGTCCTCCCATCCTTTTGACCGGGACCTTTCCGGCCTGGATAAACAATTCTCGGAATCCAGCCGCTCTTTAAGCCCGGAGCTCTCGGAACAGGCGTATCTGATCAACGCGGAGCAAGACCGGGTTTCCATATTCGCCGGGGGCGCTCCCGGTCTTTATTACGGAATGCTGAGCCTGTCCGAAATAATCCGGAAAAACGCGGGCGTGAGCGGCTGGTTTGACTATCCCGTTTTCAGCCGGCGCGGTTTTCTCCAGGACTTGAGCCGCGGGCAGGTTTTGAATCCCTCCGGCTTTGAGCAGTTGGCCGAGGCGTTGTCGTTCTTCCGCTACAACTGGCTCACATTTAATTTGGAGCATAATTTCGGATACGAGTCGCATCCGGAAATTCCGGGGAGCGACGACCAGTTCACCCGGGCCGAGGCCAAGTCCCTGTTTGAATTATGCCGGGAGCATTACCTGGAAGCGGTTCCGATGCAGCAATCGTTCGGTCATTGCCGGGGAATTTTGTCCCGGCCTAAATACCGTCATCTGGCCTTTGACCAAAACCTGCTCTGGAGCCTGGACCCGAGGAAGGAAGAGATCTATCCGCTCCTGGCCGAGCTATACCGGGAACAGGCGGAATGTTTTCCGGGCAAATATTTTTTGGTCGGATGCGACGAGCCGTTTGATTTGAAAAAAAATTGGAAACCGGAAATGGGTAACGGGAGGACTTTTCCGGAAATTTGCCTGGAACACCTGCGCCGTCTGAACCGGATCGTCTCTGGCCTGGGCAGACGGATGATGGTCTGGGGGGACATTTTTGTGGCGTATCCGGCCCTGCTCCAAGAGGTTCCCGACGACCTGATCATCATCAACTGGCAATACGGGACTTCCAACCTGGAAGGCGTGGATTATTACCGGGAGAAATCCCGGGCGATCGCCGATTCCGGCCGCGATTTTTACGCCGCGACCAGCACCTGGAGCTATGCTCGGCTTTTTCCCGAATTGAAGACGATGGAATGCAACAACCGTAATTTCCTCAAGGTCGGGAGCGAACTTGGCGCCAAGGGATCCCTGCTCACCAACTGGGGGGATTTGGGACATCTGCAGTTGTTGGGATATCTCGCGATGCCGTTGGCCTTTTCCGCGGTGAATTCCTGGAGGCCGTCTGAGGTTTCTTTGGAGGAATTCAGCCCGGATTTCGCGCTCAGCTTTTTCAATGACCGGAGCGGAAACTCCAGCCGGCTGTATCTATTGCTGGATCAACTCAACCAGGTGGTGTCTCCGGGCAAGTTTTTCGGGAGCGCGGCCCTGTTCGTTCTTCTGGACGAGCTGTTCAGCGATCAATTCCTTCCGGCCCGCCCCAAGTCCGAGCTGGCGGACGACCTGTTAAAAATAGTCCAATCCACCGAAAATATAAGCGCGGGCCTGAATAGCCTTGAAAACAGCCAATGGCTTTTGGACCTTAAGCCGGTGATTTACGGATTGGGAATTTTGTTCGCCAAATTTTTAATCCAGGAAAATGCATCCAAGTCCTTCCAAGACCCGTCTAAAAGGGAGGAGGCGCTGGCATTATTCAGTCATTTAAGCTCGTATTTTCAGGAATTCGCGATGGCGGTGCGGGACCGGTGGATGGCCCAGGCCAAGCCCCGGGGATTGGAGCGGAACCTGGCCCGGCTGTTAAGGGTGGTGGAGGGATACCAGAAGCGGGTGAATTATTTGAAGGAAGGCAAGGCGCAAACCTGGGAGCAGTTCCGGGACGATGAGGGATTTGTGGAACATAAATTTAACCTGATCAAAGAATTGGGACTGGAGGGGCTGCTGTGAGCGGTCCGTCGCCGGAAACAAAAATCAAGCCCCGGAAAACCGACGGGGTCAACTGGTGGCTGGTTATCCTGGGATTGATCGCCGGGGGCGCCTGGTTTTTCATTTTCAGCGGATACTTCCTGGAGCAAAAGCCGGATCTTGCCGGGGGATTATCCGAGGTCCAGCTGAAAGGCCTGACCGAGGAATGGCTGGGGTTTTACCAGAAGGACAGCCCGATCGGATACAACCACCTGGCGATTGAGCCTCGCGGGAACGAATATTTTCTCACCGATGAAATGGTTCTGCGGGTGAACCTGTTGGGGCAGGTGAGCGAGATCCGGATGTTTATGAAAGGAACTTTGGATATGGATTGGGCGATCCAAGATTTGAATTTCGACCTGAACTCGGACGCCGCGTCCTTTTCCACGACCGTCCACCGGACCGGACAGAAACTGAAGGTAATGATCCGGACCGGCGACCAGCGGATAACCCGCGAGATCGCCCTTTCCCAGCCGCCCTATCTTTACACCGAGCCGGTTCTGGGGGAGAAATTACGCAAGCAGGGGATCAAGCCGGGGCTGAAGCTGAGCATCCCGGTGTTTGAGCCCCTGACCCAGGCCTTTGATATGGTCAGCCTGAAAGTACAGGAGCTGGAAAAGGTAAAGCTGATCAAAGGGGAGGCGGACGCTTTCAAGGTTGCCGAAACCTTCCGTGGCCAGACCGAATACCTCTGGATCACCCAGGAGGGAGAGGTGGTCAAGGAATATCATCCCAGCGGGTTCACCGCGCTCAAGATTGACCGCGAGACCGCGCTTAAACTGCTCTCCGAGGCCGGCTCCGGACTTACCCCCGACCTGATCAGCGCGCTCGCGGTCCCGAGCGACCGCTATATTGAGAATTCTCGGCAGGTAAAATATTTGAAGGTGAAGATCAAGGGCGCGGAACTGGCCGGGCTGGATTTGGACGGGGCCGGTCAAAAGGCCGATGGCCGGACCGTGGAGATTCTGGCGGAAAACCTTCCGGCCGCCGGGTATCAGTTGCCTTTTTCCGGAGACCAGGAGTTGACGAAATATCTCCAGCCGGATTGGCAGGTCCAGTCGGACGCGGAGCCGATCATCCGGCAGGCGCGCGAAATCATCGGCCCGGAAACGGATTCGGTCAAGGCGGTCTCTCTGCTGGAACAATGGGTGAGCAGGTATGTTGAGGATTCAATGGTGGTGAGCATCCCCAGCGCCGTGTCGGTTTTGGAGCAAAAGAAAGGCGCCTGCAAGGAGCACACCGTGCTGTTCACGGCCTTGGCGCGGTCGGTCGGGATCCCGTCCCGGATGGTCTCCGGTTTGGTTTATTCGGACGCTTATTTGATCAAGGGTTTTTATTATCATGCCTGGTCGGAAGTTTATTTGACCGACCCTGAAGGCAAAAACGGGAAATGGGTCCGGGTGGACCCTACTTTCAGCCAGTTCCCGGCTGACGCCACTCATCTCCGGCTCAAGGCCGGCAACCTGGCGGATATGATCAGCTTGATGCAGGTGGTGGGGCAGACCAAGATAGAAGTGTTGGAGTATCAATGATCCGGACCGAGCGGTTGTCCAAGAAATACGGGAATTTCACCGCGCTTCGGGAACTGGACCTGAAGATCCCGGCCGGGGAAATTTACGGGTTCCTGGGGCCGAATGGCGCGGGAAAGACCACCACCATCCGGATGCTGATGGGGCTGTTGAAGCCTACTTCCGGAAGGGTGTTCCTCTGCGGATACGACCTGGAAAAGAATCCCATCTCGGCCAAGAGCCTGACCGGGTTCATCCCGGACCGGCCGTATATTTACGAGAAGCTCACCGCCCGCGAGTTCCTGCATTTTATCGGAGGGGTTTACGGGATGAGCGAAAAGGAAGTGGAAAAAATGGCGCCGGCCCGGTTGGAATTTTTCGACCTGAAAAATTGGGCGGACGAATTGGTGGAAAGCTTTTCCCACGGAATGAAGCAAAGGCTGGTTTTCGCCGCCGCGCTCCTGCACGATCCCAAGGCGATCATCGTGGACGAGCCGATGGTGGGGATGGACCCCAAAGGGGCGCGCTTGTTAAAGGACGCCTTTGTCCACCTCGCGCATACAGAAGGCAAGACTATTTTTATGTCCACCCATACCTTGGAGGTCGCGCAGGAAGTTTGCGACCGGATCGGGATCGTCAATCAGGGGAAGCTGATCGCCGAGGGCACGATGGAAGAGTTGAGGGATTTTTCCAAAAACCGGGACGCGGATTTGGAGGAAATATTTTTAAAGCTGACCGGCGGGGAAGAAATCCGGGAACTGATGAAAAGCTTGCAGGGATAGCAAACCGGAAGCGCAACCGGGAAATCCAGAAAAAAACGGCCGACCCATTACTGGGCGGCCGTTGTTGTCAAGGGATCAAATCAAAGCAGGTCCAACTCGGCAATCAGCGACAGCTCATTGATGTTGGGATAGTCGGTATTCGGCGGCACTTCCGGGTATTTGATCACATAATCCAACCCCAAGGCGGCCCATTCGTTGATATGATAGTTCACGGCAAAGGTGTACCAGGTTTCCGTGTCGGTATCCTCGGCTCCCTGCCGATCGCTGTTAGTCTGGTTGGTGTAATCCACAAAATCATAACGGAGCGCCAGTTCCAGCGAGCTAATCCTACCCCCCAAAAGGCCGTAATAGCCATACTGGGTGACGCTGTTATAACCGGGATCGTCCGGGTCCTGGGTATGGCTGGCGAACTCGGCTCCGACAAAGACCACTTTCGCGTCATAGATCGCGCCAATCCCGTAACCGCTGATGGAAGAATCATCCCCAGGCTCCGATTGAGTGGTGTCGGAGCTTTCCTGGAAATAAAAGCCCCGGGCTTTAAGGTTGCCTGGCCCCACCTTGCCGTCGTATCCGATGTTGAGGTTCCACCCTTTCATTTTATCGGTATCCGGCTGACTGCCGGTATCATTTCCACCGGGCAGGGCATTGGCTCCGAATAATTCCCCGTTATATAAAAGCGCGTTCAGATAAAAATCCGCGAAATTGATGTCCAGTCCGAGCGCGGTCTGATAGGAGGGAAGCGGGGTCATATTCCCGTTATACCCGCCGATCAACACCAGGGGCGGATTGGCGGTATGGATCACGCTGAGCTGATGCGGGACATTGCTCAGCAGGGTGGGCACCAGTTGCCTCCCGAAAACCAGCCCGATTTGATCCATAATCTTCCATTCCATATTCGCGTCCAGAACCGTGAGCGCGAAATCAGAACCGGGAACCCCCCGGTTCCAGGCCGGCCAGGCAAAGGCATTATTGAATTCCCAATCAAGCTGGTCGGTCAATTTTCCCGAGAGGGTTAAAATCAGAACTTCCGTGTTCAGGGTGTCATAACCGGTCCAGTAAACATCGTCCGGACCCGGATCATTATTGGATTCCGCGGAGTAGCGATACACCTCGTCCAGATGGGCGCCGATTTCAATCAAGCCTGCCTTGGGCTGCACCTGGCAAAACAACGCCGCGGGAAGCAGCCCCAAACACATCCCGGCCAGAACCATTCCCATCTTTTTCATTTTTTACCTCCCTGTTTTTTGCCCCCGGTATCCCGGTTTCCTGATCCATTCTATCAGAAGCCAAAAAAAAGTCGCTCTCCATTCCTAAAAATCAAATCCGGACGGACGGCGCTCCAGGGCTTCGTCCAGAACCCGAAGCCGGATGAAAATCCGGGACCGCAAAAAAAACCGGCCAGCCCGAAAAGGGCCGGCCGGTTCAAGTCACCCAGTTCGAGAATCAGAGCAGGTTCAGCTCTACATTCAGGGCCAGTTCGTTGATGTTCGGATAGGTGATATGATCCGGCTCTTCCGGGATCTTCCATGCATAGTTCAGGCCGATGGTGGTATTGTCGTTGATCAGGTAGTTCACGCCCAAGGTGTACCAGGCCTCGGTATCCCGATCCTCAATGCCCGCGATGTCATTATCGTCCAGGTTCGTGTAGTCAATGAAGTCATAGCGGAAGGCAACTTCAATGGAACTGAACCTTGCGCCCAGCAGCGCGTAGTAACCGAATTGAGTAAAATCAAAGTCATCCAGGGTTTTCTGGAAATTGAGTCTCTTGTTGATATACTCGGCGCCGACAAAGAAATTGTCCGCGTTATACAACGCGCCCAATCCAAAGCCATTGATCTCCGAGGAATCCGGCTCAGTGGTGCCCGGGGTATCCGATTCTTCCTGGAAATAATAGCCGCGAGCCAGCAGTTTGCCAGGGCCGACTTCGCCGCTGTAACCGATTTCAATATTGCCGCCCTTGCTCTTGTCCACTTCGCCGAAGGTATCGTTTCCGCCCGGCATCGGACCGATTCCAGCCAGTTGGCCGTTATAAATGGTGTAGTTCAGGTTCACGCCGCTGAAATTCAGGTCAATTCCCACGCCGGTTTGGTAGGTCGGAAGGGGGATCGCTATCCCGTTATATCCGCCGACGATTACCAGGGGCGGGGTGGCCAGATGGACAATGGACATCATATGCGGTCCGTTGGCAATCGCGGTCGGAACCAACTGACGACCGATGATCAACCCGAGTTGATCAATGATCTTCCATTCCACATTGGCATCCAGAATTGTGGGGGCGGGAGTCGGAACGGCTACGCCAAGGATAT
>CAIYYW010000234.1 GCA_903930515.1 uncultured delta proteobacterium | reverse complement strand
TTTTTCCATCAAACCGACCAGGCTCCTGAAAACTGCCCGCTGGAAAAAATGCTGGAATCCGGAAAGCTGGAACAGGTGGACATGGAAATGGAGGCGCTGGGGGGAACCTATCTGGTGTCCTGCACCCCGGTCCTTGATGAATACGGCTATCTCAAGCGCGTCATCCATATCGCCACCGACATCACCGAGCGTAAACAGGCCGAGACCGGGCTGAAGGAGAGCGAGGAAAACTACCGCGGATTTCTCCAGAACTTTCAGGGCATTGCTTTTCGCGGCAACCTGGATTTTACCCCGGAGTTTTTCCACGGCACGGCCCAAAAAATCACCGGCTATACCGAGGAAGATTTCCTCGCCGGCAAGCCCAGGTGGGATCAGGTTATTTACCCGGATGATTTAAGAAAAATCACCGCCAGCATTGAAAGCATCCGGGCTATTCCCAATTTCACCGCCGAGCGCGAATATAGGATCACGACCAAAAAGGGAGAACTGCGCTGGGTGCGGGAACGGATTCAAAACCTTTGTGACGAAAACGGCAAGCCGACTATGGTCCAGGGAACGATTTTTGACACCACCGAGCAGAGAAAGGCCGAGTTGGCGCTGCGGGATAGCGAGGAAAAATACCGGACCCTTTTTGAGTCCGCGCCCGAGTCCATTACTATTACGGACCTGGACGGCCTGATCCTGGAAATGAACGAGTATTTCGGAACGCCCAAGGAAGAGTCTCTCGGGAAGAACTTTCTGGACCTGCCGGTTATCTCGGCGGAAGACAAGAAATATATCCGCAAGCTGTTTGGCAGGCTGAAAAAGGGAGAGACCTTGGGCCCGGTGGAATTAAGGATATTCCTGGGGCCGGATCAGATGCGATGGATCGAAATTTACTCGGTGCTGCTTAAAAAGAACAATAAACCTTATGGCATCCAGGTGATCGCGCGGGACATCACGGACCGAAAAAAACTGGAACAGCAATTCCTCCAGGCCCAGAAGATGGAAGCGATCGGGACGCTGGCCGGAGGGGTGGCGCATGATTTCAACAACCAATTGGTGATCATTCTCACCATCGGCGAAATGCTTCAGCAAACTTTAGACCGGCAGGACCCCAGACGCAGCCAGATAGAAATGATCCTGAGAGCCGCGGAACAGTCCTCTGCCCTTACCCGCCAGCTGCTCGCTTTCAGCCACAAGCAGGTGGTCGAGCCGCAGGTGTTGAACCTGAACCAGTCGCTCGCCAACTTGAAAAAAATGCTCGGCCGGCTGATCGGGGAGGGGATCGTGACGGAGATGGTTTTGGAGCCGGGCCTGGGCTATGTGAAAATTGACCCGACCCAGCTTGAGCAGGTGATCATCAACCTGGCGGTGAACGCGCGGGACGCCATGCCTTCCGGCGGAAAGCTGGTGATTGAAACCGCGAATGTGGATTTTGACAAAGAATATGCCAAAACCCATCCGGCGCTAAAGCCGGGAGCATATGTCAAGATGACCATACGCGATAATGGCTCGGGGATGGACGAGAAAACCATGCTGCATATTTTTGAGCCGTTCTTCACCACCAAGGAGCCGGGCAAGGGCACCGGGCTAGGCCTCTCAACCGTTTATGGCATCATCAAGCAGATGGGGGGAGAAATTGAGGTTCAAAGCCAGCCGGGGAAAGGCGCCAGCTTCCGGATTTATCTCCCCCGCGCCGGGCAATCGCAGGCCCGGCTTAAAAAAACAAAGACTCCCGGAACCGTGGGCGGCTCGGAAACCATCCTGGTGGCGGAAGATAATGACGGGGTCCGGGAGGCGATCGTGGATATCCTGACCGGGGCCGGGTACCGGGTCCTGGAGGCGGTCAGCGGGGAGCAAGCCCTGAAGATATTTAAAAGCAGCAAAAAAAATATTGACCTGGTCATTACCGATATGGTGATGATAAAAATGAGCGGAAAGGATTTAGCCGCCCGGATCCTAAAATTAAAACCTAAAACTAAAATCCTGTTTGTCTCCGGTTATGCCGACGCCACCATCGCCAGCCGCGAAATTATCTCCCCGGGATTTTCCTTTCTCCAAAAACCCTTCCGAATCGATCCCTTCCTTAAAAAAGTCCGCGAGACCATGGACCGGACTGAAACCAGCCATAAGCATCGTTACGGCAAAAACCATCGCCGCTGAAGGGGTCAGTTTGCCGCAGGGGCAAATCCCGCCACGGCTGAAGAGTATTTCCCCTTTCCTCTTTCCTCTCCTTTGGTATAATTGAACCGGACGATGAGCGATAAAATTATTTTCAAGGACAAATGGTTCTGGGCCTCAATCTTCTGCGGCGGATTTTTCCTGGCCCTCACCCTTTGGTACAGCTTCGGGATGGATCAGGCGATCTGCGCGTATATGGCCTGGGTCTGGAAGGATCAGCATCTGGCGCCCTATTTGGGAAGTTGGGACCTGACCTATCCCGGCATCTTCGTCATTTACCGTCTGGCAATGACCCTGTTCGGGGAGAGCATCCTGGGTTTCAGAATTTTCGACCTGATCGCGCAACTGCTCAGCCTGGCAATGATTTATTCGCTCGCGAAAAAACTTTCCGGCTCCCAACCCGCGGGGTTCCTCTCCTGCCTGTTCTACGGCATCTATTATTTCGGGCTGGGAAGATGGAGCGCGGGCAACCGCGAGGTTTATGTGCTCTGGCTGTTCATCGCCTCCCTCCTGGTCAGCTTTTCCTGGCAGGGATTGCGAAGGGCCGTCGCCGCTGGTTTACTGATCGGGTTCGCGCCCCTGATCAAGCCTCCCTACGGACTGGCCTGGCTGGTGTTGGGAATTGTATTTTTGACCGAGGGCCTCCGGCAAAAACGCAAAATCCCCTGGAGGGAACTGGCGATTTATTCGGTTTGCTGTTTCCTTCCGGCCGCCATTTTTATTCTCTATTACCTGGAGCTCGGCCGCCTCAATGATCTTTACCGGGCATTGATCTGGTATAACTTCCAGATCTATCTCAAGCTCGCGGCGCTCGCCACCGGCGGAGATCCCTACCTGAAATTTTCCAGCCTGGTCAAGCTGTTTTTGCTGGAACAGCCGCTCCTGCTTTTCTCCGCGATTTTTTTTCTTTCCTTTAAAGCCGCGGAGCGCCGGGCTTGGGACCAGGGTTTCAAATTATTCCTTGCCATCGTTTCCCTCTGCCTGGTCTCCCTGATCGCCCTGGTGATTCAGGCCAAATATTTTTCCTATCATCTGATCCCCTTCTGGGGATTGATCGCAATCCTCTCCGGACCCGCCTTTTACCGGATCGGCTCCCGGCTGAAATCTCCCGAACCGAATTTGCGCAACCGGCTGGTCTCGGGATTTTTTTACGCCGCAGTCATCCTCCTGATGACCTTGAATATCAAGCCGGAACAGCTCAGCTTCGCCGCGAAATATTGCTTCCGCGCGGTTGAGCCCGCTTATTATTCCCGCTATGAGTCCGCGTCCGATTACGCCCTGGTGAGCAATTACTATCTCCCGGCTCAATACCTCAAGCCCCTGCTCAAGCCCCGGGATCAGATTGAGGTCTTCGGCGTCCAGCCCCTGCTCCCGTTTTTGCTCAAGAAAAAAATCCCCTCCCGGTTCCAGAATATCCAGCACCTGGTTTACACCCCGCCCGGTCAAACCATCTCCGACACTCAGAAACAATGGATTGCGGAATATACTCAGGCCGTGATCATGGCCCGTCCCCGGTTCTTTATCGTCACCGACCAGCAAATCCCGCTCTCGGTGGACCTCTCCCAGCCAACGGTACAGACCGCGCTCTCCGAACAATTCCCGGAATTGAACCGGTTCCTCCGCGAAAACTACTCGCCCCTCCGCAAATTCGGCCTGACGGAAATCTACCGGCTCCAATAAACCGACTTGGAGTCATCGCCCGGCCCCGATCTATTTCCCCTTGAACTCCGGCTTGCGCTTCTGGACGAACGCGGCCACTGACTCCATTACATCCGCGGATTTCAGGATCAGGCAGTTCCGAGCCGCGGAAAAGGCCAGGCCGTCGCGAATATTTTTATCGCGCGAAAAATTGATCACTTCCTTGGCGCCCTGGACCGCGAGCGGAGCGGCCGCGGCGATCTCTTCGGCCAGCGCCCGGGCAGCCGCCAGGCAGGCTTCGCGGTCCGGATATAGGTCGTTGACCAGCCCGATCCGGAGAGCGCGCTCGGCGTCAAGGTCTTTTCCCGTGAACGCGAGTTCGCGCGTGTGACCCTCGCCGATGATATGGGGCAGGCGGTTCAGGCTGCCCAGGTCCGCGATCATCCCCACCCGGGCCTCCCGGAGCGAAAACCGCGAATCCCTGCTCGCGAGCCGGATGTCGCAGGCCGCGATCAAATCAAGCGCGCCCCCGATGCAAGCGCCGTGGATCGCGGCGATCACCGGCTTCCTGCACTCTTCAATCACATTCGCCGATTCCTGCATCTGAAGCACCAGGTGATACATTGAATCCATTTCCGCGGAGCCTTCGGTCCCCTTGAAAATAGAAGCCGACGCAACCAGGTCCAGGCCCGCGCTGAAATTCTTCCCGTTCCCGCCCAGGATCGCCACGCGGATTTCCGGGTCAGCGCTGATCTTCTGGAACGCCTCCCGGATCTGGGGCCAGAACTCCGGGTTCAGTGCGTTGCTCTTATCCGGCCGGTTCAAAAAAACTTCAGCCACCCTGCCCTTTTTCTCAAAACTGATCACCGTATAGCTTCCCGTCATCTTCAGTCGCCTCCCGATTTTTTTCTTATTCTACCATTAAATTCCCTCAGATTTCATTTCGCGCCCCCCGGCTTTGTGCGATCGGGAATAATGGATAAAATTAGCGCCAATGAAACCGATCAAACTCAATTTATTCCTGGCCGCCTCAATTTTCCTGTTGCAGGGAGCCGCGAGGGCCGCGGGGATGGATCAGGTCGCGGACCCGCTGATGGTTGCCGGAGCGGTTGCCGATTATGAGTTGTTCGGGAAGATTTACGCTTTTGCCAACGAACAGCCGAAATTCATTTTGCATCATAATTTATACTGGGAAGACGCCACCCTGATGACCGGGGTCACCGGGCTTTACGACCGGACCGAGGCAAACGGCTCGCCCGCGAAGCGCTACTTGGAATATGTGGAAGCCTGGGGAGATCGCGATCCGGGAAAATATCCGATCCCGATCTGGCACGGAGACGCTCTCGGAGCCGGCCAGACCTACATCTGGCTTTACAACCGCTCCGGCAAGACCTCCCGCCACCTCGACCTGACCAATGAAATGATCACGCTGATTTTCCAGGGCCGGAAATTTTCCCAACTCGGGACCGGGTACCGCGATTACTGGATGCTCTTCTGGGTGGACGACCTTTATATGGTCCCGACTTTTCTCGCGGCGCGCGGACAGGCCGCGGGCGCTTACCAAATCCCGAATGGCAAGGACGCCAGGACCATCTCCATGGAATACGCCCAGGCATATACCGACATTCTGCGAGACGGGCAGAGCGGCCTTTTTTGGCACGACCGCTGGAATGTGGGCAAGTATCTGTGGGGCCGGGGCAACGGCTGGGCCGTTGCGGCTTTTTACCGGATCCTGAAGGTGATGGAATCCGATCCCAAATACCGGGCCGACGCCGACTGGATAGACGGCCTCCTGGTCTCTATGGCAAAATCTTTGAAGGATAATCGGAATACCGTCGGCACCTGGAACACGGACATTATCGCCCGGCAAACCTATTGGATGCCCGAAACTTCCGGCTCCGGACTGATCGTTTATATGATGGCGAATATGATCGCGGACGGGAAGCTTTCTCCGGATTACCTCCCGGTGGTTCAGAAGGCCTGGCATTTTTTGAAGCTGAGCGTAAGCGACGACGGCCGTCTTATGCGGGTGCAGCCGGTCGGGAATAAGCCCGTGAATATTGACTTTGAGAACAACTCCGAATCATTCGGCGTGGGAGCGTTCCTGCTCGCGGCCACCGCGATGTCCCGGCTTTCTCCCGAGGTCTTGGCCCAAGCCGATCAGGTGGAATGTGTCAGGCTAAGCGTTTCCGAACTCACCCTAAGCCGCGATCAAGCGAGCGTATCCCCAGATAAACTCCGCGGAATCAACCCGGATTTTCCCGAGGCCTATCCCAAAGTCCAGGCGGTTTTTCCGGGCAAACCTTTGCCCAAAACCCGGGTTGACGCGGACGGAAAACAAATTATCATCAGCGGATTCCCGCAGAACTATCGCGGAAACATTTACTTATTTTATGAAAAGTGATATTTAGAGAGCGGCTTGAAGAAATTTCCGGGGACGGATCAGGAGGATGGAAATGGAACAGAAAAAAATGAAAATCGTGTTTTTCGGGGTTGGGGCGGTCGGCGGGTCAGTCGGCGGATGGATCGCGCCTCATTATCAGGACCTGTATTTTTACGACCAGGGCCTGGTGGCCGAGGCCTTGAAACAGAAGGGGCTGACCCTTTATGGCAGCGACGCTCCGGAGCAAAAGAAAAATGTGAAGGTCAAGGTTATGGACGATTTGAGCCAGGCGCGGGACGCTGACCTGGTCGTGGTCACGGTCAAGAACTACAGCCTGGACAAGGTCGCGAAAATGATCAAGGACAAATTGGGAGACCGGCCCATCATCCTTTCCATGGCCAACGGCATCATCAACCAGACCATCCTCCCCAAATATTTTTCCAAAATAATCTATTGCGTGATTTGTTACAACGCCTGGATGGACCAGCCGGGCTTGATCGGGTATCAAAAAAAAGGACCGCTGGTGTTCGGCGCGGTTGACAATAAAATGCAGGATGAGATGAAAGCGGTCGCGGACATTTTCAACCTGGGCGTGGAAACCATCATCACCAACCATTTGCAGGACGCGGTCCACTGCAAGATCGTGGTCAACCTGGCGAATTCCGTGACCGCCCTGCTCGGCCACCGCTTCCAGCCCATCTCCGACCCCGACCTGTTCCAGAACATCCTCACCAACCTGCTTTATGAAGGCTCCCAAATCATCAAGAGCGCGGGAAGCCGCGAATGCAAGCTGGGCGGAATGCCCTCCTGGTTCACTTTCTGGATGGCCGTCAATTTTCCCAAAGTCATCACCCGTCCCCTCTTTTCCAAAAATGAGAAGAAAATGATCATCAGCTCCATGGCGCAGGATGTTCTGCAAAGGAAAGGCTCGGAGACCGAACTGGAATCCATCAACGGATATATCGTGCAACTCGCGGACAAAGTCGGGATGAAAGCTCCCTACAACCGCGCCATCTACGAGTTGTGCAAAAGAGAATTCGCCAAGCCCGAGTTCAAGCCCCTGGATGTAAAAGAAGTCTGGAAGGAGATTAAGAAAAATCTCTGATCAGCGCCCATTTGCCAATTCCGGATACTTCCCGTATCTCCGGGCCGCCTCCACCATCGCCAAATAATTTTCCGGCCGGCAGCCGGGGTGAATCGAGTTGCTCGAGCTGATGATGTATCCGCCTCCGGGCGCGGCCCGGGCAATGGTCTCTTTCACACTCTCCCGGACTTCTTCCGGCGTTCCGAACACGAGCAGGAAGCTGCAATCAATATTTCCCAGGATGCAAACCTTGCTTCCGAACTCCCGCTTGATCCCGCCGATCTCCATACATTGCGGCTGAATGGGATGGATGCCGTCAAACCCGGCTTCAATCAGGAGCGGCACCAGGGGGGTCAGTTTGCCGTCGCTGTGCTTGACGATTTTTCCGCGGCATTTGTGCGCAACCGCGCAAATCTCCCGATGATAGGGGAAAATAAATTGTTGGTAATGCTTCGGACTCATCATCGGGCCGGGATTGTAAGCCAGGTCGCCTTCCAGGATGATGAAGTCGGCTCCCTTTTGAAACGCCCGCTCCACCGATTCCAGGCAATGGTCCGTGACCATCCGGGCCAGGCTTTGCGCCAGCTCCGGGTCCAGCAGATAGTCCATCAGCAGTTTTTCCATTGAGCCGCGCAAGGTCCAGCTCAGCTTGAAAGTGCCCGGCAGATGATAGGCAATGGCGCGGTCCGGAAAGCTCTTGCGGAAAACCTCCAGCATCACGAAATCCGCGTCCTCCGACGGACGCATCCGGAATTTTTTCAGATCAGCCATCTCGTTGATCGGCCCGGAAACCGGATAGGGCTCGCCAAAATCGCTCAGATGATAAACCACTCCCAACGAATCCTTCATATGTTGCTGATCCAGCCTGGTCCTGGGCGCAAGCGAAATCGCGGTAACACCGTCCAAATCCAGCCCGCGCACCATCGCCATCAATCCCCCGATCAGGCGGAATTTTTCCTCCGGAGTCATATCCATAATCAGCTTGGGTTTCGGAAGCTCGGCCTCGGCGATAAAATGTTTCGCGATCCCGATGATGCTCGGCTCGTTGTAGGCCATCTCCCAGATCGGAACCAGATCCGGCACTCCCCGTTGGAGCGCGGTCATTATTCTTTCTTTCCCGTTCATTTATTCCCCTTGGCTTGCGATTTTTACCCGCAAGCATTTAAAAATATCTTCCCCATCACTCTACCATAAACCGCATTTTGCTCCCAAGCCGGGAATGGTAAAATAAGGCCGGAAAAGGTTTTTCCAAAAAGGGGGTAAACCAATGAAGCGGGTGATGGTGTATTTAATAGCGTTCCTGGCCGCGGGTTCGGCTTTCGGGCAGGGACTGTCATTGACTCCGGGCGTTAGTTTTTCCGGGTCTCCGACTTATATCAGCCAATTCCCCGAGGCCTTCCGCGACAACGGCGGCCCGTTAAGTCCGTATGGAAGTCATCTCGGGCTGAAGGCGGAGGCGGAGAAGAAAGAATTCGCCGGGGTGCTTCATTTCGCCTGCGCCACCGGCAAGAATGTGCTGGACTATTCCCGCACCGGATTATTTATGGTCAGCTCAATCGCTTTTCTGGAAAACGGGGAGCGACTTGACCAGGCCGATCGGCGCAAGATTCAATTCGCATATTACGGCTGGCAGGAGCAGGCGGAGTTCAAGGATTTTTCCGCGCTCGCTTATGTTCATTTCCTGGGATTGGACCAATATGTGATCAGCGTCAAGGTGGAGAATAAATCCGGGAAAGACCTCAGGCTTGCCCCGATCTTGAGCCTGGCTAAAAAGGGCAAAAGTTTTTCCTTCCAAAAATCAAGCCCGGCTGATCCCGCGGTGTTCAAATTTAGTGTCCAACCCACCACCACGGTCGGGAAAAACTATCTCGCGCTGGCCGGGAATAATTCGGGTGAAATTTCGTTCGCGCCGATTCGGGGCGGTTTTGAGGGGAGCGGAAAAGAGCTGGAGCTGGCTCCTGGGGAGAGCAAATGGTTCAGCTATATTTTCGGATACGAGCCGGACAGCGCCAAGCAGGCGCAGGCCCTGGTTTCGGAAGCCGGGAAAAATTTTCAGTCCGCGCAGTCGGCCTGGGAAAAAATGAATTCCGAGACCGACCGATTTTTCAATTCCCTGCCCCGGCCTCATTTGAATTCGGGCAAGCCGGAATATCTTGAGCTTTACCTGATGGCCGCGACCGCTCTGGACAACGCCTTGTATGCCCCGCGCGGGAATATGAAATACTGGGGCTGCGTCCCGACCAAGGTCCATTACAACTGGTTCTGGCTCTGGGACTCGGGCTTTGAGGCGCTCGGCTATTCCGAGTTCAAGCCGGAGATGGCGAGGGAGGTGATCCAGGCGATTTTCCAGGCGCAGCGCAGTGACGGCTACCTCGCGCATATGGAGGATGAGCGGGCCAAACCGATCACGCCGCATTCGCAGTCGCCGGTGTTCGGGTACAGCGGGGTTCAGATCCTGGAGCGCTACCCCGACGACCCGGGGTCTATGCCGTTTGAAAAGGAAATGTATGAGAAGGGGAAGCTTTATCTGGATTGGTGGAAACGGGCGCGGGACCAGAACCATAACGGCCTGTTTGAATACCTGAGCCAGGACGAGGGCGGCTGGGACAATTCGCCGCGGATGAACTATGTCGCTCCGGGACCTTTCATCAGCTATGTCGGATCGCTGGGCGAGGTGATCGCGTTCAAGACCAAGCCTTTGGACAACGCGGACCTGAACCCCTGGGTGTATTTTTATTATGACGCGATGGCGAAATGGGCGGACGATTTGGGAAAGCCCGAGGAGGCGAAGAATTGGCGCGCCGAGGCCCAGACGCTTGCCGCGAAGACCGACGAGATTTTGTGGGACCCGGAATGCGGCTGCTGGCTGGACACCTACGGCAGGAAAGGGAATTACACCCATTTCAAGGTGCTCACGCCCGCGATCTGGTTCCCGGCCTTTGCCGGGGCCACCCTGGACGAGCAAAAGGCTCGGACCGTGATTGAAAAGCATCTGTTGAACCCGGAGGAATTTTTCGGCAAATACCCGATTCCGGTGGTTGCATATAATGATAAATATTTTGATAATTCCATACCCGGATGGAAAAGCAGGATCTGGATGTTTTCGGCATACTCGGCCCTGGAAACCCTGTTCAAATTCGGTTACGAGAAAGAAGCCGCGGAATTGCGCGAGCGTCTCCTTTCAATGATGGCGGACCAGGGCGGGATCAAAGGCATCTTTGAAACCTACGATCCCATTACCGGCAGTTACCTGAACCAGAAGCCCACCAGCGGCTATGCCTCGGCGCAGTTCGGCTGGAGCTCGGCCTTCACCCTGGAGATGATCCTGGAGCGGTATCAGCATCAGCGGTTCCTTTTTGACCGTGACTCCCAAATCCAGGGATACCTCCGCGAGGCCCGGGATTTTCAGACCCGTTCTGATTTCTACCGGATCCGGGCCGGGATGACGGTCCCCAGAATGGAGATGCAAAGCGCGGACGGATTGCCTTTGCTGAAGTCCAAATCCCTCAAGGTCAAGCTGACCGACCCGTATCAGGAAATTGCGGAAAAATCTTTTACCGTATGGATCAAGGGCAAGCCCTACCAGATGGATTTGGAGCGGGAGTATCAGCTCAAACTGGATTAGCCGATAAAATGCAGACCCTTAACCTGATCAAACTGGTTTTGATCTATCTGATCTTTTTCCTGATCGGGGCAATTCCCTTCGGAATGATCCTGGCCAGACTGAAAAAAAAGGACCTCCGAGAAATCGGCTCCGGAAATATCGGCGCGACCAATGTCTATCGCGTCCTGGGATGGAGATACGCGGCCCTGGCGTTCGGCTTGGACGGCTTAAAGGGAGCGGCGCCGGTCCTGATCTTTGAGTGGCTGTTTGGGAAAGGGATCTTGACCGGAGTCGCCGCGGTGGTCGCGGTCCTCGGTCATATTTTTTCGCCCTACCTGAAATTCAAAGGCGGCAAAGGGGTTGCCACCGGGTTCGGGGCAATGGTTGCGATCTCGCCCATCCCGGCCTTGCTCTGCCTGGGAATCTGGATTTTGATTTTGGCCGTATCCCGGATCGCGGGCCTGGCCAGCATCATCGCCGCAATCTCGCTCCCGATCCTGATCCTGGGGTTGAAACAGGACCGATGGATATTATATACCTCGCTTGCGATTGTAATCGCGGTGATTCTGTCGCATTATTCCAACATCGCCCGGCTGTTGCAGGGAAAGGAAAAACCGATTCAAAAAATTGGATAAATGAAAAAGGAGGAATGATGAAAGGGGATTTTGATCGGAGGAATTTTTTAAAGGTTGCCGGAATGAGCGGGGCAATCGCGCTCGGCTCTCAAATTTCTTCGCGCGCCCACGCGAAAAAGCCGGCGCCGGCGTATCCGATCCCGGACGGCCCGGTGACCAAGGAGGATTACCAGGCGCTCAAGAGTGAGGCGGAGAAAACTTTCGCGGGCAACCGGACGGAGCTTCAGGGATACTATTTCCATATGCCGGCGCTTGGGACCTATCCCTCCCTCTTTGCCTGGGACTCGGGATGGCATACCATCGGCATGAACCGGATTGACCCGAAGATGGCGGCCTCGGAAGTGGAGTTCTTGATGCTCCAGCAAAGGCCGGACGGAAGGGTGCCCCACGAGGTCCAGTTCAAGGAGATCAAGCAGAACCAGGACTTGCGGCACAAGCTCGGCAACCAGTTGAGCCAAAGCCAGTTCCAGGACGGGGTCTCGGTCCAGGTGGACCCGCCCAGCTTCATCATTTCCGCGGAAAAAATTTATCAGAACACCAAAGACCGCGCCTGGCTCACGCGCCTGCTCCCTCGTTTTGAAAGGGCAATCCAGTATCTCACGGTCACGCGCGACCTGTTCCAGACCGGCCTTCCCAGCATCATCCATCCCTGGGAATCCGGAACCGATTCCTCCCCGGCTTATGACCAGATCCTGGATCTGGACTACCGCACGCCCCTGGGAGGACCCTATCGGATGTTCCTTTATCCAAAAATGTTTGACCGCCAGAAGGAACTCGGATACGACCTTAAAAAAATCGCGGCTGACAACTGGTTCATCGTGGAGGATATGAATGTGATCGCCATCACCATCCGGGCGGTGACCGCGGTGAGCAGGATGTTTGAACAGGCGGGCGACAAAGCAAAGGCCGAGCAATACCGGAACCAGGCGAAACAGATGACCGAGGCCATCCGGAAAATACATTGGGACGACCAGGCCGGATTGTTCTGGTCCCGCTATGACCTTAAGGACCCGAAATTCGCCAAGCGAACCACCTGCGCCTCCCTGCTCCCGCTGATGAGCGAGCACCTTCCCCAAGACCAGGCCGAGCGGCTCGTGAAAGAGCACTTCCATAACCCGGCCGAGTTCTGGCTCCCCTACCTGGTCAGCTTCAACGCCAAGGACGAGTTGGACCGGGAAAAGATTTATTTTGAGGACCTGCTGCTCTGGCGCGGCTACTGCATCTGGACCAATATGAACTGGATGATCTGCGAGGGATTGCTTACCCACGGCTACACCGACCTCGCCAAAGAACTCACCCGCCGCACCGCCAAGATGATCCGCAACCAGGGCTTCTGGGAATACTACGACTGCCGGTCCGGCCAGGGCAAAAACGCCCATCCCTTCAACTGGCCCGCGGTGGTTTTGGATATGATCCACCTGACCTGGCCCGAGGCGGTGGTCTAAGCGGTTAACGGTAAAACAGGGGTCCCTCCCGGCCAGCTCTTGCGCCCAAGGTTCGCGCGTTTTTATAAAAAGGTGTCTTCCGCTCCCCTGTCCGGTTATGTGGAATGGATCGGGAATGTTAAGTGTAAATGACCGGGTCAGCGCGGGCTTGAGCGTAAGGAAGGCGGATCTCATTATCAATTATCCGGGCGCTGGGTTATACTATTTAAATCAAGGGAAAGGATTGAACCAGGAATTAAAAGCAGGGTTTGGGTTGGTTGGGAGATGAACGGGGTCAAGCTGAAAACAGTCCTGGCGCTCCTGGCCTTGGTGGCATTATTATTATTCGGCTCCGGCCTGATTTTGTTCAAGGTCGCCGGGATCGCTTTTACCGGCAAAAGCCTGGCCGGACTGGCCGGGCTGAGTCTGTTGCTTTCCCTCCTGATCCAGATCCTGATCAGCGTGGTTGATAGTGTGGCGGGAGGAGTATATTTGCTGGATCAGCGGAGCGGGAACCAGTTGGAGAAATATATCCGGCTCGCGAGCCAGGGCCGGCTTAACCAGGACCCGAAGAATTTTACCATGGAAAAAGGGCGGACCCGGCTGGAGGTTCCGCTGGAAGAATTCCACAATAATATCACCAGTGTGCTGGGCCAGACCCACCGTCTGACCGACGACCTCCGCAGCCTTTCCCGCGAAATAATTGACCAGAGCGAGAAGCTGGCGCGCGGCTCCGCGACCCAGGTGGCCTCGGTGGAAGAGACCGGGGAGAGCCTTTCCCGGATTGACCAGGGGATCCACCAGATTCATAACAATGTGGACGAGTTGAAGGGATTGAGCCAGGAAACCTCAAGCGCCGGCTACCAGATGACGGCCAACATCCAGATGGTGTCCGAGATGACCAACGAGCTGGCCGGGTTGGTCCGGGATTTGGTCACCGCCATTTCCGAGATGGCCGCAAACACCAAGAGCGTGGCCCAGGCCACCGAGAGCCTGTCCAGCGCGTCCACTCAGACCTCCAGTTCCATGCGCGAGATTGACCAGGCCACCCAGCAGAACCGGAAGCGGGCCGAGGAATCCGCCCGGATCTCCGCCTCGGCGCGGGAGCAAGGCGCCAAGGCCTCGGAATTGATCAGCGGCTGGGCCAAAGGGATGGAGAAGATTGAGTCCGCGGTGAACCAGTCCTTCAAGATGATGGAGCAGTTGACGGAACAATCTCAGGCCATCGGCGAGATCATCACCGTGATCAATGACATCGCCTCCGAGACCCATCTCCTCTCCCTCAACGCTTCCATTATGGCGGCCAAGGCCGGAGAGCATGGCCGCGGATTTATGGTGGTGGCGACCGAGATCAAGGATTTGGCGAGAAGGACCAGCGAGAGCACCAAGCAGATTGAGGGCCTGATCAACCGGACCCGAAAAGCGGTGAAGTCCTCCCAGAACGCCATTTCCCAGGCCTACGAGCGGGCTCGGGAGGGAACCCGCCTGAGCAGCGAAGCACGGGGGGCGATTGACGAGGTTCTGGAAGGGATGCAAAACGCGGCCAAGTTTTCCGGCCAGATCGCGCAAGCCACCGAGGAGCAGGCGGGCCTGGCCAACCAGGTCTATCAATCCAGCTCGGAAGTTGACGAGCGGACCCAGTTGATCAAGACCGCGATGCGGGAGCAGGAAGACTCCAGCACATACCTAAAGGAGCGCGCGGAAAAAATGCGGGACCTGACCGAGCGGGTCAAGATCGCGTCCAAAGAGCAGGCCGAAAGCAGTAAGCGGGTATCCAAGGCGATGGAGGAGTTGACCGCGTCGGTGGAAGTGATCCGGCAGGCCACCGAGGATCAAAGCCGGGCCAGTTCCGAGATCCTCAAGGCGATGGGCCTGGTGCGGAGGGCCTCCGATCTGATCGCGATCAGTGTGGAAAATGTGGAGAACACCGCGGTGAGCGTGCTGGACCAGTCGCTGATCCTGGACGGAGAGCTTAAAGGGTTTGAACTGCCCGAACTCAAGAAGCGGATGAAAGTCGGAGTCGTGCTCGACAACCTCCGAGAGGAGCGATGGAGGCGGGAGCGGGAAATCCTGCTCAAGCGCTGCGAGCGGCTGGGGGCGCAGGTTTTGGAAAGCGTGGCAGCCGGGGACGCGGAACTGCAGGTGAGCCAAGCGGAGCAAATACTCGGACAGGGCGCGCAGGGCTTGATCGTGGTGGCGGTGGACGCGGAACGGATGGCGCATGTGGTGGACCTGGCGCATCGGTCAGGGGTCCGGGTGATCGCTTATGACCGCCTGATCCGGAACTGCGATCTGGATTTATTCGTGGCGTATGACGGGGTGCAGATCGGGAGATGGATGGCGGAGTATTGCCTGAAGCGGAAGCCCGAAGGAAATTATTTCCTGCTCCTGGGTTCGGAAGTGGACAGCAATTCCATCCGGTTGAAAGAGGGGCAACGCGCGGCCCTGGAACCGTTCTTACGCAGCGGCCGGGTCAATCTGATCGGCGAAAGCTGGACCCCGGACTGGTCCCCGGAACAGGCCTATCAGATCATCAAGAAACTTTTAGCGCAGGGAAAAAAACCGGACGCGATCATTGCCAGCAATGACGGCACCGCGGGAGGAGCGGCCAAGGCGCTCAAGGAATTCGGACTGACCGGCAAGGTTTTGCTCACCGGGATGGACGCGGAATTGGACGCCTGCAAGAGGATCGTGAAGGGCGAACAAACCATGACCATTTATATGCCGGTCCGGCTCCAGGCCACCCGGGCCGCGGAAGCTTTGGTGCTGATGCTCAAGGGCCAGAAAATACCGGGCGCGGACCAACTGGTTTATAACGGCAAGGCCGAGGCGCCTTCCATCCTGCTCAATCCGATCCAGGTGGACGCTCAAAATATGCGGGAAGTGATCGTGGCGGACGGGTTCCATTCCGAAAAAGAATTATACCCTTCTTAACGGACGAGATGGACCCGGTTTTTCTCCCGGTCCCGATCCAGCAATTCCATCCGCACGATCGGAACCTCAATCGGAGCGCTGATCCCCAGGCTGACCTGGTTATACTCCAGACGATTAACCGTGATCACAATGCTGTTCCCAATCACAATCTTCTCTCCCAGTTTCCTGCTTAATACCAGCATCCTTCCGCTCCTTTCTTGACTATGCCCGTTGATTCCCTATCAATGCTGCAGCCCTCTAATAGTTGGATGCGGGAGCCAAAAAATTAGTGGCAAACGAATTGGGGGCAGGGATTGAGGCCCTGCTGCCGGATCAACGGCGCGGGTTGTGGCGGATGAAGGTTCAGGACTATTTGGGCAACCGACCCTAAAGCCTTGACCCCAATTCCCGGAACTTCCCGGCAAATTCCGGATACAGGGTCTGCCAGTTGCGATAGAGACGCCGGTAGGTTTCGCCGGTTTTGGGATCCGGCTCAAAGCGGTCTTTCAAATTCAGGGTCGCTTTGGCCGCGGCCCTTACCTCTTTAAATCTTCCCGTGCCCACCATTGCCAGGAGCGCGGCCCCGAAGCTCGGCCCTTCATCAACCTTCAGCCGGTATATTTGCTCCTCCAGCAAATCCGCCAGCAATTGCGCCCAGGCTTGGCTTTTGGCCCCTCCGCCGGAAAGATAAAATTTACTGATCCGGAACCCGCTCTTCTTCATAACCTCCACCGAGTCTTTCAGGCCGAAGCTGACCCCTTCCATCACCGCCCGGACCAGATGCCCGAGCGAATGTTTGAGCGAAAGACCGAACCACACCCCGCGCGCATACGGATCAAAATGCGGGGTGCGCTCGCCGGTAAGATAAGGCAGGAAATAAAGACCATCGGCTCCAGCCGGAACTTGCTCGGCGAGTGCAGTCATCTCCGGGTAATCCATTTTCGGGTCGGCTTCCCGCAAAACCTCCCGCAGCCACCGGAGCGATCCGCCCGCGCTCAGCATCACCCCCATTGAATGCCAAAGCCCCGGAACCGCGTGGCAGAAGGAATGGAGCCGGGCCTGCTTGTCAATCAGCGGTTTTTTATGCGCGGCAAAAACCACCCCGCTGGTCCCGATTGAAATCAGGACCGCCCCTTCCTCCACAATCCCGTTCCCGACCGCGCCGGCTGCCTGGTCTCCGGCCCCGCCCACCACCGGGACGCCCGGCTTCAGTCCCAGCAGAGATGCGGCCTCCCTGGTCAGCTCGCCGGTGATTTCGGGCGACTCATAACATTTGGGCAGAATCCCCGGATATATCTCCAGTTCCGAAATCAACTGATCGCTCCAGCGCCGGTTCCGGACATCAAAGATCAAAGTCCCGCTCGCGTCCGAGACCTCGGTGGCAAGCTCATTGGTCAGACGGAACCGGAGGTAGTCCTTGCACACCAAAAGATGCCGGGTCTTTTTGTAATGTCCCGGCTCCCGGTTCCTAAGCCAGAGCAGTTTCGGAAGGGTGAAGCCGGTCAGGGCGCGGTTCAGGGTCAGCCTGACCAGCCGGTCAAAGCCGATCTTTTGATAGAGCTGTTCGCATTCTTTGGCCGTTCTCTGGTCGCACCAGAGGATGGCCGGCCGGATCACCCGGAATTTTTGATCAAGGAAAACCGAGCTGTGCATCTGACCGGTGAGTCCGATCCCGGAGAGGGAATGAGCCAGGTCCGGGACTGTAGATTTGAGTTTCCGCATCGCTTTGACCAGGGCATCCCACCATTGCTCCGGGTCCTGCTCCGCCCATCCCGGCTTAAGGGTATCCATCCCGTATTCCACCAAAGCCGAAGCTATGCCCCTGCCCTGCCCGTCCACCACCAGCGCTTTTAATCCGCTGGTGCCCACATCAATTCCCATCACATAATTCATCGCGCGCTTGCTCCTTCTAACAGGGGAATAAATACCCCGGTTCCCATTTTCACTTTCCCGGTCCGGAACCGCCATAGAATTATATCCAAACTCGCGGGAGTTGGGAAATATCCAGCGGGTTTTTCCTTATTGAAAACAAAGGTATCATAGGTATCGTCTTTCCAGGAATCCGTCAGCCTGGAATTTCTCGCGCAAGAATAAATCCGACCCGATCATTGAATCAGGGCGGAGGGAAAAAATGAACCAGCGGATATTGAATAGGTCGGCGATCATCCTGATGACGCTGATCAGTTTGGCCGCGGCGCCGCCGATGCCGGACCGGGCCCGTCTGCCGAGCTTAAGCCTCAACCAACTCCGGAGGCCGGTGAGCGGGATTAGTTCCGGGATCAATGTCCGGAGGAATGTTCGCTGGGCCAGGGTTGGCCGCGAGAGATTGTATCTGGACGCTTTCCGGCCCCGGTCTGAGGGGGTGTATCCGATCATCGTTAATATCCACGGCGGGGGCTGGTCCTTTGGGAGCAAGGAAATGGATGAGGGGTTGTGCCGGTACTTGGCCAAACGAGGGTATCTGGTCTTCAACATCAATTACCGGCTCGCCCCGGTCCATCCCTTTCCGGCCCAGGTCAACGATGCTTTGGGCGCGGTGATCTGGGCCAAGGATCACGGCCGGAAATATTGGGGCGATCCCAATCTGGTCGCGGTGATGGGGGACAGCGCCGGGGCCAACCTGTCGGCGATGGTCGCGTTCGCCTATGATTATGTGGCCTTTGAGCCGACCTATAATTCGCCGGGCCTGGAGGCCTCGGTCAAGGCCGCGGTATTGATTTACGGCGTATATGATCTCACCCGCTTCGATTCGCGGGAGGATGCCGGGATTGAATATGTGATGAGCTATCTTGGCGGCCCCCAGACCCTTTTCCCCGAGCGATACCTAAAGGCTTCTCCGATCCGGTATCTCTCTCCGGACAAAGACCCTTCCATCCTGATCCTGGCCGGAGCCAAGGATGAATATCTTCCGGATTCGCTTGAATTCAAGCGGCGGCTGGACCAGACCGGGATCAAATCCCAACTCTACACGGTGGAAAACGCGGAGCACGGATTTATCAGCCTGAGTTTGACGCGGCCGGCCCAAGAGGCCTTTTCGGTGATCGCCGATTTCCTGGACCGGGAAGTCAAGGGCAAGCGCGGCTAATGATCGTCCTTTGGGTTTTCGTCCGCCCGCGCTTTTTGGTTGCCGTTGATAATGAAGTTTTGCGCCCGGGCCAAAACCTCGTAGCTGAAGCCAAATAAATGGTAGAAGGGATTGGCCGGAGTGGCGCAGGGAGCGGTCTGGACCTTGATCCCGGGGCTGGCTTCAAAGAGGGACCGGGCGCGCTTCAAATGATAGGGGTTGGACACCAGGATCGCGCTGCTCCAGCCTTTGCTCCTCATGATTTCGACCGAGTATTTAGCGTTGGTGATGGTGTCGGTCGCCCTGGTCTCGGTGATGATCCTGTCCGGCAAAACCCCTTGCTTCACCGCCAACTCCTTCATCACCTCGGCCTCGCATCCGGCCCCGGTGTCCGCGCCGGTGAAAATAATATAAGGGGCCAGACCCTGTTTATAAACCTCAACCGCTTTGTCCACCCGGCGTTTGAGTTCGTCCCTCGGCTCTCCTTTTTTATTCCTGGCCGGACCGTAGCCCAGGCCGACGATAACCTCCGCAGGCTCCAGCTCGGGCTTTTTGGCATCCGCTGAATTAACCGCCATCAACCCCATCACCAAACTCAATAACATCCATAAGAAATATTTTTTCATTCCGCACCCCTCCGGTTTGGTTAAGGTTCATTCTTTGCGCCTGACCATTCCAGTTCAAAAACTTTCATTTCCCAGGAATGCAACAGCACCGGCTCCCTCACCCGCTTGCCCGCGAAATACGCCACCGGCTTGAGTTGATACCGCTTTCCCGCATCCCTTTCCACCCCCAGCATCCGTTCCGACCCGGGCGTGCCCAGCTCAATATAATGGGTGGCTTTTTCCTGTTCCAGATATCCGCCCACCTCTTTATTCTTGAAATAGGGATGGATGCCCGGATCAATCAACCCGCCCAGGTCTATCACATATCTTTGCGAGTAAAATCCCAGGGAGCCGATGTCAAAGCAGGCGATCCGGCTGGACGCGGGCAAATTGTCCCTTGCCCAGAGCGCGGTCTTCTGATGAACATCCGCGACATGCCGGGATTGGTTGAGGAAAAGGGAATGCCACTTTCCCAAATATACAAAAGAAGGGATTAACCCGCAAACCAAAATACAAATTAAAGCAGCCCTGTCCTTTTTCCCAATGGCGATTTCATAGAGTTTGCCGAAAATGGATGCCAAGCCGATCGCCAGTGCCGGGAAGAACAGGACTTGGTAACGGAAATTATGATAGGGGGTAAGCATCTGGGTGCTGCGGAAAAACTGGTCGTGATATAAAAAAATCATCAGGGCGAAAATTGCCGACATTCCCGCCGGCCCTATATGAGTCCTTGGCTTCTTGATCCGGATCAAACTCAAGACGGCGGCGATAGCCAGGAGCAAAGCAGCTTGGACAATTTGCTCGGTATGCCCGAGATAAAGGATATGTCGGACCAGAAAGGCCCAACCGCCTTTGAGGGAAATTCCGGAATTGAAGAGATCGCTGGCGAGTTTGCCGGCGCGGGTGGTGGGCAGGAAATGGCCGAGCGCAAAATATGCCCAGGAATGAAACGCGAGCGGGAGAATGATGGAGATCAGGATGCCCCACATCCTTTTCTTGTCTGCAACCTTGAACCATTGCCAGGCCAGGACCAGGGGGATAAGGAAAACCGCCTCAAACCTGGTCAGGACCAGGAGTCCCAGGAGCGGGTATCCGATCCATGCCGGCTTTTCCCGGATTAAGAGGAATATCGTGGCGAGGGTGAGCGCGCAGAAGAGCGCGGATTCCATTCCCGAAAAAACGATCCACAAAAAATTTCCGCTCAAGGCGAGGAAAAGCGCCGGGAAGAAAATGAAGAAAACTTTTACCGGGGTGGATAGGGATTTTCCCCGGAGTTGTTCCCGGATGATGGCTGAGCCGAGGCAGAGAGTCGCCCAAAGGCAGACAACGGCGATGAGTCGGATCAGGAGATGCGGCTCCAGCCATCGTATGAACAAGGCCAGGATGAAAACCCAGAGCGGGCTGGAGGTCCCGAAGGATGGCTCGCCTTGATTGAAGGAGAAGCCGGCGCCATCCGCCAGGTTTTTCGCGTAACAGAGATGGATGTAGGCGTCATCAAGCGGGAAGGCTTTCGGGGCCGAGCCTAAAAAACATGCGGCGAGGATGATTGCGATCAATAAGTTTCCAGCCGGGAGAATCAGTTTGGCCGCGGCGTTCTTCATCTTAGGCTTTGCGCAAGAAGGTCTGAACCTGGGTGAGTCCTTCCCGGACGGAATCGGTAATAGACAAGACCAGGGGGATGACCAGGGGGGTGAAGAAGGTGCTGAAGGTCATTCCGCCGATCACGGCAATAGCGAGCGGGGAATAAACCATCCGGCCGGTGTCGTTTAGTCCGATCGCCATGGGCAGGACGCCGAGGATGGTGGTGAGGGAAGTCATCGCGATCGGCCGCATCCGGTCGCGGGAACCTTTCAGGATGCTGTCGCGGTCGCTCAGGCCTTGCTGGCGCAGGTTCTGCACATGGCTCACCAGCACGATCGCGTTATTGACCACGATCCCGATCAAAACCAGGCAGCCGGCCCCGGAGAGCACATTGAAGGTGCTCCTGGTGATCGTCAGAGCGATCGAGACCCCGATGGCCGCGAGCGGGATTTCAAACATAATCACGAACGGGAGCAGGAACGATTCAAACTGGGCGGTCATCACGATGAAGACCAGGATCGCGGCCAGGAGCACGCTGAACAGTAGGTCATAGAGCATATCAATCATATCCTGGTATTCCTCGCCCATCACCCAGATATAACCCTTGGGCAGGCGGAAATCAGACAGCCGCTCCATCGCCTCGGTCCGGACCTGGCCCAGGTCGCGCACGGCCGGGAAGATCGGGATCCTGACCGTGAACCTCCGGTTCTCGCGGACAACCTTTTCCGGGATGCCCTTGATCCGGAACTTGGCGAAATTCTTGAGTGGGATCTGTTTCCCGTCCAGGCTGTAGATCTCGGTCTCCTTTAATTGGGAGAGGGTTTTCCGGTCCGCTTCCTGGAGCTGGAAATATAAATCTATCTGCCGGTCCTGTGATGAAAATTTCCCGACCGTGGCTCCCCGGATCATATAGGCGATGGAAAAGGCGGCCTGGCTGGGATCCACCCCGTATTTTTGCGCCAGTTCCCGGTCAATTTCCACATGGATTTCTCGCTGCCCTTCTTTTTCCAGCTCCCCCACCATCTTGATCGTCTTCAAGCCGCTCAGCCGCTTCCGGAGTTCCTCGGCAAAATAATAGACCTGATCCGCATCATCCCCTTTGACCTTAATGGTGGTCGGGCTGGGCCCGTTGTCAGGTCCGCCCATTGACATATTTTCATAACTGAAAGTTACTCCCGGCCATTGGATTTTTTGATCCACCAAGGCCTTGACCTGCTCCAGGAGATCATCCACGGTGAATTTGCTTTTCCGTTTTTCATTCATAACCAGGCTGATCCGGGTGAACTGGGGCGCAATCACCGAGTTGACCGTATCCAGTTGCCAATCTTCCTTATGGGCCATAAACATTTCTTCCAGGTATGCCATTTTCCGGTCCAACTCCTCATCGTCCGGCTTCTGCTCAAACACCATCCGGACCTGGAGGATACGCATCATCGCCTTGGGAACCGATTCCTTCTCAATCAGCCTGGGGGTGAAGAAGAAGACCATGGTGATCGCAAACAGCCCGAACAGGGGCCAGAGCACGGCCTGGCGGTGCTTTAAAAATACCCCCAGCCAGCCGATCATCCGGTCTTCGGTTTTCTCAAACCATTTCACCTTATAAGGCTTCCGCCCGGTGATTAAAATACTGGCCAGCAGAGGGGTCAGGGTCATCGCCACCAGCAGGCTGACGCTGATGGAGATCACCGTGACCACCCCCAATTGCCCCATCAGGACGGAGACTTCCCGGTGCTTGCTGAAAATCAGGGGCAGGAACACGATCATGGTGGTAGTGGTGCTGGCCGTGATCGCCAGTCCCACCTCGTCGGTGCCGTGGATCGCGGCCTGGTCCCGAGGCTGGCCTCTTTCCAGCCGCGCGTAAATCGCCTCCATCACCACGATCGCGTTGTCCACCAGCATCCCGATCCCCATCACCAGTCCGCTCATGGTGATGACATTGAAGGTGTATCCGAGGAAATACATCACGAACACCGTGATCAGGAGGCTGGTTGGGATGGAAAGGGAGATAATGAAAGTGGCGCGGAAATCCTTGATGAAAAGCCAGAGGATGAAGAAAGCCAGGAACGCCCCCATCAACCCGGAGTTTTTCAATCCGGAGACCGCGATCTTGATCTCGTCGGCCTGGTTGAACCAGACCTTGATCTCGGCCCCGGCCATTTGCGGGTCTTTCATGACCTCTTTGATTTTGTCCGTCACCCGGTCGCTGACCTGGACGGTATTGGCCCCGCCTTCCTTCTGGATGAGCATCAGCCGCATGGGCTTGCTGTTGACCCGGCCGCGGAAAATCGGCTTGACATATTCGTAATCCACTTTGGCCACATCCGACAGGATCAGGTCTTTGCGGAGCCGGAGCTTCCGGATGTCGTTGAGTCTTAGGAACTCGCTGAGCAGTCGGACCGAGTATTTTTTCCCGAGATGGTCAATCGAGCCCAGACTCATATTCAGGTTGTTGGCGGTGAGCTTGCCGTAAACTTCAATGATGCTGATCCCGTAGGCGTTCAATAAATCCTGGTCCAACTCAACCTTGACCCGCTTCTCCTCCATCCCGAAAAACTGGACATCCGCCACTCCCTCCAGGGACTTGACCGGCCGGACCAGGACCTGCTCCAAAATGTCGCTGTATTCCTTCTGGTCGTCCGGAAGGCCGACCGAGGCGAAGATGATCGGGAACTGGTCGGTGTCAAACTTGAGCACCAGGATCGGAGGCAGGTCCACGGGGAGATCGTTCTTGATCTGCTCAATCCGCTCGCGCACCTCCAGCACCTGGTACTCGGTGTTGGAATCGCTGGAGAGCTGGATCCCGATCTCGGCGTTCCCCTGCCGGCAGTTGGTTTCAATCTTGTCAATCCCGTGCATGGTGGACACCGCTTCTTCAACCTTCTGCACGATGTTTTCGCAGATTTCCGCGGGGCTGGTCCCGGGATAGTTGATGATGATGTTGATGAAGGGCATCTCCATCTTGGGCAAAAACTCCAGGGGCATCCTCCGCAGCGCCACCACCCCCAGCACGCACAAGCAGATATAAATCATCAATCCCGCGACTTTATATTTGACGGAAAACTCGGAAAGTCTCATATTTTGCCCCGGAGGGACGCCATCGCCTTTTCTCCGGCCTGGTCCAGCACCAGATAGACTGCGGGCACCACGGTCAGGGTGAGGAAGGTGGATGCGGCGAGACCGCTGATCACGGCCATGGCCATCGGGAGACGGAGTTCATAACCTTCCCCGATCGGAAGCGCCATCGGGATCATTCCCAAAATGGTGTTCAGGCTGGTGATCAGGTTGGGCCGGAGCCGGAACTGGGCGGCCATCACAATCGCCTTCATCCGGTCCACGCCCCGGTCGCGGTAAAGGTTGATCGCGGAAACCATCACGATCGCGTCATTGACGGAGATCCCGATCATCATCAGGATCCCGATCAGGCTGAAGATATTGACGGAGACCCTGAAGACCAGGAAAAAGATGGTCAGGCCGACCAGGGAGTAAAAGGCCCCGAACATAATCACGAACGGATGGAGCAGGCTTCCGAACTGGGCGGCGAGCACGATGTAGGTGAGGAATATCGCCAAAGCCATCGCCCAATAAAGGCTGGAGAGACTCTTTTTCATCTCCTCGTTCTGGCCGGTGATCCGGTAGTAGGTTCCGCGCGGGAACTCCAATTGGCTGAGATGTTCGTTGATCTGTTTGGCCGCGGTCCCCAGCTTGATCTTGTAGAGGTTGGCGGTGAGCAGGGCAACCCGCGTGCCGGAGACGCGGGAGATGGACCCCGGACCCCGGCTGGCTTCTATAACGGCCAGGCCCGAAAGTGGAATGGAGTTGCCGCCGGCGATCGGGATGGACAGGTTGCCCAGGTCCTTGATGGTGTTCCGCTGCGATTCTTCCACCTCCACCGTGATCTCAATCTGGCGGTCGCGCTCGCGGAAATGGGTGGCCAGGCTGCCCTTGATCTTCTTCTCCAGGATGTCCGCGATCTGGCTGGAACTCAACCCGTAGTTGGCCGCCCGTTCCCGGTCCACCCGGATCGCGATCTCCGGATTCGCTTCCTTCATCGTGCTCTCAATGTCCACCAGGCCCTTAATTTTTTCCAGTTCCGCGCCGACCATCAGGCTGGCCCGGCGCAGGTCTTTGAGGTTATAGCCCACGATTTCAATCTCAACCGGGTTCTTGAAGGTGAGGAGCTGGGGCTTGGAAAAACGGAATTCCAGGTTCACCTGGCGCTTGAGCAGGTCCCGGACCCGTTCCACCATATCATTATCCTTAAAATTACGGTCCCCGCGTTCCACCAAAGAGATCACGATCTCGCCGATGTTTTCGCTTGTTTCCTGCTCCAACGCCGTGCTGGCCACGCTCCCGCCCACGGTGTCAAAAATGTTGGTGATCTTGTCCGCGGCCGGCAGCGATTGGATATCCTTTTCAATCCGGGCCGAGCGGCGGTCGGTCTCCTCAATCGCGGTTCCGACCGGAAGCCGGAGATGGATCCGGAACTCGTTCTGGTCCACATCCGGGAACAGTTCCAGATTGATCACCAGGAATCCGAGCAGGGAGAACAGCACCAGCAGTATTGATCCCCAGAAAAATTTATTCGGGTGATGGATCACATAATCAATCCAGCCCGGATATTTGGCCTTGACAACTTTCCAGCTCCGGTCAAACCCGACCAAGGGGTAATGGAAGATCAGGAAAAAAACACTTCCCAGTAAAAAACCGGTGATTTGATAGATCTCCAGCAACAGCCAGCCGAACACCGCGAGCGGGTATCCGATCGGCCAGGGGAAAACGCCTCCGGGGAATTCTCGGAAGCTCGGGAATTTCCGGATGGTCAGTTTCCTCCCCCGCCCTTCTTCCACCTCCTCGGTGACGGAGCTCTCCAGGTCCTCGTCAATCAATTCCTTGGGCAGTTTCACCCGGTCTCCGAAATAGACGCTGAACATCGGCACCAACAGCAACGCGGCGAAGATGCTGGCGCCCATGGAGTAAGTCACGGTCCAGGCCAAATCTCCGAAGGCCTGCCGGAACATCCCTTCCACATAGAAGATCGGGAAAAACACGATCACATTGGTGACCGTGCTGGCGATGATCGCGCCGGTGACTTCGCTGGTGGCCTTGACCGCGCTGTCTATCAGATCCGGGTTTTTCACCCGGTGGCGGAGTATGTTTTCCAGAACGATGATGGAGTTGTCCACCACATTCCCGACCCCGACCGCGATCCCGGCCAGGCTCATAATGTTGAAGGAGATGCCGGTGAAATACATCAGGTTGAAGGTGGCGATGATGGAGGTGGGTATGGCCAGGGACATAATCCAGGTGCTGGGGATGTTTCGGACGAAGAAGTAGAAAACCAAAATCGCGATGATCGCCCCCCAGAGCGCGTTCTGGATCACGGAATAGATGGAATCCTTGATGAAGCGGCTCTGGTCCGAGATGGTCACGATTTCCAGATCGTTGACCAGATTGGGCTTGGACAGGTACGGATGAAACGGACGGGTGTTGAAGAACAGGTAGATCATCCAGTTCCCGGCCCGCTTGAATTTATCCACCGGCGAGCGCAGCTTGCGGGCCTCTTTCGCGCTGATCGGCTCGGATCGCAAATTGTCCTGGATCTTGTTCAGGGCTTTTTTCACCGAATTCGCCACCTGCACGATGTTGGCGTCGCCTTCCTTGTAAATGGCGATCTTGATGCACTCCTTGCCGTTGAGCCGGACAATCTTTTCCCGGGGCTTGTGCCGCGGCCGCACCTCGGCGATGTCTCCCAGCCGGATCGGGATGGATACCTTCACCTCGGCGCCGGTTGAGGCCGCCCCCGGGATCATTCCGGATATTCCGGCCAGGCTGGACAAGCTTCCCATCATCAAACCGGACAGGCCTCCCATCCCTCCCACCGAAGAAATACCGGACAGGCCCGAAAGCGCCTCCCCACCCCCGCCCTCTCCCGGCCCGGAGCTGACAATAATATCCTTGATCTCCTGCAGGGCGGTGAACTCGTTCAAAGTCCGGACCGCCAGTTCCTCTCCGGCCTCGGTCAAGGTGCCTCCGGCAAGGTTGATGTTCTCTCTCCGGAGCCGGTCAATCACCATCGCCGGGGTCAGGTCGTATTTGGTCAGCTTCGCCTCGTCCATCTCAATGATGATTTCCTCTTCATATCCCCCTTCCACCTTGACCGCGGCCACCCCGTCAATCCGTTCCAGCTCCCGCTCGATCTCCCTCTCCACCAGGTACCGCAGTTCCCCCAAATCCAGTTTCCCGGCCACGCCGATGGTCATAATCGGGTCGGTGCTGGGATCATATCTTAGAATGGTGGGCTTCTTGACATCTTCGGGGAAGAACCCTTCCAAAAGCTGGAGTTTCTCCCGGATGTCCATCACCGCCACATCCATATCCACTCCCCAGCGGAACTCCACATACACTTCGCTGACCCCCGGACGGGATGCCGAACTCTGCTTCACCACATTGCTGATGATCCCGACCGATTGCTCAATCGGACGGGTGACCAAATTCTCCACTTCCTCCGGAGCCGCGTGAGGGTATTCGGTCCGGATGGTCACCTTGGGATAAGTTATTTCCGGGAGAAGGTTGAAGGGTATTTTAACCGCGGAAACAACCCCGATCAGGAGGATTCCCAGCACCAACATTGAAATGGCGATCGGTCGCTTGATGGAAAATTCCGCCAGGTTCACGGCTTACTCCTTGATCTCTACTTGGCCGGCCGGGGAGCGCCTTGGTTGGGTTTTGGAACCGGCGCTTCCTGCGATGCTTTCACCACCTTGACCTGGCTCTTGTCGCTTAAGGCTTCCTGCCCCGCGGTGACCACCTGCTCATTAGCCGCGAGGCCGTGAGTCACTTCCAGGAAGGTTTCATCCTCCAGCCCGGTCTCCACCTGTCTCAGCTCCACCCGGTCTCCCCGGATCACCCAGACCTCGGCCGGCTCTTCGCGGACCAAAGCGCGCTTGGGGATCGCCAAGACATTGGGCCTGAGCGAGGTGATAATCTTGAGCCGGGCGAACATCCCGGGCTTGGCCCCCGAGGGAGGGACGGGGAGAGTTACTTCGGCCGGAGCGGTTCCGGTGTTGGAATCCACCTGGGCGCCGATGACCGAGATCTTGCCCTTATGCGGATATGCCGTGGTGTCTCCATCAAGGGCGTCAATCCGGATTTCCACCTCCTGGTCCTGCTTTAGTTTCTCCAGAGCGGATTCCGTGACATAAATGTCCACCTTATATTGATCCAGCCGCGACACGCTGAAGGCTTTTTCCATCGCGCCCAAAAACTGGTGCGGCTCGCATAATTTCTCCGTCACCGTGCCTGCGATCGGAGAGCGCAACTCGGTATTTTCAAACTTGAGATGATAGAGCAGGTAGTTGCTTTCCGCGTCTTTATAGGACCGCTCTACTTCCTTGAACTCCTGCTCGCTGACCATCTGCTCCTTGTTCAGCTCCACATATTTCCGATATTTATCCTTGAGCAAGTTGTAGCTGTTTTGGGACTGGCGGAAGCTGAGCGCGATCTCGTCATCCTCAATCTTGGCCAG
>CAIYYW010000233.1 GCA_903930515.1 uncultured delta proteobacterium | reverse complement strand
GTTTCCGATCCTTTCGATTTACAAAGCCCCCCCCCCCCCCGCTATAATCGAAAAGAAAGTAATTGGGTATCCAAAAAATCACAAAAGGAGGAATATGGAGATGGGAAAAAATTTTGCTTGGATAATCCTGTTGTTTTCCGCCGTCATCGTCATTTTTTCGCCCCTCAAGTCATGGGCCGGCCAACCCCTGGAGACGGAAACCACGCGGGTCGCTCCCGCGGGCACTATTGATATGGAAGTCACCGGCGAGTATCAGACTTCTTCCGACGGACAGGAGCTCGCTTTTCCTTTGGTCATCGAGTACAGCATAACCAACGATTTGGAGATTATGATTGAGCCGGTCCCATTCACCGCCATTGTCCCCTCGAGCGGGGAAAAAGCGCAGGGCTTGGGCGACACCGAGATTACGGGCACCTTGCGTTTTTTCAAGGAAACCGAATACCTGCCGGACATGGCGCTGGCCCTGGAACTCAAATACCCGACCGCTAAAAATGCCTTGATCGGAACCGGCCAAACCGATTATACGGGTTACTTCATCATGAGCAAGTTTTTTGGTCCGGTAGATGTCCATCTTAACCTGGGCTACAGCAACCTGGGCCGGGTGCCGGGAATACCAATGAAAGACACCTTCGATTACGGGGTTGCCGCGGAATGGTTTATTAATAAACAGTTTGATCTCGTCGGAGAAGTGGTGGGAAACACCGCGGCGACCAGCGAATCATTAGTCGAATCCGGAACAGCCGTCACTCCGGAAATCGCCGGCGGCGAGGTGGTGGGCATGGTGGGAATGCGCTGGCACCTTAATAAAGGATTGTCCTTGTGCTTGGGCGTGACCTACGACAACAACAACGCCGTTTTGATCCGGCCCGGGCTCACTTGGGTATTCAATCCTTAGATTTGCAGGACGGGGGGCATTAATTTAGAAAAAAAATTCGGTTATGAGGCGACTTGCGATGAGAGAGCGGAATCTATGTGATGTAATCGTGCTCTTTGACCATAGGCTTTGCAGGGTTTCCGAGTCTTAACAATCAGTGCTCCCCCGGCCGGACTTCCAGTTCCCGCCGGGGAGCGCGAGGGAGGATTACGATGAGTGCAAGGAGACTGCTTCCGGTGATGCTGGCGAGTCTGGTGTTGGCGGTATTCGCGGGCGGGGCTTCGCTATCGGCGAAGGAAACCCCGTACCAGGTGAAGATTGATCCGGCGAATTTCCAGGACAAGGTGGACAATCAATGGTTCCCGCTCGTGCCCGGCACGGTCATGAAATATACCGAAAAATCCAAGGGCGTGACCACCGATATTACCGTCACGGTGACCAGCGAAACCAAGATGATCATGGGCGTCAAATGCGTGGTCGTGCATGACACCGCCTCGGAGAAGGGAGTCCTGAAAGAGGACACTTGGGACTGGTATGCGCAGGACAAGCAGGGGACGGTCTGGTATATGGGGGAAGCGACCAAGGAATTCCTGCCGGGCGGCGCCACCAGCACGGAAGGGTCCTGGGAGGCCGGGGTTGATAACGCGCAGCCGGGCATCATCATCACGGCCGATCCGAAACCGGGCAAACCCTACCGCCAGGAATATTTGAAGAATCATGCGGAAGATATGGGCCAGGTCATCGCCTTGAACGAAACCGTAAAGGTGGCGGCCGGGACCTACACCGGATGCGTGCGGACCAAGGAATGGTCCATGATTGAAGCCGGCTCCGAGAAAAAGTGGTATGCCAAAGGGGTGGGCATGGTCAAAGCCGAGGCCCTGGGTGGCGACGTGGAAGAGCTGATCTCGGTGACCAAGCCGTAAGGCGCTGGCCACCATGAATCCTGCTCGGTTGATCCGCGCTTTGCTGATCGCGGCCTGTCTGATTTCGGTCAGCGGACCGGCTTTCGGACAAATCGTCACCAGCCGGCATCGCCGCCCTTCCCAGACCTGGTCGCCCAAGCAACGGTTCACCTTCGGGAGCGGCATTGAATTCCAGACTGACTCCGAGCAGACCCAATGGGATTTCCCCTTCCTCGCGGAATACAACCTTTCGGAGTTCTTGAAGGTCGCGGTCGAACCCAACTTTGTCTATATCGACTCCAAGACCCCGGATGTCAGCACGGTGGGAGGGTTTGGCGATCTCGAGACTTCCGCCGAATACGAGTTCCTCCTCGAACGGCGATACCGGCCCGCGCTGACCGCGATCGGCGTCATCAAGTGGCCGACGGCCAGCAACGCCGACCTCGGCGACCCCGGCACGGATTACTCGCTGGGCCTCATCGTGAGCAAGGATTTTGTCTATTTCGACGCCGACCTGACCGCGCTCTACACCTTCGTGGGCGATCCCGAATTGCAGAACGCAGTCGAGATTTCGCTGGCCGGAGAAGTCGAGCTTACTCATCTTGTGACTTTGGAGGGGGAAATTCTGGTCTCCAACAGCGACACCATCCGCGGCCAGCCGGGGACGATCGGGGGCCTCGGCCGGCCTCTGGGAGGAGGCGACCTGAATCAGGGGGAGGGCACCATCGGCGTGGCCGAGTATGTCACTCATCAACTGAAGCTGGAGGAGGGATTCGTTTATGCGAGCGACAATTCGTGGCAAATCATTTTTGCCTGGGAATGGTCAGGAACTGGAGACTAGTAGTCCTTCCCTGTTATAATAACAGGAATCCAAGTGGTCAAACTGAATTCCGGCGGCCTTGTCAATGCCGGAAAAGAGATCAATTAAAATAGGCGGTGGCGGCGGGTATGCCGGTCAGGTATTTTAGCCTGGTCATAATCGCGGCGTTACTAGTGTCGTGTCCCATAAATTGTGGTGCAGGCATCTTGCCTG
>CAIYYW010000232.1 GCA_903930515.1 uncultured delta proteobacterium | reverse complement strand
GTTTTTGCTTTCCTCCACCATCCTGGGAGGCTTGTCGGTTTCGGCCGGGTTGGGCAAAGGAGGCTGCTGCGCCAGACCGGCCTGAGTCAGGCCGAAGCACAGGCTCCCGAGGACTATTCCCGCGAAAATTTTAAAAAGGTTTCCTGCCCGCATCTCTCCCCCTTTTACTCGATAATCTCGTAACTGATCAACAACGGCCGGGAGCCTCTCAGGACTTCAATCTCAAAGCGCTTTTCAAACTGGAGCTGCTGCATCAACTCAAAACCCTTCTGGATATTGTCCATCGGCGCGCCGTTGATCTTCTCGATCACATCCCCGGTCCGGATCCCGAGCTTTTCAAACACCCCTCCCGCCTTGACCTGGAGCACCCGGAACCCATCCGTCCTTCTCCCGGATTCGTCTTCCACGAAATTGGGCACCATCCGCGCGTGGGTGAGCAGGTCGTTCATATTGCCGAGCGCGTCGCTGATCGCGGACCGCTCAATTTTAAAATAAGTCTCGCTGACCCGCTTGATCCGGTCGTCAATCCCCAGGCTCTTCCGCCGCTCCATAAGCGCGGCCGCGGCTTCTTTCTCGGACATCTTCCCATACGGGCTTTGATAAACATACTCCTCCATGCCCGGCAGCTCCCCGGCGAACTCTTCCAGCAACAACTCCTGCTTGCCGCCGCCGCCCAGGGACAGGATCACCTTTTTCGGCTGGATGTCTTCAATCTTGGCCCCCCCCGAGAGCTCGTCTCCGATCCGGTAGGCATCAGAGAGGTTTTGGTCCTTGAGCAGGATCATCGCCCGGTTTAGTTGGGAACCCTGGTAGAAATACATAATCCCGATTAAACCGGCGTTGACCTTGGTTATGGCCGGCTCCGCCGCGGTGGCCCCTTGCAGCAGGGTCAGATCAATGGTGCCGAAGACATTCCGTTCAATGATCCGGTCCGAGGAAGGATGATAGTTAAAACCCCCGGACGGGAGGCTCGCGTAATTGGCCGGGCCGGTCGGCGCCGGAAGCGCCAGGTATTTTCTGCTCAAATTAAAATTGACCAATCCGGCCAGGAAATATGCCACAAAAAACAGCAAAATAACATTCACCGCCCAAAAATACCTGATAATGTTTTTAAGTATTACCATTTAAGCTGACTACTGTATTCCTTGATCCTGAATATTGTAACCGAAAACCCCCTTTTTTGTCAAGCTTCCGCCCTGGCCCTCTTTCGGTCTTGATTTTGACAGTTTTCCTTTGACAAAGTTCTCAAAAGTTGCTGCTAACTTTATCAAGTAACTTGCTTAAATCGCCGGAGGCGGCTGCAATGATCGGATTCGGGGAATACCTGAAAAAGCAGAGGAAAAAGCGGGAGCTGACCCAGGGGCGCCTGGCCCAGGCCTTGGAAGTCAGCAATACCTATATTCATCAACTGGAGACGGGCAAGATTGACGCGCCGAATTATGAGCGGTGCCGCCATCTCCGCCGGGCGCTGAAGGTGGAAGTGGAGGAGCCTTGGAGCATCGCCCGGAAGGAGCGGCTGGAGAAAACGCGGAACGGGCCGGGATCACTTTGGAAGGGTTGTTTAATAAGCTCGGCTCTGGGGTTGACGGGGTGGATTTGGCGGACGCGGAGAAGTCTTTGATCCGCTTGTTCCGGAACCTGGACTCTCAAACCCGCAAGGGATTCAGCGGCCTGATCGCGATGCTGCTAAGGCACTACCCGGAGCCGGAGATCCAGAAGGAACTGAAGCAATACCTGGAGTCGGCCTCCTAAGCCCTTAGGTTGCGGGCCGGTCTTTGGCAACCACCACCTGGGCCGGCTGAAGGACTTTTCCCTCCCGCTGGAACCCCGGCTGATGTTCAAGAACAATGGTCCCGGGCGGATGGTCCGGCGAGTCAATCACGCTGATCGCGTCGTGGATTTTCGGATCAAATTTTTCACCCACCGTTTTGATCCGCTCCACCTGATACTTTTCCAGAATCCGCAGAAGCTCCTTCTTCACCAACTCCAGCCCTTTCAGGACGGAGGCGTCAATGGAATATTGAACCCCAGAAGCGATCGCGCGGTCCAGGTGCTCAATAATCGGAAACAGGTCTTTCAGCGCCAGCTCTTTCCCCAGCTCCAGGCTCCGCCCCCGCTCCTGCTCCGCGTTCCGCTTATAGTTCGCGAAATCGGCTTGGAGATACAGGGTCTGCTTTCCCAGATCCGCAAGCTGTTTCTTCAACTCGGCGGTTCCCAGGCCCGGCCCGTCCGATTCCTCCAGCGCGTTCAATGCCGCGGCCGAGGCGCTCTCCGACTCGGCTTCAACCTCCAAAGGCTCTGATTTTTCCCCCAGCGGTTCCTGCTCCAGCGGTTCCAGACATTCCTTCTCCGGGTGTTTCCCTTTCCCTTTTTCCGCCTTTCCTATCTTAACCTTGCCCATTCTTCCCACCTCTATCAAAAAAGGTTTTTCCTCGGATTGTCCGGGTTCAGCTTCGCCAGTTCCTCCAAGAGCTTCCGGCTCTGATCATCCATCGGCTTCTGCGCCACGATCTGAATATGCGCGTATTGATCTCCCCTTCCGCCGCTTTTTGGGTCCGGAGCCCCTTTTCCCGACAGCCTTAAAATCTGGCCGCTCCTGGTCCCGGCCGGGATTTTAAGCTTGGCCCAGCCGTCAATAGTGGGAACTTCCACTTCCGCTCCCAGGCTCGCCTCCCAGACCGTAATCGGCAGTTCCAGGTGGATATCATTTTCCTCGCGCCGAAAATATGGATGCGGCTTCACCCGGATCACAATATATAAATCACCGCGCTTGCCCCGCCGGGCCGCCTTGCCCTTGCCCGGAATCCGGAGCCGGCCCCCGTCTCTTACCCCGGCTGGAATCCGGATTGAGATGTTTTCCCGGTTGACCTGCAAACCCCGGATCCCGCCCTTGAGCGCGTCCATAAAATCTATCTCCAGCATCGCCTCCAAATCAAGAGGCTCCATCTCAAATCCAGCCTCCGGACCAGGACCCTGGTTCCCGAAAATGTCCCCGAAAATATCCCCCGTCCGGCCGCTCCTGCGGGACTTTCCCTTTTTCCCGAACCCGGAGAGCAGGTCTTCAATGGTAAACTCAAAATCCGGGTTGGTGCCCTGGGTATAATAAGTATATCCGCCCGGGGCTTCTCCCTGTGGCGCGCCCGGCCCGCCGACGAACCCGAACCGGTCATACTGCTCTTTCTTGCTCTGATCCGAAAGGACCTGGTAGGCCTCGTTAATATCCTTGAACCGGCTCTCAGCCTCCTTGTTCCCCGGGTTCCGGTCCGGATGATGCTTCTGAGCCAGCTGTCGGTATGCGCGCTTGATCTCCTCCGCGTTCGCGGTCTGACTCACGCCTAATAATTTATAGTAATCTTTCCGGGGCATTCCCTATCCTTTGCCTTGCTTATAATTTAAGCACCCGATCCGCAACCGTCAATCAATCGGATTAAAGCGCAAGAGAGCGTCCGGCGCGACTATCGCGTTGAATTATTCAGCGTTGGCGGTTGCGGCTTTGCTTCTTAAGCTTCCTTAGATACAACTCCCGCTTGATCGCGCCGGCGTAATCCAACAGGAGCCTTCCGTTCAGATGGTCCAGCTCGTGCTGGATCGCCCGGGCCATTATGCCTTCGGCAACGATCTCCACCGGCTCGCCCTTCAGGTTTTTTCCCAAGACCTTGATCCGGGTCGGACGCTTGATCGCTTCCCGGAATTCCGGCAGGGACAAACATCCCTCTTCCATCTCCTCCAGCCCCTCGGATTCCACGATCTCCGGATTGATCAGCGCCAATAATTCCTTGGGCTCTTCCGGAGAACTCACATCCACCACCGCCACCCGCCGGGTCACCCCCACCTGGGTCGCGGCCAGGCCGACCCCGGGCGCCGCGTACATCGTCTC
>CAIYYW010000231.1 GCA_903930515.1 uncultured delta proteobacterium | reverse complement strand
CTTTTGGCAGGGGGCTGTCAAGCGATGCCCCCTTGTATGCCTTTTTTGTCGGGACAGGGCTTGCCCGCGTTCCCGCGGGACCGTTCGCGGGCGCGGCAATCCAGCCCGAGGCGCGCCCCTACCCAAACCAGGAAACCTTTCTTCCAATCCGGGTGGCGGATTTATTTATCCGTGATATGCTTAATTAGAATTAAGGACATTAAAAGGAAGGAAAAAAATGAAAATCTCCTTTATCGAGCCGCGCCCTCCTGATTTCCATATTTTCTCGCGGTTTGTTATGCCTAGACTCGGGCCCCTGATCCTGGGGAGCATCCTGAAGCAGGCCGGTCATGAGGTGGAAGTGATGGTTGAGAGCGCAAGCAAGCTGGACTACCGGAAATTGCTGGAGGCTGATTTGGTTGGGATCTCCGCGATCACCTCCACGGCCAAGCGCTCGTATGTCCTGGGGAATGAGCTCCGGAAGCAGGGCAAGACCGTGATCTTCGGGGGGCCTCATCCGACTTTTTTCCCGGAAGAGGCCCTGGAGCACGGTCATTTTGTTTTGCGCGGCGAGACTGAGAACAACATCCTTCCTTTTATCCGGGCGGTGGAAGAAAAAGCGGGTTTGGAAAAAGTGCCGGGATTGAGCTTCCGGGTGGGGGACCGGATTTTTCATAACCCGCTGGCGGATCCGTGCCGGGAATTGGACACCCTGCCCTTCCCGGATTTCAGTTTGATGGAAACCAAGTTGTCCAATGTCAAGCCGGTGATGACTTCGCGGGGTTGTCCTTATGATTGCAGCTTCTGCGTGGTGACCAAGTTATTCGGGAGGAAATACCGGTTCCGGACCCCGGAGAATGTTCTGGAAGAATTGAAGGCCCTGAATTTAAAAAAGGGAGACACCCTCTTTTTCTATGACGATAATTTTGTGGCCAACCCGGAAAATACCAAGAAGCTGCTCCGGCTGATGATTGCGAACAAGATCACCCCGGCCTGGACCGCGCAGATGCGCGTGGATTGCACCAAGGACGAGGAATTGCTGGAACTGATGAAGGAGTCCAATTGCTTCTTTGTCTATCTGGGGCTGGAATCGGTCAATCCCGGCACGCTCCGCACTTACCGCAAGAAGCTGACGGTGGAAGAAATTGAGCAGGGAATCGGGAAGTTCCATCAATACGGCATCCGCACCCACGGAATGTTCGTGCTCGGAGCGGATACCGACGATGTGGCCACCATCAAACAGACCGCCAAATTCGCGATCAAAAATAAAATTGACACGGTCCAGTTCCTGATCCTGACCCCGATGCCGGGCACCAAACATTATCAAGACCTGGAGGCGGAGGGCCGCTTGCTCACCCGGGACTGGAGTTTGTATGACGGCCACCATGTGGTATATCAGCCCGGCCTGATGACCGCCTACCAGCTTCAAAAGGAAACCATGAAGGCGATGGCCAAATTTTATTCCAACTGGCAATTGATCCAACTGGTGCTCCGGCTGGACTTCCTCACCTTTATCTATCGCTCGTACGGGAATCATCTGGTGGCGCGCTGGAGGCGGGAGCGGGTGAACCGGAAGTATTACCAAATGATGAGGGAAGTGAGCCGGGGGACGGTGGCCAAGCTGGGGGACAATTACCGCAAGAGTGCGGAAGACATCCGGAGATATTTCAAGCGGCTGCAAAAAAAGGATATCCTGACCGAAAAGTAATCGCGGTTGCCGACTAAAATTTCAATCACGACCCGGTGGTGGAAGAATTGAGGAATTGCCGTAACCAAATGCTGACTGACGGGAAACCTGCGCCGGCAGTATCATTAAATTATAAATAACCCAAATTCTTCAGACGCTTCTTGATCTCCTGGATCTCCTTCTCGTCAAAACCGGATTCCGGGGCGCGGGAAGCGGCCAGCAAGTCCCGCAATATAAAAACAATGAAATCCGTGACCGAATTGTACCCGCTGTCCTTGATGATCACCTGCAACTTCTGATACAACGGACGAGGGATCTTGATCGTGACCTTGTCCTTCTCATTTGCCATCCCTGCTTTTCCCTCCATTTGACCGATTAAACCAGATTGATACTCAAGAAACATAACACTCCTTTAAGAGCGTGTCAAGTTCTAGCCCGGGTTGGAGCCTGCGTCATCAAAGTGGGATGGTTGGCCTGACCTTTTATTAGGGCCGTGTTATTGATTTTTTTATATTCCTGGAATAACGGGTCGGTTCCCCTGACAAAACCGATCAAAGGGGCTTGATAGATCGGCTCGCT
>CAIYYW010000230.1 GCA_903930515.1 uncultured delta proteobacterium | reverse complement strand
CTTAACCCTCCTGGGATAATCCCCGGGATTCATCATATTGACCCGGCTCAACAATGTCAAATTTATGAGGTCAGCCCGGAACCGGCTTGCAGAAAAGGCAAAGCCGGTTACAATAGCATATCAATTCTTGGCTGGTTTCAGCGTGGGCTGGTAGCTCAGTTGGTTAGAGCAACTGACTTTTAATCAGTAGGCCGCGGGTTCGAGTCCCGCCCGGCTCACCATTGAAAAAATAAACTCCAGCGCCTTCCCGCCTTTTTTATCGCGCGGCCCGCTCAAGGAGGATGAATGATACGGAAAATATTTTTTCTCGGCCTATGTTGCTTCAGCCTGATCGGATTCCCGTCAAACCCCTCCGGGTCCATCTCGGTTCCCGACTCCGGGTTCCAGCAAGCCCTTGTTTTCAAATACCCGATCGGGTCGGAGGTTTCGGATTTGTTTTATTGCGATGGGGAAATATTCGCGCAAACCAAAGACGGGATTTTAAAATTTGAAAATGGACAATGGGAACCTGAAAATCCCGGCCGCGATTTGTGCCCGGGAGATAAAACCGGATTGAGCGGCCAAACCCCGGCTGAAAATCTCAAGCTCAAAGACGCGCCGATGAAAGAGGCGCTGACCTTTGCGCAATCCAACGGGATCAAATGGGTCGGCGGAAACCAGGGCGCGGCCAGGTTTGACGGCAAGGAATGGAGCTATTTTCAGGGCGGACAATATCTGCTTTCCGACCGGGTGATAAAGGTCGTGATCACGCCGGATGGGGCGGCCTGGCTGGCCACTGCCAAAGGAATCACCCGGATGGAATACCGGAAGATGACCCTGCGGGAAAAGGCGGACTTGATCGAGGCGGCCACCCGCTCCCGGCATATCCGTTACGGCCTGGTCTCTGATTCGCATCTGGAAAAACCAGGAGACCTTTCCAGCAACCATACCTTCACCAGCGACAATGACGGACTCTGGACCGCGATGTATCTTGCCGGGGAATGTTACCGCTACGCCGCGACCAAGGACCCGGAGGCGAAGGAATTCGCGCGCCACTCCCTGGAAGCAATGATGTTCCTGGAAACCGTGACCGGGATCCCCGGCTTGATGGCAAGGTCCATCGCCAAACCGGACGAGCAACACGACACGGTCCTGGGCGATCATCCCATGCAGTGGGGCAATTTTTCTCCGGATAAAAAATGGAGATGGAAAAGCGACACCAGTTCCGACGAAGTGGTCGGGCATTATTACGGCTATTCCATCTATTATGACCTCTGCGCGGATCAGGCGGAGCAGGCGGAAATCCGGGGGAAGGTGCGGGAGATCACGGACTACATCGTCAAAAACGATTACTACCTGCTGGATGTTGACGGCCAGCCCACCACTTACGGGGTGTGGAATTTCTTCCAGCCCTGGAGCCGCCGTCTCAACTGGTGGGACCGGGGCCTGAATTCATTGGAAATCCTTTCCCATCTCAAGGCCGCCTATCACATCACCGGCGACGAAAAATACCAGAAGGCCTACCTGGACCTTGCGATCAATCACCATTACGCCGCGTTCACACTCAACCAGAAGATCAATGTCCCCGGGTTCATCAATCATTCCGATGACGAACTGGCATTCCTTTCTTATTACCCGCTCCTGAAATACGAGCAAGACCCGAAGCTGCTTGCCGATTACCGCAAGAGCCTGGAAAGGTCCTGGCGGATTGAACAGCCGGAGCGGAATCCGCTTTTTGATTTCATTTACGGAGCGGTGATGCCAGCCGGAGCTGACTTTGACCTGGCTGGAGCGATTTTCACCCTTGAGCGGATCTCGCTGGACCTGGTGAGATGGAACCACTGGAACAGTCAGCGGAGCGATCTCAAGATCAAGAGTTCGTTGGGCCGGTTCCGGGAAAAGGAATCGGTGGTCCCGCTCCCGCCGGAGGAGCGCGCGGTGATGAAATGGAATGGCAACCCCTATGCGCTGGATACGGAAAGCAGGGGCTGGAAGCCCACCGAGGCAATGGATAATGCCGGAATCTATGCCGGGGGCTTAAGCGAGGAAGCCGGAACCTTCTGGCTCTTGCCATACTGGATGGGAAAATATTACGGATTCATCCGAGACCAATAACCGGTTCCCTCCGGCCCGGGCTTAGCGTTTTTCCCACCGCAGATGGAAATCGGCGGAACAGATTCTTTTAGCTGAATCCGGCAAGCCTTCTTCGCAATGGACGGTAACCTGCTCCGCCCGGTTCATCCAGGCGATTTTCTTGAGCAGGCTCTTCATCATCTCAATGAAAAATTCCGGAGCCGGGATTCCGCCTGGATCAAAAATACGGAACCGGGCTTCCGTTCCGCTGGCTTGAAATTCCACCTCGCCGGTGTTGAAGAAGATGCCGTTGTAAAGAGACGCAAACCGGGACAGGGCCTCGGACGCGGACTCTTTCACCAGGCTGGAATGGTAAATTTCGGCCAGGGTGTCCCACATTATGCCTTCCCCGAATTGACGCGCGCCCTCCGGTTTTCCCCCTGCGACCAATTGATAAACCGCGCTGCTCACCCGGTTGAAAAAGATCAGGTCATACCAATTGGAGGCCAGGATCTTTTCTTTGATTTTCCCAAGGTCGTCTCCGGTCAGTTTGCCCGGTCCGGCCCAGTCAATATCCTTCCGGCTGTTGATGATCTTCGCCAGCGGGATCAGGAAAGTCCCTTTCACCTTCCGGCCATTTCCATTTACCGCCATCTTCATCCCATCCGGCTCTAACTTCTTTGCCAACATCTTATCCACGTTCTCCTATATCCGATTAGATGACTTAATCTTGAATTTGTTTCAAAATATTTTTCCAACCTCCATGGTTAATAGACGGTTGGTCCGGGCGGAATTTGACAATTGGGGACTCTGAGATTAAAGTTTAAAAAAGGTCACAAGGCAGGAGAAGCGAATGGCGGTTGAGGAATTCCAGGAGATTTTGGGATCCGAGTTGATCCAGGAAACCTTTTTATTCAAGAACCTGAATTTCACCGAGGCGCAAAACCTGGCGAAAATATGTCAGCGCGAAAAATTTCAGCCCGGCGATTCCATCATTGAGGAAAACGCTCTGGGACAGGCGCTCTATTTGATGGAACAGGGAGAAGTGCAGGTGTTGAAAGGGGAGGGCGAGGCCCGGCAGGAAGTGGCCCTGCTGAAGCGGGGGGAATTGTTCGGGGAGATGAGCCTGATTGAAAATGAGTTGACCTCCGCGAGCGTGATCGCGAAGAGCGCGGTCGAGGTCCTCGCCATTCATCGCCGGGAATTCGAGCAGCTCCTGGAAAACGACCGGGCGCTCGCGCTCAAGATTTATCAATCGTTTTGCAAAACCCTTTCCGAGCGGCTCCGGAGAACCACCGACGAGCTCAGCCGGCTTCGGCAGTCTTCCCGCGCGCAAAAGCCGGCGCCCGATCCGAAAATAACCGGAGCCGGAGGCAGGAAGAAGAGATAAAATGGACGCGAAAATATTCAACCAACTTTTGTCCGCGGGAGTGAAATCAAACGCCTCGGATGTGCACCTCAAGGTGGGAGCGCCCCCGATGTTCAGGATTGACGGCCATCTCCGCGAGATCAAGGCGCCGCAACTGGCCATGGAAGATACCCGGAACATTGTGACTACCATTCTTTCCGCGGGTAAAATTCAGCGCAATGTGGACGAGCTGCTGGAGCTGGACACCTCCTATGTCCTGCCCGAATCCGGGAGGTTCCGGGTTAATGTCTTCCGCCAGCGCGGCAGTTTTGAGATCGTGCTCCGGATCATCCCGCTGGAGATTCCGACCGTGGAAAAGCTCGGCCTGCCCATCGTGCTCAATGAGATCGCTTCCAACGAACGCGGCCTGGTCCTGGTCACCGGCATCACCGGGAGCGGCAAGTCGTCCACCCTGGCCGCGATGATCCATCATATCAACGAGAATTTTCGCAAGCATATCCTGACCATAGAAGACCCGATTGAATTCCTGCATCAGGACAACAACTGCTCAATTTCCCAGCGCGAGATCGGATCCGACACCCAGGATTTCGCCACCGCGCTCCGGGCCGCGCTCCGGCAGGATCCCGATGTGATCCTGGTCGGAGAAATCCGCGATTACGAGACGGTGGACATCGCGCTCAAGGCCGCGGAAACCGGACATCTGGTCTTTTCCACCCTCCATACCACCGATGTCACCCACACGGTGAACCGCCTGATCGGCCTGTTCCCGATGGAAGAGCAGGATGTGGTAAGGATGAGGCTGGCCGAGAGCCTCAAAGCCATCATCTCCCAGAGACTCCTTCCCCGCCAGGATGGCAAGGGGAGGGTGGTTGCCGCGGAAATAATGATCAATACCGCAACCATCCAGGAATGCATCCGGGCCGCGGACAAAACTCTGAAGATCAAGGAATATATTGAACACGGCCGTGATCAATACCATATGCAATCCTTTGACCAGCATTTGAGCTTCCTCTTCCGAAAGGGCGTGGTCACCCTGGAGGTCGCCAAATCCGCAGCCTCAAACCCCAGCGACTTTGAAAGAGCCTTGAGCTTTGAATAAAAATTGTTCCGCGTTCCGGTGAGCCATAACAGTAGCAGATCGGGTTTTTGCGGCTTGAGCGGATAAGTTTGCCCGAAGGCTGAGCCAGGCGACTTTTGAAGGCAAAAGTCTCCGCCGTTTTCTTCAAAATTGAGAACTTCCGGTCCGAAAGCCATTGCGGGTTTTGGGGTCGCGCTCTTCCGTGCTTCCAAGCCCGTGATCTGGTATAATTATAGACAACAGATGAAGCGGCTGGAAAAGATATTGGCGGTTTTGTTTTTTATCCCCAGCCTGATCACGGCGGAGAATGCCGATTCCATCAAGATCATTGTCAACGACCAGGGCGCGATGGTGATCAAGGATTTCCGGATCAAGGATGACAAAGTCTATCTGTCCGCGCAGGAGGCTTTCTCCGACTTGGGGCTTCAGCCGAAATTCAGTTCGGATCAGAACTATATGTTTTTTAAAATCGGCGCGCAATCGGTCACGGTGGACCTGAAATCCGCCAAGGCGATTCAGGGCGCCCGCGAATTGGTTTTTTCCGGAGTCCTGCGCGATGGTCAGAAGCTGTATCTGGCCGAGGATTTTTTCAGCCAGGTGTACGCGCCCTTGAAAGGGGTCAAGGTGCGGGTGGAAAAACCGGCTTCCTCGGCCAAAATTGAAACCAACGAGAACCTTGACAATGGCTGCAATCTTCCGGACAAATTTAAAAGAGATCCGGTGGACATCGTGGTGATAGATCCGGGGCACGGCGGGGAAAATTTCGGAGCCAACACCGCGGACGGATGGCGGGAAAAAGATTTGACCCTGAGGATCGGCCAGCGGGTGAAATACTGGCTGGGGGGATATCCGGAGATCAAGGTTTATTTGACGCGGGAAACAGACAAATATCTTGACCTGGACTCCCGGACCGAGTTTGCCAACAAGCTGGGAGCGGATTTGTTTCTGAGCATCCATATCAACGGGGCGGAGGCATTGAGCGCGAGCGGGTTCGAGACTTTTTTTATGAGCCTGAAATCATCCGACGAGGACAGCCGGAAGCTGGCGATGTGGGAGAACCTGGAGCTTTCCGGCGCGGAGATCAATCAAGCGGGCTTGGCCCAGGAAGAAATTTCAGAGCTGGAATTGATTCTGGGTGATATGGCCCAGACCGAGCATCTGGCCGAAAGCGATTTTTTTGCCAGGATAGTTCAGAAGAATATGGATTTCGCGATGCAGCAGGCGGTGAACCGCGGTCTCCGGCAGGCCCCCTTCCGGGTGTTGATGACCGCGAATATGCCCGCGGCGCTGGTGGAAGTAGGCTTTTTGACCAATGCCGCGGACCGAAAGAACATCACCGACCCGGCGGTTCAGGATAAAATCGCCAAAGCGTTGGCCAAGAGCATTCTGGAGTTCCGGAATGCCAAGGCGAAAAAAATAGGAATGGAAGGTAAAAATGAGAGCGGGAAAGAGAAATCCAAATCAGATCCGAACGGTGGAAATAAAAACCGGGGTTCTTGAGTACGCGGAAGGATCGGCGCTGATCAAGGCCGGGAACACCTGGGTGCTTTGTTCGGCCACTGTGAGCGAGCAGGTGCCGCCTTTTCTTAAGGACACTGGAAAGGGATGGGTGACTGCGGAATATTCAATGCTTCCCCGGTCCACCAAGACCCGGACCGAAAGGGAAGGGGCGCGGCGAGGTCCCAAGGGAAGAACCCAGGAGATTCAGCGCCTGATCGGCCGGTGTTTGCGCGCGGTGGTTGACCAGGAAAAATTGGGGCCGCGAACCATCATCATTGATTGCGATGTGATCCAGGCCGACGGCGGCACCCGATGCGCCTCCATCACCGGTGGATTCGTCGCGCTCGCGCTCGCGCTCCAGTGGCTCCGGAAAACGAAACTGATCAAGGCCAACCCGCTGCGGGAGCATCTGGCCGCGATCAGCGTGGGCCGGGTGAAAGGGAAGAACCTGCTCGACCTGGATTATTTTGAGGATGTGGGGGCGGAGGTTGATTTCAATGTGGTGATGACCGAGAGCGGCAAATTTGTGGAGGTTCAGGGGACTGCGGAGCATCGTCCGTTCGCGCGGAAAGAATTGGATCAGATGCTTGATCTGGGCGAATCCGGAATCCGGGAGTTGATCCGGCTCCAGAAAAAAGCCCTGGCCGTCAACCCTTGAAAATCCTGGTCGCCACCCGCAACCCGGGCAAGCTCAAGGAATTCAAGCATTTCCTCAAAGACCTCCCGGCGCAGTTGCTCAGCCTGCGCGATTTTCCCGACCTGAAAGAAATTGACGAGCCATATCGCACCTTTGCCGAGAATGCCGATCACAAGGCCCGCTCGGCCTTTAAGCAGACCGGGCTGATCTCGTTGGGCGACGATTCCGGCTTGGAGGTTGACGCGCTGTCGGGGGGTCCGGGAATTTTTTCCGCCCGGTTCGCGGGCGCGGAAGCGGACGATGCTCGGAACAATCAAAAATTACTCGGCCTGCTCCAGGCAGTTCCAATGGAAAAACGGACCGCGCGGTTTGTTTGCGCGCTGGCAATGGCCATAAAAGAGGATGAGATCAGGCTGGTGGAAGGGGAGGCGCGGGGGCTGATCCGGTTCGAGCCCAGAGGCGGCAAAGGTTTTGGCTATGACCCGGTTTTTTATTTTCCGGATTTGGGAAAGACTTTCGCGGAACTGGACCCGTTCAAAAAATTGGAGGTGTCCCATCGGGGGGACGCGCTCCGGAAACTGCGGCCTATGGTGATGGAGTTGATGCGCCGGCCGGGACGCAGAACTGGATCTTGAATTCGCGGATCCGGGCCTGACCGGAAAAAGTGGCCGGGTCCAGGCGCAGGAACATGGTTTTCTTTGAACTGAGCCAGTTGATATTCCGGCTCAGGTCAATTGAAAGCTCCTGAAATTTACCGTCGGCCTTAAGCGGGAGCGAGAGCTTTTGTTGTTCGGAAAAAACCGGGGGGTCGCTCCCGGACCAATACATGTTCAATTCGCTTTGATTCAGCAAGCCGTTTTCCGGCTTGATCGCCAGTCTGAGCTTGAGGGAATGGACGGTGGCCGGTTCCAGCTTGATCGGAATGATCAGCCAGGGGTCTGGGCCGAACAGATCTATTTTCAACTCGTTGATCCCGCCTGACAAATGGGCTTGGTTGGCGGAAAGGTATTTCAGGTTCCCCGAAATATAATTGACCATATTCAAGGTTTTATATTTTTCCGCCGAGCAGAGCGCTTGCTCGGCCAAGGCCAGTTTTCGGACCGGCTCGGTGACCTCTTTCAGCTCCCGGGTTTGCGGGAAATACTGAAAGATCCAGTGATACTGATCCAAGGGCAGCGCGGAGCGGGACCGGGTTTTTTCCGGAGCCTTTCTCACCAGCAATATTCCCGAGAGGGGCGCCACCGTTGGATCGCGGTTGAGATGAACCAGGACATAATCTCCCTGGACCAGGAGATGAGGGAAGAAATATCGCTCAAGGGTTTTCTGGACCTGAGAAATGCCTCCGGCCCGCTGGATGGTTTGGTTGAGGGCCTGGATGCCGGCTTCCGTCCGGGAATCCTCCAATAAGATCGCAGCCAGGCAGATCCCGGCGAAAAGGTCTTGCGGCTTGCGGGAAATGATTTCTTGTAATAGTTGGATGGTCTGATGATCCTGTTCCGGTAAATGGCGTTGGAGCAGGTAATAGGTGGCCAGCCGGATATGTATTTCAGCCAGGATTTCATCAGTGAGCGAAAATGCCTTCCGGAAATCGTCTTCGCTTGGAAACGCCGGAACCGGCATCGCCGGCCGGATCATTTTTTGTTCGGCCAAACCATGAAAGAGCGCTTGCGCGATCAATCGTTGCCCGGACAGGTTGGGATGAACATGGTCCAGGAACAGATCAAACCCGGGAGTGGTTTTGGAATTTTGGAAAAATAATTTCTCCACATCCACTAATGCCACCCGGTGCCGGGCGGCAAGTTCGTGGATGATCGCGTTGATCTCCGGAGGGGCGCGGTGGCGGGAGTTGTCATACTTGCGCGCCAATAAAAAATAATCGCGGGCGAGCGTGAAATTCCCGCGTTTTTCTTCCAGCCAACCGGAGAGGAAATTATACATCGCATATTGGGGGATGACCGGCTTGAGTCGCGCCAGGATCGGTTCCGCCTGGTCCAGCTTATTCTCCCCAAGGTCCTGATCCGCCGAGAGGAGTTCTTGCTTCAAGTCTTTCCACTCCTGGGCTGAAACATTTTCCGGAGCCGGCAGCCATTCGGGAGGCCAGTCCTTTAAATTGGACGCGACCGTGCAGAGCAGGACCGGGATCTTTTGCTGGTCCAGCCGGGAAAGAATCTGTTCCAGGTGATACCTATATCCCTGAATCCGGTTCTGGTAATATTCCCTGCTCATCGGCTGGCTTTCCATCGGAACCTGCTCGAAATCCAGATTGATTTTTTCCGTAAGTTCCTGGCGGGTCCCGATTGCGGATGGGATCATTGGAAGAAAAAAATCCATCCGGGTCAAAACCTGGTAAAGCCGGGAATGAGCCCGGAACCATTCCAGGAGCCGGTCCAGCCGGGGATATTTCCAGTCCGGGATCAGGCTGGCCTGGAAGAATTCATTATGGCCGGCATAGATGATCACCAGGTCGGGCGAGTAGCGCAGGGATTCCAACAGGCAATGCTTGATCTCCAGGCTGTTCATCCCGCTCAGTCCCAAATTGGACATCTCAATTTTCCGGCCGGGATCGGATTTCTGGAGCGCAAGCGCGAGCATCGCCGCGAAGCTGGAATACGGATAGTAGGGGAATCCCAGGACCGTGCTTCCGCCGAACGCGAAAATCCGCAGGCTCTCCGGGTCTTTGACTTTGGGAAATTCAGGCTTGAGCGGGCCTTTGCGGTATTGGACCCGGACCTTGCCCTGAGCGTCTCTGGATTCAATAAAAAATTTGCGGGGAGAGCTGATGAAAAGTCGCGCCAAGCCCTCCAGCCCGAGCAGGATCGCCGCGTTGATCACCAGGATGAACAGGAGATATTTGGAAAAAATTTTGAAACGGACGCTCATCGGGAATAGCATAGCCGAACCGGTTTTGAAATCAATCAGTCCCGCTTCCCCACGGTCAGCAGGCGTATTTAAGCGCCCAGACCTCCAGACCGGCCGGCAGGGATGATTTTTGGAGATCAACCTCGCTCCCGTCCAGCTTTTTCACCTTGGAGAACCGGGACAGAAACCCCTCCACCGGCTGGATCGGGAAATCCACCTTGTCGGTTTTATACTGCATCGGGATCACGATCTTCGGCTGTATTTTTTCCGCCAACTCCG
>CAIYYW010000229.1 GCA_903930515.1 uncultured delta proteobacterium | reverse complement strand
TGTTCCAGGAGCATTTTCTCCAGTTTGAGAAAGGTGTCCATATCATCGGCGATCAGGATTTTTGGTTTTGGTTCCATTTTCTTCTCTCCACGGCGATTTTTCTGGGGGCTTGGGGATCTAATTTTATGATTGAGGGGTCCTGGTTGCGGGAGGGCGTTTCCGGTTGTTGGGCCGATTCCGGGGAAGGGTTGGCGTAAAACATCGCCATCATATTGGACCTAAGGATCAACTCGCCCTTCTCCCGATCCTTTTGCAACTGGAACAGGCCGAACAGGGCGGCCGCCAGAACCATCTCTCCGGCCAGAACAATCCCGATCTTTTTCAGCATCGGTTTTATTCTAATTCCAAACCGACGGATTTGTCAAATGACTTTTTCCACCTCCCGGTTCTGAGGTCACCGGGAAAGGGTTGAGAAAGGTTGTGCTTGAAAATTTGGAAAAGAATGATCTGATAAATTTAAGCGGCAACCATTGAAACCATTTGAAATCAGCAAGGAAAATCCTTGAAATGGGCGATGGCGAACCGGGATTGGCAGGGGCAGGATTCAATGGCGATGGGGTTTTTGAGCAGGCCTTGGAAGAGCGCTTCAAGGCAATCTGTTGAAATCCCATAACGGCCATTCGGCAAAATTCATTTTTGCCTACGATTGTTCAATCAAATCAATTGTATGCAATGGGGATGCTTGTGGAAAAGGTTGTGGATATTTTGTTAAAAAATCTTTTATTCAAGATAACTTATTGATAAATATAAAAATTCACAGGTGGCGAAAATTTTTTGCTTGACAAGGCAATGGATTGTAGTTAAAATTGCGGCCATACAATATCTAGGTCAAAAATCGGGGGGACACTATGGCGCAGATGCTGATTCGGGAGAGGGATTTTGAGGAGAAGGTGCTGAAGAGCGAATTGCCGGTTCTGGTTGATTTCTGGGCGCCTTGGTGCGCCCCCTGCCAGGCTCTGAATTCGGTGCTGGAAGAACTGGAAAAGACCTATGAAGGCCGGATCCGGGTTGCGAAGGTTAATGTTGAGGAGAACCCGCAATTGCCGGCGCTACTCGGCGTAAGGTCATTGCCCAGCATATTTTTCTTCAGCAAGGGAGCGGTGGTCGCGAACCTGGTTGGCTTGATCAACCTGGATAAGGTCAAGAAACTGGTTGAGAGTTGGATCTGATTCCATAAACCAACCAGGCATCCAAGCCGGCATCCAAGCCGAGAGGAATTTTTTTTAGTATCTATTTTTTCGCCTCAATCCTTTCTATTTCAAATATTTTTATTGCTTTGCGGAACTTTTTAACTGAACCTGCATCTAATTCAAATAGCCGTCCAAACCCTTTCATCAGGGGGTTATCCAGAAAAAAATGGATAGCCCCCAATTTTTTTGGCAACGCTTTGATAAATAAAGATAAAAATCAAAATTGCCGATTTTCCGGCTGACCTTATTATTACTTTTACTTTAATTTTCAATGATTTGTCTGAAAAACCGGGGGATTGGTTATTTTGCAACCTTTCCGTCTGGCGGTCATCCAAATAATTGAGCCCAAGCCAAGCTCGCCCCTCCTTTTTTCCCGGCGTGGGTTACGCCGAGAGGCCGAAGGTGGCGCAAAGTCGCCTTCGGTTTTTTTATGGCCGGAGGGATTTTTTTCGGTTGGGCCGGTTGAAATAAGGGTAAATTGTGGAAAAATAGAAAGATGCGGAAATGGGGTTTGAGTTTTTTTGGGGCGGCCGGTCTGGTCGTTTTGATTTTCGGGATTGCCGGTTGTCAAAGACATCCGCAAGAAAAGCGGAAGCTGGTGATCATGGGGATTGATTCCGGGACCTGGACCATCATCAGCCCTCTGGTGCAGGCGGGTAAGATGCCTAATTTCCAACACCTGATTGAGCAGGGCGCTTCGGGCGAGTTGATCACCTTCCGACGCACCCATATTTCTCCGGTGCTCTGGACCAGTATGCTGACCGGGAAGCATCCGGACAAGACCGGGATCAAGGGATTCATTTCCGCCAAGGGCTTCCCGGTCAACAGCACGATGCGCAAGGTCAAGGACCTGGCCGAGATTTTGAGCGAGCAGGGATATCGCGTGGGCTTTGTCGGTTTCTGGGCGAGTTGGCCCGCGGAAAAGGTGCGGGGGTGGATGGTATCGGACCTGCTGAGCCTGGGCAGATACAAGGACAGCGGGCCGGAGTTGAATTATCGGACGATGGATTATTCATACCTGTTGAACCTGAAGGAAACAACCTATCCGGAGGATTTTATCAAGGAGATATATCCGTTGTTATTATCCCCGGACCAGGTTCCACGCGAAAGCTTTGAAAAACTGGCGGCTTTTAATGATCAGGAATGGGATCGGTTCCAGAAAATCCAACTGGTGAGCCGGGAAGATTTTGAGAGTCTGCTCAAATTCTCGCTGGTCTCGGATTTGAATTTTCAGCGCGTGGCGCTTTACCTGGCTGAGCAAAAAAAACCGGAGGTCTTGGCGGTATATTTTGAAGGGCCGGATATTGTGGGTCATTTTTTCTGGAAGTATATGGAGCCGGAGTATTTTACCAAGGCGCCGGCGCGGGATCTTGAGCGGTTCCGGGACACCCTCCGGAATTATTACCAATTGATGGACGGTTATTTGGGCGAACTGATCCAGGCCTCTGGACCCGACACCGCCTTTCTGATCGTGAGCGACCATGGGATGAAGCGGGTTTCCAAAGAAGGGGCCGTCGGTCTCCAGTCCGGGGCTCATACCCAGAGCCGGGTCAACGGCATCATTATTTTTTCCGGGCCCGGGATCAAGAAAGGGCAACGGATCCAGGCGCCGCGGATTCTTGATCTCACCCCCACGGCCCTTTATTACCTGGGCCTCCCGGTCGGGGAGGATATGGACGGCAAGGTTTTGACCGAGGCGTTTTCCGAGGATTTTTTGAAGAGCCATCCGGTGGAAAGAATCAGGAGTTATGACCAAAAGCCCCGGAGCCTGAAAGAGCAACGCTCACCGCTGGACCGGGAGCTCGTCAACAAGCTGAAATCCATCGGCTATATCCGCTGAACGCGGATGGCTATTGCGACATCCCTCGCGCCGCTATTTCCCAACGATCCAAAACCTTCTCTCCGTCCAGCACCCAGAGCCGGTTATTGAGATTCACCGTGGTGCAGATATGGCTGGGATAAAATTCCACCTGGTCTCCAACCTTGAGTTCCGGCGGTTTGCCCTCCACTAAAATATGACCGTGCTCCTCGCTCAGCATCACCAGCCTCGCCCCCGGATGACCGATCAGCTCGGGCATCCCGAATTCAATGGACATGGTCTTCTCGCCCGCGTCGGTGATAATGAAGGGGGCAAAGGATTTGCTGATCACGGTGGATCGGATGGTGAGAGCTTTTTCAAAACCCAGTCCGAGCTTGTCGTATCTAAGATCCATCAGGCAATACGACCCGGCCTGGACCTCGGTCACGCCCGAAAAAGTCCCGGTAATATAATAGGTTCCGGTCCCGCCCCCGCTCACGATCCCAACCTGATGCCCGTCCTGCTCAATCAATTCTTTGGCCCGGATCAATTTCGTCATTGACTTTCGGCATTCTTCTTCCCGAAGTTTCTTGTCTTCGCTCAGAACAATATGACCCTCGTATCCCATAATCCCGCGCAGGGTAAGCCCCGGGCTTTGCTCGATCAGCCGGGCCAATTCCACCCCTTTTTCCGGACTCACCCCGCACCGGGGCAGGCCCACATTGATCTCCACTAATACTCCCAGCCTGACTCCCGCCCTGGAAACCAAATCGGAAAGCTCCCGGATGTTCTCCTCGCTGTCCACCGCCACTTTCACTTCCGCGCCTTTTTTCAAAAGCCGGATCAGCCTCCGGATCTTGATCCCGCCCACGATCTCGTTCGCGATCAGCAGGTCCTTGATCCCGGCCTTGACCAGCACTTCCGCTTCACCCACCTTGGCGCAGGTGATCCCACGGGCGCCCGCCTTCAACTGCAGCCTGGCGATTTCCACGGTCTTGTTGGTCTTGAAATGCGGCCGGACCTTGGCGGATTTGTCCTGAAAAAAAGCAGCCATCTTTTGGATATTGCCGGTCAGCTTCCGGTAATCCACCAGCAGGGACGGGGTGTCAATATCATATTTAGTTCCTGGGAGTTTCATCCCCGGTTTCTTTTTGCTTCCTTTGAAAATATTCGTCGCGCAGAAGGAAAAGGATCTCCTCCTGGATCTTCCGGATCCGGCCCAGCATATCCGCGATCAGGGCCATCACGATCAGGAGGAATCCCAGGATCAGGAAAACCGCTCCAACCAGGATCAGGGATTGAAAGGGGGTGGTCATCCGGGTCAGCAGCCAGTGGACGAACACAAACCCGAAGCAAAAAACCCCGAGCAGGGTGATCGCGCTCCCGATCCAGCCGAAAAAGCTCAGCGGCTTTAAATCGCGCAAGGCCAAAATGATGATGCTTCCGGATTTCAGTCCGTACCGGAGCACATTGTTGGCCACCCGGCTCTTCCCGAATTCGCGCTCCCCCCGCACCTGGAGCGGGACTTCCTTGATCCGGACCCCTTTCCCCACCAGGTTCAAAAAGGTCTCCTGGGTATAGGTGAACGCCCCGAACAGGTTGAGCTTGAGCGCGGTCTCGCGGGTGTAGGCGCGGAACCCGCAGGAGACATCGGTGAATTTTTTCCCGGTCAGGAAATTGATGATGGACCGGACCATAAAATTGCCGTATTTTTTCACCAGCGGCATCCGCGGCATCAAATCCCGGTCCCCGAACCGGGTCGCGGTGGCGAACTCGGCCTCGCCCTTCAAAATCGGCTCCAGCAGCTTCGGGATATCCTTCGGATCCAACTGGCCGTCCGCGTCTATATTCACGATCAAATCCGCGCCCAGCCCGAGCGCGATCCGAAGCCCGCTCGAAAATGCCGCGCCCACCCCCCGGTTTTCCGGATGGCGGAAAACCATCGCCCCGGCCTGTTCCGAAAGCTCTTTGGTCCGGTCAATGGACCCGTCATCAACCACCACCACCTGGATCCGGTCCACCCCTTCCATCCGAGTCGGAATCGCCCGGATCACCGTCCCGATCGTCTTTTCCTCATTATTGGCCGGTATGATTATTACCAGTTTCATCTGATTGATTTCTTGCCGGAAAAATTTCCCTGGAAAAGTTAATGGGTGACCAAATCCAGGAATCCCTTGATCGTCTCGCGCTTCCGCACCGACTCCGAGTAAAGACGCGCGCTGAACAATGCCGTGGCCGCGTGCGCCGCCAGCAGGCCGAACAGCTCGTAGTCCACCTTGAGCAATTTCTGCTTCTGAGGCAGAAGCTGATAAACCACGATCACCCCCACCAGCCGGTCCTGAATTTTCATCGGAACGCAAACCATCGGATGCTCCGGGTCTATCTCCAGGTTGGAAGCCGGAACCTCCCGATAATAAACC